>NZ_JBSFRH010000023.1:0-100582 GCF_053589135.1 Rhodococcus sp. NPDC003382
CTTGTCGTTCGGCAGCGGATTCTCGGTGTCGCCGCGCCACACCACGACCGGGCACGGTGCGTTGTTGGCGACGCGCAGCACGGTGGAGCCGAGCACCGCCACCCGAGCCGTTGTCCGACGGAGGGGAGGCTCGGTTGTTGCGTTCGCGCGTCCGGAGACGGCGCCGGCCACTGATGATGGCCGGAATCACCGCTCTGGCCATGGGGTTGGCGGCGTGCACCGCCTCTCCGCCCCCGCCGATCGAGCAGACCGAGCCGACCCAGACCCCGGCGCCCGCGCCGCAGCGCAACACCGTCGTCGTCGCCATCGACGACATCGGCGCCGGATTCAATCCGCACCTGCTCGCGGACCAATCGCCGGTCGGCAACGCCGTCGCCGAACTGGTGCTGCCGAGCGCGTTCCGGACCGTGCCGAACCCCGCGAACCCGGCGCTGGTGGACCGTGTTCCCGACGAGTCGGTGCTCGTGTCGGCCGAGGTCACCTCGGAGAACCCGTTCACGATCACGTACCAGTTGCGCACCGACGCCCAGTGGTCGGACAGTGCGCCGATCGCCGCCGAGGACTTCCGCTACCTGTGGCAGCAGATGATCACCCAGCCCGGGGTCGTGGACCCGTCCGGGTACCGGCTGATCGAGGACGTCGCGTCCTCCGGGGGCGGCAAGACCGTCACCGTGACCTTGCGCGAGCCGTACCCGGCGTGGCGTGAACTGTTCTCCGATCTGCTGCCCGCCCACCTGGTCAAGGACACGCCCGGCGGCTTCGTCACCGGATTGGCCGAGTCGATCCCGGTGTCCGGTGGCCGATTCTCCGTCGACTCGGTGGACCGCGGCCGCGGTGAGATCCTGCTCGAACGCAACGACCGCTTCTGGGGGCTGCCCGCCCGGCCGGACGAGATCCTGCTGCGCCGCGGCGGCACCGATTCCCAGCTGACCGACTCGATGCGCACCGGCGACGTGCAGGTCGCGCAGGTGCGCGGCGGATCGGCCCTGCTCGCCCAGCTCGGTGCGGTTCCCGGCGTCCGGGCCGGCACCCAATTGCAGCCGCGCACACTCGATCTCACCCTGAACGCGCGGACTCCGGAATTCGCCGATCCGCGCGTGCGCCGCGGCGTGCTGGGTCTGCTCGACCCGGACCTGCTCGCCACCGTCGCGGCGGGAACCGAATCCGCGGTCGTTCCCGCTCGTGCCCAGGTGCTCGCTCCCTCGGATCCCGGCTATGCGCCGTCGATGCCTCCGCGACCCGCCCGCGAGCAGGCCCTCGGCCTGCTCGCCGAGGCCGGATACCTGCCGGCGCCGCCGCCGGCTCCGGTCGACGTTCCGGACGGTGCGTCCGGCGCGCCCGTGGCGACGGCCGCACCCGCAACCACTCCGGCGCCGGCACCCGAGACCGAAACCGAAGGACTGCTCGTCCGCGACGGCGCGCCGTTGACCCTGGTGATCGGTGTCGTCGAGGACGCCGGGGTACCCCTCGCGGTCGCGCGGACCGCCGCCGATCTGCTGCGCGGGGCCGGCATCCGCGCGACCGTCACCGCGCTGCCGGCCGACGAGCTGTACGGCGACGCGCTCGTCGAAGGCCGGGTGCACGCCGTCGTCGGCTGGATGCGGGCCGGAAACGATCCGGCGACGGCCGCGCTGTCGCGATTCGGGTGCCTGCCGGTTCCACCCCCCGTGGTCGGCACGCCTCCGTCCGATGTGGTCGGCACGCCTCCGTCCGATGTGGTCGGCACGCCTCCGTCCGATGTGGTCGGCACGCCTCCGAAGGAAACCACCGACTCCGACCCGGCACCGACCGCCCCGGCCCCGACCCCGGCCGACGAGCCCTCCCCCGAGACCGAGGTCGTCGAGGAGGACGCGGTGATCGCGCAGCTCGAGGCCCCGAGCAATCTGAGCTCGGTGTGCGACCCGTCGCTGACCGCCGACCTCGACGCCGCGATCCGCGGTAACGGTGACGTCCACGAGATCCTGACGAACGCGCAGCCGAAGCTGTGGGACCTCGCCGTGAACCTGCCGATCGTGCAGGACCGCACGGTCGTCGCGGCCGGCCCCGGAATCGACGGCGTATCGCTGGCCGGTGCGGTACCTGCGGGTGTCGTCGCCGACGCCCCCAACTGGTGGAGGACGACCCCGTGACCGACGCTGCCCGGCGGCTGCTGCTCGTGCATGCCCATCCCGACGACGAAACCCTCACCACCGGCGGGACCATCGCCCGCTACGTGGCAGAGGGCGCCGAAGTCACCGTCCTGACCTGCACGCTCGGCGAGGAAGGCGAGGTCATCGGCGACGACTGGGCCGAACTCGTCGCCGATCGTGCCGATCAGCTCGGCGGCTACCGCATCCTGGAACTGACCCGGGCGCTCGCCGCGCTCGGCGTCGCCGCGCCCCGCTTCCTCGAGCGCGCCGGACGCTGGCGCGACTCCGGCATGGCCGGGACCCCGTCGGCGGAGAACCCCCGGGCCTGGGTCAACGCGGACCACGACGAAGCGGTGTCGACGCTCGTCGCCGTGATCCGGGAACTGCGCCCGCACGTCGTCGTCACGTACGACCCGGTCGGCGGCTACGGCCATCCCGATCACGTCGCCGTGCACGAGCGCGTGACCGCCGCGATCGAGGCGGCCGCCACCGACGCGTATCCGGAGGCGGGGGAGCCGTGGTCGACCCCGAAGCTGTACTGGACCGTCACCGAGGAGAGCGCGCTGCGGGACGGACTCGCCGCGCTCGGCGACATCCCCGCCGAGTGGGCCGTGCCCGACGCCGGCGACCTGCCGAGCGTGCCCGACGAGCGGGTGACCACCGCCGTGGACGTCGGCGGAGTGCTCGACGCGAAGCGGGCGGCGATGGCCGCGCACGCCACCCAGGTGATCGTCGCGCCCGGCGGCGCCGCGTTCGCGCTGTCGAACCTGATCGCCCAGCCGGTCTTCGCCGAGGAGCACTTCGTGCTCGTGCGGGGCGCGCTCGGGGACGTCGACGACTCCGGCCGAGAGCGTGACCTCTTCGCGGGCCTGACGTAGGCTGGCGCTGCCGAGCAGGAGTGATTCTGCTCACAGTCACTGTCCGGTCGGTGCCGAGCCCGGGGGGATGCGGATGTACAACTGGTCCGTCCAGAATCAGATCGTCGCGTTCGTCGATTCGTTGCGGCCCTACGCCGATCAGATCCGCGCCGACTACTACCACGCGTTGTACGACTTCGCAGATCAGCAGAGCCAGCTGCTGACGATGCTCGGCTATCCGCCGGTTCCCTGATCCGGACCGCTCCGGAACCGTGCCCCCGATGTGCGCATCGGGGGCACGTTGGCGCACTATCGAAACCATGACGGCCGATCCCGCCACCGCACCATCCGACGCCTCCGTTCCCGCCGACGTCCCACCCCGGACCGGTGTCGTGGCGTTGCTCGTCGTCGACGGCCTGATCTGTGCCGTGTTGTCCGTGCTGTTCCTGGGCATGTACATCGGCTCGGTGCCGTTCCCGATCTCCATCCTGCTCGCCGCGGTCGTGAACCTGCTGCTGGTGATGGCGGTGCGCACCGAGACCGGATCGCTGGGCAAGGCCACGTGGCCGCTCGTGGCCTGGACCGTCGGGTTCTTGTTGTGCCTGGTCGGTGGCCCGGGCGCCGATCAGCTCGCGGTCGCGGACTGGCGGATCCTGCTGCTGCCGATCGCGGCGCTCGGCCCGGCCGGCCTGTACCTGTTCAGCGCGCGCATCAACGCCATCACGAACGCAGTCCGGCAGTCTCCGCCGCAGAAATGAGCACGTCGGCCAGCATCGACCGGGTCAACCGCCCGGTGAAGGTGTTCTGCTGGCTGACGTGATAGCACCCGAACAGGTGCAGTGGTGCCCGGTCCGGGGACGCTCCCGGTAGCTCGACGTGCGCGCCGTGCCCGAACCGCGGTCGCGGCCGCGGGATCGCCCAGCCGGCGTCGGCGAGCACCGGCAGCAGCGCCTGCCAGCCGAAACCGCCGAGCACGATCACCGAGCGCAGCGTCGGGGTCAGCAATTTCAGTTCGAGGTCCAGCCAGTGACGGCACGTGTCGCGCTCGACGGTCGTCGGACGGTTCGCCGGCGGAGCGCAGTGCACCGGCGCCGTGATCCGGGTGCCCCGCAGGACGAGACCGTCGCCGCGGTGCGTCGCCGTCGGCTGCGACGCCAGCCCCGCGTCGTACATCGCGGCATACAGGAAATCTCCGGCCCGATCGCCGGTGAACATCCGACCGGTGCGGTTGCCGCCGTGCGCGGCCGGTGCCAGACCCACGATGAGCAGCGCCGCGTCGGCCGGGCCGAAACCCGGCACCGGGCGGCCCCAGTACGTCTCGTCGCGGAACGCGGCACGTTTGTCGCGTGCCACCTGCTCGCGCCACGCCACCAGCCGAGGGCAGGCCCGGCAGTTCACCAGCTGCTCGTCCATCTCGGCGAGGGTGTGCGGCGTCTCGTCTGGTGGCCGGGTCATCGGTTCGCCCACACGTCGCCGGCGCCCGGGGTGACCGCCTCGACCAGCGCCCACGCCTGCCCCACCGGCACATCCAGGATCTCGTAGTGCCCGACCCCGGCGGGCGTCGCGGCGATGACCGTGGCGACCCCGGCACGCCGCTGGAAGAACGTCTGCCGCACGGTCCAGCCGATGATCCCGTCGGCTTCGAGGCACACCCGCTGCCGATTCAGCGATCCGCTGCGGGTGATCAGCCACCCGGGGAGGACGGCGTGCCCGAGGCTGCGAAACCGGTCCCAGGCGAGACCGGCCGCGACCGGAATCAGCAGACCGGCGCCGACCCACACGGGCAGCGGAACCGTCCGGCCGGTGACCGCCGTGGCGACGGCCGCGAGCACGGCGACGACGGGCAGGACGGCCCGGGTGTAGCGGCGCCGGCGCGCCGCGGCACCGTGCGACCGCAGCGGTGTCGTCGGCAGTGCCGGGTCGCGCACCACCGCCGTCGCGACGCGATGCGCCTCGGCGGCCGGGGCCGCGGGCAGCAACAGCGACGATTCGCCGCGCTCGGCCGCGACACCGGTCATGATCGCGTCGAGCCGGGCACCGCCCGCGATCCGCAGGGCGAGTGGTTCGCGCAGCACCGCGCCGCGCAGCCGCGCCCGGTCCAGGGTGGTGTGCCGAATCCGCAGCAGCCCGTGGCCGATGCGCAGGGTGCGGCCGTCGTCGGTGACGAGCAGGTTCCCGTAGAGCAGCAGGTACCGCACGCACGCCGCGGCACTCGCGACGGCCAGCAACGCCACCGCTCCCACCGCGACCGCGATCACCGGACCGGCCGTGGTGACCCACGAGATGCCGCGTTGCACGGTGCCGGACTCGGCGAGGCGTTCCCCGAGCCCGTACTGGAACACCACACCCGCGACCGCCGCGACCGCGACGAGCCCGGTCGTGGAGAACGGCGCGTAGCGCACCCAGGACGGTTGCAGGCGGGCGAGTTCGATCTCGGTGGGGGCGGCTGCGGGGGCCTTGTCGGGACGGTCGTCCGGGACGGGGTGGCCGGACAGCAGCGCCTCGCGCAGTGCCGGCACCGCGCCGATCGCGAGCCCGTCGAGTTCGAACCGGTTGCGGTCGCGGCCGCCGGAGGTGGCCTGACCGGTGCCGATCCGCACCGAGGCGAGCCCGAGGAGGCGATGCATGACGCGGCGGTCGACATCCACCGAACGGATGCGGCTGCGCGGAATCGACAGCACCTGCCGCTGCAGCAGACCGCGTCGCAGCTCGACGTGCACCGGGCCGATCCGGTAGGTGGTGGTGAACCACCGCAGCACACCGACGACGACGAGCAGCCCGGCGACCGCCAGACCCCAGCCGTGGTTGCCGCTGCTGCTGCCGACGATCACCGACACCGCGAGCACCGGCAGCAGCCGCAGGATCTCCTGCACGGGGTGGACCAGCAGCATCCGCGGGTCCAGCCGCAGCCACGGCTGCTCGGCCTCGGCGGCGAGCGCGGCCGGGCTCTCCGATTCCGGGGGGACGGATTCGATGCTCACGTCGCGTCGATCCCGTTGCGTCCGGCGATCTCGGTGAGACGCGCCGCGGTGGCGTCGGCGACCGCGACGTCGAGGGCGGCGATCTCCACGGCTCCCGCCGACGACGCGGTGGTGACGGTGACCGTCGCCAGTCCCAGCCACCGGTCGATCGGGCCGCGCTCGGTGTCGACGGTCTGGATCCGGGAGATCGGCGCGATGCGGCGTTCCTGCGTGAACCATCCCGACCGGGTGTAGACGGCGGTGTCGCTGATCTCCCAGCGGTGCACCCGGTACCGCCACACCGGCACGAGGCCGATGTGCGCGGCGGCGAGCACAAGCGTCGCGACCGCGGCCGCGACGTGCCACGGGCCGTGACCGGCGTCGACGATCGCCCACACGATCTGGGCGGCGACGATCGGGATCCACAGCAGCGCGGCGTTCACGGCCCACAGCAACCGGGCCTTCGGGCTCGGCCGCCACGCGGGATCGTCCATCACCACCGGTGTCGGTGGAACGGTCCGGGCGTCGGGTCTGCCCAGTTCGGAATCCCGTGTCAATTCGTGCTCCTCGTCGCCGCGGCGGTCGCTCCCGAGTATTGCGCGACTCGGTCGGATCCGGCCCACGAGTCTCCCGACCCCGAGTGAACACGCAGGTGGGAGAAGATCACGAGCCGGGAGCGCACGCAGCCGATAGGCTCGGTTGTACCGGCCGGTCCGGCACGCGGGCCGCCTGGTCGAAACGTCGAGACGAGGAGGATTGTGATGCCTGGATCAGCGCGCCCCGACGAATTCGCCGGACTGCCCGAGGCCGATCGGATCGAGCAGGTCACGGACGCATACGACGACGAAGCCGCGGAGGACGTGGTGCCCGACCAGGTTCCGCTCGAGGTCGATCCCGGTGACGCCGTCGAGCAGAGCCTGTCCGTCCCCGAAGACGAGGACTATCCCAGGGAGTGAGCACCCGGAGGTGGCACGCGTCGGAGTCGTGGCGCATGATCGCCCAATGACCCGCTCCACTGACGACGACGCTCCCGTCACGAACCTTCCCATGCCCTCGGTCCGACCCGGCGCCGCCGGGCGGACCGAGGCGCAGGCTGTGCCGGGGATGAGGCGAGCGTTGCGCCGGGCCCGCGACGGCGTGACGCTCAATGTCGACGAGGCCGCCGTCCTGCTGCAGGCCCGCGGCGCGGATCTCGAGGACCTGTGCGCGTCCGCGGCGCGGGTGCGGGATGCGGGTCTGGCCGCGGCGGGACGTCCCGGCACCGTCACGTATTCGCGGAAGGTGTTCGTACCGATCACCCGGCTGTGCCGGGACAAGTGCCACTACTGCACGTTCGTCACCGTGCCCGGCAAGCTGCGGGCGGAGGGTCGGGGTATGTACCTCGAACCCGACGAGATCCTGGAGATCGCGCGGCAGGGCGCCGAACTCGGCTGCAAGGAAGCGCTGTTCACGCTCGGTGACCGGCCCGAGGACCGGTGGCCCGAGGCCCGGCAGTGGCTCGACGAGCGCGGCTACGATTCGACCCTCGACTACGTGCGGGCGATGGCGATCCGGGTACTCGAGGAGACCGGCCTGCTGCCGCACCTGAACCCGGGCGTGATGAGCTGGGCGGAGATCTCCCGGCTCAAGCCGGTCGCGCCGTCGATGGGCATGATGCTCGAGACGACCTCCGAGCGGTTGTTCACCGAGAAGGGGCAGTGCCACCACGGCAGCCCGGACAAGGACCCGCAGGTGCGTCTGCGGGTGCTCACCGACGCCGGACGGCTCTCGGTGCCGTTCACCACCGGCATCCTCGTCGGCATCGGCGAGACGTTCACCGAACGGGCCGAGTCGATCGCCGCGATCCGCAAGTCGCACAAGGCGTTCGGTCACATCCAGGAAGTCATCGTGCAGAACTTCCGGGCCAAGGACGACACCGCCATGCGGGGTCACGACGACGCCGATCTCGACGAGTTCCGGGCCGCGATCGCCGTGGCCCGCCTGGTGCTCGGCCCCGGCATGCGCATCCAGGCGCCCCCGAACCTCGTTTCGCACGACGAGTGCCGCGCCTTGCTCGCCGCCGGCGTCGACGACTGGGGTGGCGTCTCGCCGCTGACCCCCGACCACGTCAACCCCGAGCGGCCGTGGCCGAACCTGGACACGCTCGCGCAGATCAGCACGGACGCCGGATTCACCCTCACCGAACGGATCGCCGCGCAACCGCAGTACGTGCTGGCCGGTCAGCCGTGGATCGACCCGCGGATCGCGGCCCATGTGCGGGCGCTGTCCGACCCGCAGACCGGGCTCGCCGCCGACGTGATCCCGTCCGGGCTGCCCTGGCAGGAACCGGACATCGACTGGGAGTCGTCCGGACGCATCGACCTGAACTCCGACATCGACGTCACCGGCCGCAACACCGAGCACCGCTCCGACCTGGGCAGCGCCTTCGGTGACTGGGAAACCGTCCGCGAGCAGGTCCTCGCCCTCGGTGCGAGCGCTCCCGTGCGGGTCGACACCGATGTGCTGGCGGCCCTGCGTTCGGCGGAACGCGACCCCGCCGGCTGCTCCGACGCCGAATACCTGGCGCTGGCGACCGCCGACGGTCCGGGTCTCGAGGCGGTCGTCGCACTCGCCGACGCGCTGCGCCGCGACACCGTCGGCGACGACGTGACGTACGTGGTGAACCGGAACATCAACTTCACCAACATCTGCTACACCGGCTGCCGGTTCTGCGCGTTCGCGCAGCGCAAGGGCGACGCCGACGCGTTCACCCTGTCCACGAGCGAAGTCGCGGACCGGGCGTGGGAGGCGCACGTCGCCGGTGCCACCGAGGTGTGCATGCAGGGTGGCATCGATCCGGAACTGCCGGTCACCGGCTACGCGGACCTGGTGCGCGCGGTCAAGGAGCGGGTCCCGACGATGCACGTGCACGCGTTCTCGCCGATGGAGATCGCCAACGGCGTCGCGCGCAGCGGCATCTCCACCCGCGACTGGCTGATCGAACTGCGCGAGGCCGGCCTGGACACCATCCCGGGCACCGCCGCCGAGATCCTCGACGACGAGGTGCGCTGGGTGCTCACCAAGGGCAAGCTGCCCACCGCCGAGTGGATCGACGTCGTGACGACCGCGCACGAGGTGGGGCTGCGGTCGAGCTCGACGATGATGTACGGGCACGTCGACCAGCCGCACCACTGGGTCGGACACCTGAACGTGCTGCGCGGAATCCAGGACCGCACAGGTGGTTTCACCGAATTCGTGCTGCTGCCGTTCGTGCACCAGTCGTCGCCGCTGTACCTCGCGGGCGCGTCCCGGCCGGGTCCGACGATGCGCGACAACCGCGCCGCGCACGCGCTGGCGCGGATCATGCTGCACGGGCGGATCGACAACATCCAGACCAGCTGGGTCAAGCTCGGGGTCGCCGGGACGCAGGCGATGCTGCAGGGTGGCGCCAACGACCTGGGCGGCACCTTGATGGAGGAGACCATCTCCCGGATGGCGGGATCGCAGCACGGATCGGAGAAGACCGTCGCCGAGCTGGTCGCGATCGCCGAGGGCATCGGCCGTCCGGCCCGTCAGCGCACTACCGCGTACGCGCGTCGCGACATCGGGGTGACCGTCGCCTGACGGCGGCGGCCGGGACATCCGCACCGGTCCTCCAGCAGGTCAGGGCACCCTAATTCGTCGGGGTCCCCGCCCGGCGGGGGATACTGGACGGCGTCGGTCGCCGCGGGTGGCCGATTCGGGCGGGACCGCGCAGGTCGGCGGGCATAGTGAAAGGCAGGTAGAACAGCAGTGACGTACACGATTGCGGAGCCGTGCGTGGACGTGATGGACAAGGCATGTATCGAGGAATGCCCCGTCGACTGCATCTACGAGGGCGGTCGCATGCTGTACATCCACCCCGACGAGTGCGTCGACTGCGGTGCGTGCGAGCCGGTCTGCCCCGTCGAGGCGATCTTCTACGAGGACGACGTGCCGGACGAGTGGTCCGCCTACGTGAAGGCGAACGTCGACTTCTTCGACGATCTGGGTTCCCCCGGTGGCGCTGCCAAGCTCGGCAAGGTCGACTACGACCCGCCGTTCATCAAGGCGCTTCCTCCCATGGGCGAGGAATGAGTTGACCTCCACGGTGACCACACGTGCACGTCGTTCGGTGGCGAAATCACTGCCGGACTTCCCCTGGGACTCGCTGACCGACGCCAAGGAGAAGGCGTCGGCGCATCCCGACGGGATCGTCAACCTCTCGGTCGGAACCCCCGTCGATCCGGTCGCCCCGGTGATCCGCGAGGCACTCGTCGCGGTCGCGGAGGAGCCGGGCTATCCCACGACCCACGGCACCGCCGAACTGCGGTCCGCCGCCGTCGGCGCGCTCGCACGCCGCTACGGCATCACCGGCCTCGCCGAGTCGTCGATCCTGCCGGCGATCGGTACCAAGGAAATGATCGCGTGGCTGCCGACCCTGCTCGGTCTCGGCGCCGACGATCTCGTCGTCATCCCCGAACTGGCCTACCCGACCTACGAGGTCGGCGGTCTGCTCGCCGGCGCGCGGCTGATCCGCGCCGACGGCCTCAACCGACTCGGCCCCGAGGGCGCGGCGCTGGTGTTCGTGAACTCCCCGTCGAACCCGACCGGCAAGGTGCTCGGCCTCGAGCACCTGCGCAAGGTCGTCGACTGGGCCCGCAGCCGCGGCGCCGTCGTCGTGTCCGACGAGTGCTACCTGGGGCTGACCTGGGAAGGCGAAGCGCTGTCGATCCTGCACCCGAGCGTATGCGACGGCGACCACACCGGCCTGCTGGCCGTGCACTCGCTGTCGAAGACCTCGAACCTCGCCAGCTACCGCGCCGGGTTCGTCACCGGTGACGCCGAACTGGTCGCGGACCTGCTCGAGGTGCGCAAGCACTCCGGCATGATGCTGCCGCTGCCTATCCAGTCCGCGATGACCGCGGCGCTGCTCGACGACGAGCACGAGAACATCCAGCGCGAGCGGTACCGCGCGCGGCGCGAGGTGCTGCTCGCAGCGATCCGCGGCGCCGGCTTCACCGTCGACCATTCCGAGGCCGGGCTCTACCTGTGGGCGACGCGCGGCGAGGAGTGCCGCGCGACCGTCGACTGGTTCGCCGAACGCGGAATCCTGGTGGCACCGGGCGAGTTCTACGGTCCCGGTGGTGTGCAGCACGTGCGGATCGCGCTGACCGCGACGGACGAGAGGATCGCCGCGGCCGCGTCCCGACTCGGCTGATCGGGCTCGGTAACCCGAGAAACCGGTCGTACGCAGGTAGATTGGCGTCCGTGAGCACATCGGGCGACGATCCGCGATCGGCGGTGTTGTATGTCCTGTTCGCCGTGCTGGCGACGCTGCTTGCGCTTCGCTGGGCCCGTGCCCGCGACCTCGGGACGTTCCTGTGGCCCCCGCCCCTCGCCGCGACCGTGCTGTGGCTGATAGTGGCCGTGCCGTCCCTGCTACGGGTCGCCGTGCCCGCGCTCGACGAGATGTTCCGGCGCAACCCGGTGCAGATCCGCAACGACGGCGAATGGTGGCGGATCGGCACGTCGGTGCTCGTCCAGGACGGGGGAGCGGCCGCCACCGTGGCGAACCTGGTGCTGCTCGCCGTGCTCGCGGTCGCGGGTGTGCGCGTGTGGGGGCCGGGCCGTGCGCTCGCCCTGTTCGCCGGCGGACAGCTGATGTGGGGATTGTTCACCTCGTTCGTGTCGCCGTCCGCCGGTGCCGGCTGCTCCGCGGCGGCATTCGCCCTGGCCGCGGCGACCGCCGGACTCTGGTTGTCGATGGGTGCCCGCCGCCTCGAACTGGCTGTGTCCCTGGCGATTCTCGCGATCGGCGCGTTGCTGCTGTTGATCGACGACGCACACGGTGTGGCGGTGCTGTGCGGCATGCTGCTCGGCGCGGTCCTCGGCACCGTGATGCCGCCGACCCGCCCGGTGTCGGCCGCAGCGGTCGGGACCTGAGGATGCGGTCTGTGGGAAGGTGATGCCGTGTCTGCACTCCTGTCCTCACTGAATCCCCTCGCCGTCGCGCGCGGCGACGACGTGCCCGACGCCGTCCGGACCGACGGGCACACCCTGTCCCGGAGCGATCTCCTCGGTGCCGCGACCGCCGTTGCGGCGCGCGTCGCGCGGGCCGAGCGGGTCGCGGTGCTCGCGACCCCGACGGCGTCGACGATCGTCGCGGTCGTCGGCGCGCTGCTCGCGGGTGTCACCGTCGTTCCGGTGCCGCCGGATTCCGGTCCGGCCGAGCGGGCACACATCCTGAACGATTCCGGCGCCCAGGCCTGGCTCGGAGCGGCACCCGAATCGGACGACGCCGTCCCGCAACTGCCGGTGATCGCGGTGCGACTGCACGCGCGGGACTGGCACGCGTTGCCCGAACCGGATCCGGCGCGCATCGCGTTCGTGCTCTACACCTCGGGCACGACGGGAGCCCCGAAGGGTGTGCTGCTGAGCCGCCGCGCGATCGCCGCGGGCATCGATGCGCTCGCCGAGGCGTGGGACTGGACGAGCCGCGACATCCTGGTGCACGGGCTTCCCCTGTTCCACGTGCACGGCCTGATCCTCGGTGTCCTCGGGCCCCTGCGGGTGGGCAGCCGGCTGATCCACACCGGCAAGCCGACACCGCAGGCGTACGCCGAGGCCCGGGGCACGCTGTACTTCGGGGTGCCGACGGTGTGGTCGCGGGTCGTCGAGGACGAGGCGTCGGCGCGGGCGCTGAGCGGCGCGCGGCTGCTGGTGTCCGGGAGTGCCCCGCTGCCGGTGCCGGTGTTCGAGCGGCTGCGCGAGCTGACCGGCCTCACGCCGATCGAGCGGTACGGGATGAGCGAGACCATGCTGACGCTGAGCACCCGCGCCGACGGGGAACGCCGGCCGGGGTGGGTCGGCACACCGGTGCGCGGCGTGGAGACCCGGCTGCGGGACGAACACGGCGCCGACGTGCCGCACGACGGCGAGAGCATCGGTGTGCTGCAGGTTCGCGGGCCGATGCTGTTCGACGGCTATCTCAACCGCCCGGACGCGACCGCGGAATCACGGACCGACGACGGCTGGTTCGTCACCGGTGACGTCGCCGTGATCGATCCCGGCGGATTCCACCGGATCGTCGGCCGCGAATCGACCGACCTGATCAAGTCCGGCGGGTTCCGGGTGGGTGCGGGGGAGATCGAAACCGTCCTCCTCGGGCACCCCGCGGTGCGGGAGGTCGCCGTCGTCGGAGTGCCCGACGACGATCTGGGGCAGCGCATCGTCGCGTTCGTCGTGCCGCGTCCGGGCGGTCCGGAGGTCGACGAGGAAGAACTCGTCAACCTTGTGGCACAGCAGCTTTCGGTGCACAAACGTCCCCGGGAGGTGCGGGTGGTGCAGGACCTTCCCCGCAACGCGATGGGGAAGGTGCAGAAGAAGCTGCTGCTCGGATAGGAGCCGCCGGCGGGGTGGATGGGCCCCGCCGGGCGGAGTTCGCGAGAAATCTGTGACTTGGGGTTGCGCATTCCGCCCCCGAAGGCGGATTGTTTTCTGCACAGTAGGTGCGTCTACTCATTGGGGGGGTTGAAACATGTCTGTGACCGATCACGTGCGGACAGATCACGTGCATCCGATGGTTCCGGGGGGTGGGGAGCCCGCATTCGTCGTCGACGGAAAGCCGGCGTCGGTACCGCTTCGTGATCTGCCGGCGGTGGCCCGCAAACTCGTCGCGCACTTCGCCGACCACGTCGCGCCGTGCTCGTTGCGGCCGGGGGAGTCGCTGCGCGGTGACGTCACCGAGATCACCGTCCGATGCCTGCGCATCGCGATCCACCTGCTCGACGCGGGTGAGCTGCCGTCGGACGCCGACCTGGCCGAGCTGCGCAGCAGCGCCGCGCAGTGGGCGCGCGCCGGTTTCCGGCTCGAATACATGCTGCGCATCTACCACGAGGGAATCCGCCTCGGCTGGGAACTGGTGACCGAACGCGCAGGTGAGGGCGACATCGAGTCCATCGCCGCCGCGTCCCGGCTGTGGATGGCGCTGCTCGAGCGCGTCACCGTCGCCGCCACCACCGGTTTCGTCGCCGAACTCGACGCGATCAAGCGGGAACGGGACGTCGCCGCGCAGGAACTGGTCACCGCCCTGCTGAGCGGCCAGGACGCCGCCGCGGTCGCGCGGCGGTCCGGGCTCGAGCTGGCCGACGGGTACACGGTGCTGGGTCTGGCGCTGGCCCGCCATCCCGACACCCGCAATCCGCACGTGCGGCAGGACGTCGTCGCCCGCCGCACCCTCCGTCGCGTCGAGGTCGAACTGGAAGCGGCCTGCGAGGGGCGGCAGCTGGCGCTGCTCGGGCCGGAAGGCGGCACGGTGCTGCTCGCGGGCGCCCGCAGCGACGACTCGATCGCGATGCTGCGCGAGCGCATCGAGACGGTCGCCGGGGTGTCGGTGACGATCGTGGTGGTCCACGCGACGGTCTCCGAGGTGCCGACCGGAGCGCAGCAGGCCCACGAACTGCTCGATCTGGTTCGTCAGCTCGGCCGCGCGCCGGGGGTGTACCGCATGCAGGACCTGGCGCTCGAGTACCAGCTCACCCGGCCCGGCCCGGCGCGCGAGTACCTCGCCCGGGTCCTCGAACCGCTCGACGACACGCCGGAGCTCATCGAGACGCTCGAGACGCACATCGCCCACGACCTGAGCCGCCAGCTCACCGCCCGCACGCTCCACGTGCACGCCAACACCGTCGACTACCGGCTCAAGCGCATCGCGCAGCTGACCGGGTACGACCCGACCCGGCCGTCCGGGTTGCGGCAGTTGCAGGCCGCGATCGTGGCTCGGCGGTTGGAGGGTGTCGTCCCGGAACACGCCGGGGGTCTCACGATGCTGTAACGATTGCATCTCGTGACCGATAAGGTGTGACCGGCGTCATATGGGGGGTAATACCCGGAGGTCGGCCGGATCATCGGTCAGGGGAGGAGTCGTATGGCGGTGCCGCCCGGCGAGCGGAAGCGTCGCCCGACACGGAGGGCCGCGGCGTACCTGCTGGTCGTCGCACTGTTTGTCGGACTGGGCGCCGGTGTTGCGGGAGCGGTCCGGGCCTGGCGGGACCGGTGCGACGTCGTCGACGAATACACCCTCGCGGTGGCGCCCGGAATCGAGGACGCGGTCGAAGAGGTACTCGCCCGTGCCGACACCGGATGTACACGCTTCACCGTCTCGGTCGCCGAACCCGGTGACGTTGCGGGCCTGCTCGGAACCGGGGAGGGCGCACCCGACCTGTGGATTACGGATTCGGGCTGGTGGGCCACCCGCGCGTCGGCGATGGCGTCGGGTCCGGTGCAGACCGTCCTCACGCCGATCGCGACGACGCCTGCGGTCCTGGTCGGACGGCCCGGGCAGGTCCCCGAGGTGGCCACCTGGCGGGCCGCCCTCGCCCTGAAGGACCTGCGTCCGGGCAATCCGCTGCGCACGGGTGTAGCCGCGGCGCCGATCCGGGCGGCGCTCGCCGAAACCGAGAACGATCCGGTCGCGATCGGCACCGTGCGCACCGCGATGGCACCCCTCGCGCAGCGCGAGAACGCCCGGCCGGACGAGCCACCGACCGGTGGGATCCTGCTCGACCTGATCGCGTCGGAGGGCGGGGTCGGTGTCGCCACCGAACAGCAGTTCCACCGGTACAGCACCGACGGCGGTGACGCACTCGGGGGCGCGGTGCTCGAAGCGAAGGTGCCCGACAACGGCAGCATTCTGCTCGACTACTCGCTGGTGGTGACGGCGCCGGGCCCGGAGCGGCACCGCGACGCGACCGAGGCGGGACGGATGCTGGCGGACATCTTCTCGACGCAGTGGGCGCGGGACGTCTTCGTCGCCCACGGGTTCCGCGATCCCGCCGGGCGGGCCCTGTCCGAGGGAGCCGGGGTCGGTGAGATCACCGCGATGACCCTGCACGACGAGAGCATCGCTCAGGAAGCGCTGCAGGCGTGGGCGGTACTGGCCCTGCCGATCCGCACGCTCGTCGCCGTCGACGTCTCTGCGTCGATGAACACGCCGGTCGGCGGCGCCACGCGCCTGCAACTCACCGAGCAGGCTGCCCGCTCCGCCACGGCGATGTTCTCGGGCAGCGTGCAGGCCGGCCTGTGGGTGTTCGCCGACGATCTCGGCGGGGACGGGCAGGGCCACCGCGAACTGCTGCCCATCCGGCGGCTCGACACCATGGTGGACGGGCACCTGCAGCGGGATCTGATGAACACGCTCAGCACCACTGTGGCGGCCGAGGCGGCGGCAGCGGCGGGCGATCGCGCGGCCCTCTACGACACGACACTCGCAGCGTTCCGGCAGATGCAGGCCACCTACGACCCGCGCGCGATCAACAGCGTCATCGTCCTGACCGACGGTGGGGACGACGAATCGGGCGGCATCGGCCGGGAGGATCTGGTCGCGACCCTCGAGCGCGAGCAGAATCCGGCCCGGCCGGTCGTGATCGTCACGGTCGGCATCACGGACGACGCCGATGCGGATGCGCTCGCGGCGATCGCCCACGCCACCGGCGGAACGAGCTACATCGCGCAGGACCCTGCCGACATCTCGGCGATCTTCGTCAGCGCCCTCGTGGACCGCACCCGCTAGCGAGGTTCGATCGGCCGGCTACTGCGCCTGCCGGGTCGGGTGCTGCCGGGTGCGGCGCTGCCACACGAAGCCGATCCCGGCGATCACCAGGAACAGCACGAGCGTCGACAGCAACTGGATGCGGGCGGCGTCGTCGAACAGCATCAGCACGATGAACGCGCCGAGCATCGCCAGGGTGAACCAGCTCAGGTAGGGGAACGCCCACATGCGGACCGTGAGGACGCCTTCGCGCTCGAATCGCGGACGCAGGCGCAACTGCGCGACGACGACGAAGATCCAGATCGCCAGCAGCGCCGAGCCGACCGCATTGAGCAGGATCCCGAGCAGGGTGTCGGGCAGCAGCCAGTTCAGCAGCACGCTGACGAACCCGAAGAACACCGACAGCAGCACCGCGTTGCGCGGCACCCCGGTGTGCGAGAGCTTGCTCAGGGCGGCGGGACCGTCGCCGCCGCGGGAGAGGGCGAACGCCATCCGGGACGTTCCGTAGACGTTCGCGTTGAAGGCCGACAGCAGCGCCACCACGACGACCAGTTCCATGAATCCGGAGACGTACGGGATGCCTGCGACGTCGAGCACGGACACGAACGGCGAATCGTCGGTGCTGCCCGCGACGGTCCACGGCAGCACCAGCACCATGATCGCGATGGACCCCAGGTAGAACATGCTGATGCGCCAGACGACGGTGCGCACCGCGGTCGCGATGGCTCGTTCCGGGTCCCGGGATTCGGCGGCCGCGATGGTGACGATCTCGATGCCGCCGAATGCGAACGCGACCGCGAGCAGACCCGCGGCGATACCCGCGATGCCGTTCGGCGCGAAGCCGTCGCCGTCACCGAACAGATGCGTCGTCCCGACCGGTTCGGTCCCGGGCAACAGGCCGAACACCAGCAGCACACCGATGACGAGGAACGCGACGATCACCGCGACCTTCAGTGCGGCGAACCAGAATTCGAATTCCCCGAAGTTCGCGACCTTCGCGAGGTTGACGACCGCGAAGAACGTGACGAACACCAGCGCGATCACCCACTGCGGCACCGCGGGGATCCACGAGTTGACGATGCTCGAGGCGCCGGTGATCTCGACGCCGAGCACCATGATCAGCATGAACCAGTAGAGCCAGCCCATCGTGAAGCCGGCCCACTCGCCGATGCCGATGCGCGCGTAGTGGGAGAACGAACCGCTGGCGGGCAGCGCGGCACCCATCTCACCGAGCATCCGCATCACGAAGATGATCATGATGCCCGCGAGAATGTACGAGACGATGACCGCGGGTCCGGCGGCGGCGATGCCGACGCCGGACCCCAGGAACAGGCCCGCGCCGATGGCGGAACCGAGTCCCATCATCGTCAGGTGCCGGACCTTCAGGCCGGTACCCAGATCCTCGATCTCGGTGTGGGGTCGTCCGGCTTCGGTCACTGCTCTGCTCTGCTCGGGTGTAGCTCTGTTCGGATGCGCGCCGGGCTCAGTCGTTGGCGTGCAGGGCGGCGTTCAGTTCGACGCCGGTGCCCTTGTTGGGGACGACCTCGACGGCCCCGCTGACCGAGTTGCGGCGCAGCAGCAGGTTCGACGCGCCGCTGAGTTCCTTGGCCTTGACGACGGTTCCGTCCGGTCCGGTGACCTTGGTGCCCGCGGTGATGTACAGGCCGGCTTCGACGATGCAGTCGTCGCCGAGCGAGATGCCGACACCGGCGTTGGCGCCGAGCAGGCAGCGCTTGCCGATCGAGATGACTTCCTTGCCGCCACCGGAGAGGGTGCCCATGATGGACGCGCCGCCACCGATGTCGGAGCCGTCGTCGACGACCACGCCACCGGAGATGCGACCCTCGACCATCGAGCTGCCGAGCGTGCCGGCGTTGAAGTTCACGAAGCCCTCGTGCATGACGGTGGTGCCCGACGCGAGGTGCGCGCCCAGCCGGACGCGGTCGGCGTCGGCGATGCGCACACCCGACGGCACGACGTAGTCGACCATGCGCGGGAACTTGTCGACCCCGAAGACGGTGACGTGACCGCGGATGCGCAGGCGCGAACGAACGGTTTCGAAGTTCTCGACGGCGCACGGGCCGAAGTTGGTCCACACGACGTTGGCGAGCAGACCGAAGATGCCGTCCAGGTTCTGGCCGTGCGGCTTCACCAGGCGGTGCGAAAGCAGGTGCAGGCGCAGGTACACGTCGTGCGCGTCGACGGGAGCCTGGGACAGGTCGGCGATCGTCGTGCGCACCACGACCTGGGAGACCTCGCGGGCCTCGTCGGTGCCGGCGAGCAGCGCCAGGTCCGACGGGATGTCGGTGCCCTCGAGCCGCTGCGTGCCCGTCTCGCCGTATTCGCCCAGCGTGGGGGCCGGGTACCAGGTGTCGAGGACGGTGCCGTCCGCCGCGATGTTCGCGATGCCTACTGCCGATGCTCCGAGTGCACTCACGGTCGAGAAGATTACGCGAGGGCATTGCCCGGCTGCGCCTGCCCTGTGAAAAACCCGCGTTCCGTATCGTGCACCTATGCCCGTACCACGCCTGGACCTGCACGCCGATCCCGTCGAGTTGACCGCTGCGCTGGTGGACATTCCCAGCGTGTCGCACGACGAGGCCGTGATCGCCGATGCGGTCGAGACCGCGCTGCGCGAACAGACCTCCGGCTTCGAGATCGTGCGCTGCGGCAATGCCGTGCTCGCCCGCACGAATCGGGGTCTGGGCAGCCGGGTGATGCTCGCCGGGCACCTGGACACGGTGCCTATCGCCGACAACGTCCCGTCCCGCCGCGACGGCGATCTGCTGTGGGGATGCGGCACCGTCGACATGAAGTCGGGCGACGCGGTGTTCCTGCACCTGGCGGCGACGGTCGCGGACCCCGCGCACGACCTGACCCTCGTGTTCTACGACTGCGAGGAGATCGCCGCCGAGTTCAACGGTCTCGGCCGGATCGAGAAGGAACTGCCGGACTGGCTGGCCGCGGACGTCGCGATCCTCGGCGAGCCGACGGCCGGACAGATCGAGGCGGGCTGCCAGGGCACGCTGCGGGCGCGGCTGTCCACGTCCGGGGTTCGGGCGCACTCGGCCCGGTCGTGGTTGGGGGACAACGCGATCCACCGTCTCGCCCCGGTGCTCGAGCGGCTGTCGCGGTACGAGGCGCGGTCGGTGGACATCGACGGCTGCGTGTACCGGGAAGGGCTGTCGGCCGTGCGTATCACCGGTGGTGTCGCCGGCAACGTGGTGCCCGACGCCGCCGACGTCGACGTCAACTTCCGGTTCGCGCCGGACCGCACCGTCGACCAGGCCGTCGCCCACGTGCGGGAGGTCTTCGACGGACTCGACATCACCTTCGAACTCACCGACGCCTCGCCCGGTGCCCTGCCGGGCCTGTCGGATCCGGCGGCGGCCGCGCTGGTCGAGGCCGCGGGCGGCCGGTTCCGCGCCAAGTACGGCTGGACCGACGTCTCGCGGTTCGCCGCGCTGGGCATCCCCGCCGTGAACTACGGGCCGGGCGATCCGAATCTCGCGCACAAACGTGACGAGCACGTCCCGGTCGGGCAGATCACCGAAGTGGCCGCGGTGCTGCGCGACTACCTCTCCCGATAGCGTGAACCCCATGTCAGACACCGAATCCGGCCGGCGCAAGTCCCGCGCCAAGATCGTTCAGCGCGGTCCCGTGCAGTTGCGCGGCGACCGCGCGGTCGAGACGACGACGATGGACCAGCGTCTGCTGGACCGTCGCGGACCCACGGACTGGGTGCACACCGATCCGTGGCGGGTCCTTCGCATCCAGAGCGAGTTCATCGAGGGCTTCGGCGCGCTCGCCGAGGTACCGCGTGCGGTCGCGGTGTTCGGTTCCGCACGCACCCCGGAGGACGATCCCGAGTACGCGCTCGGGCGCAAACTCGGTGCGGCACTGGTCGAGGCGGGATACGCGGTGGTCACCGGTGGCGGGCCGGGTGCGATGGAGGCCGCGAACCGCGGCGCGAGCGAATCCGGTGGGTTCTCCATCGGACTCGGCATCGAGCTGCCGTTCGAGCAGGCCCTCAACGAATGGGTCGATCTGGGCCTGAACTTCCGGTACTTCTTCGCCCGCAAGACGATGTTCGTCAAGTACTCGCAGGCGTTCATCTGTCTGCCCGGCGGCTTCGGGACGCTCGACGAGCTGTTCGAGGCCGTGACCCTCGTGCAGACCCACAAGATCACCCGGTTCCCGATCGTGCTGCTCGGCACCGAGTACTGGTCGGGACTGCTCGACTGGATCCGCACCGTCATGGTGCGCGCCGGCAAGATCTCGCCCGGCGATCTGGAACTGCTGTCGGTCACCGACAGCGTCGAGGAGGCGGTCCGCATCATCGTCGAGGCCCACCGTGGGGAAGAGGCGGACACGCTGTACGAGGAGAACACGTCGTGGTGAACGGAGCGCCGGTACCGGGCGCGGTGAACGGGCAGCCGATCGCGTTGTCGGTGTGCGTGTACTGCGCGTCCGGGCCCGTCGACGGGTCGTATCTGGAGCTGGCCGCGGCGGTGGGGACCGAGATCGGCCGGCGAGGCTGGCAGCTCGTGTCCGGTGGCGGCAACGTGTCGATGATGGGCGCGGTCGCCGAGGCGGCCCGCGCCGCCGGCGCGCACACCGTGGGCGTGATCCCGAAAGCGCTGGTCCATCGCGAGGTCGCCGACGTCGACGCCGACGAGCTGATCGTCACCGAGACCATGCGCGAACGCAAACAGGTGATGGAGGATCGGGCGCACGCGTTCATCGCGTTGCCCGGCGGTATCGGCACCCTCGAGGAACTGTTCGAGACGTGGACGGCCGGGTACCTGGGCATGCACGACAAGCCGGTGGTGCTGCTCGACCCGGTCGGGCACTACACCGGGCTGCTCGAGTGGCTCCGCTCGATGGTCGGCACGGGATTCGTCGCGCAGCGAGCACTGGACGGACTCCAGGTCACCGCGGAGGTCGCGGACGCCCTGGATCGCTGTGCGATCGGTGTTGTGAGCTAGCGCACCCCGAACCCTCGCCAGCGTGCTTACTCTCGAGTAGGTTGGTGGTCGACGCTGTTCTTCGACGCTGTGTGCAGACCTTCCGAGAGGATGCCAGTGACCACCGAGCACAAATCGACCGTTTCCCTGTCGGGCCTTGCCGGTCAGCTTCCGGCGATGCTGCCGGACCTGCCCAGCCTGCTGCGCGGTGCGCTGGGTATGACCCGCCGTCCCGACGCCCGGGAATCGATCGGTCTGGTCTTCCAGCGTGTCGCCGAGCGCCGGCCGGACCGCCCGTTCCTGCGATTCGAAGGCGACTCGATCAGCTACGGGGATGCCAACGCCCAGGTCAACCGCTACGCGAGCGTCCTGGCGCAGCGTGGGGTACAGACCGGTGACGTCGTCGGGATCCTCATGAAGAACCGGCCCGAGGCGCTGCTGATCACCCTCGCCGCCGTCAAACTCGGTGCCGCCGCGGGCATGCTCAACCACAACCAGCGCGGCGACGTCCTCGCGCACAGCCTCGGTCTGATCGACAGCCGCATCCTGATCGTCGGCGAGGAATGCGAGGACGCCCTGGCGTCGATCGATCCGGCAGCCCTCGGCACGTCCCCGCTGCGGGTCGGGGAACTCGACGCACTGGCCGCCGACGCCGACTCCGCGAACCCCGCGGTCACCGAGCGGCTGCACGCCCGTCACACCGCGTACTACATCTTCACGTCCGGCACGACCGGCCTGCCCAAGGCCAGCCGGATGACCCACTTCCGCTGGCTGAAGTCGATGTCCGGGCTCGGCAGCCTCGGCGTCCGGTTGCGCCGCGACGACACCCTGTACTGCTGTCTGCCGCTGTACCACAACAACGCCCTGACGGTCGCGCTGTCGTCGGTGCTGGCCTCCGGCGCGACCCTCGCGCTCGGCCGCAAGTTCTCGGCGTCGGGATTCTGGGCGGACGCGAAGCGCAACGGCGCGACCGCCTTCATCTACATCGGCGAGATCTGCCGCTACCTGCTCAACCAGCCGCCGCGCCCCGACGACCACGACAACGGCATCCGGCTCGTCGTCGGCAACGGGCTGCGCCCCGAACTGTGGACCGAGTTCACCGAGCGGTTCGGCATCGACCGGGTCGCCGAGTTCTACGGCGCCAGCGAATGCAACATCGCCTTCATCAACGCCCTCAACCAGACGCACACCGCCGGGGTGTGCCCCCTGCCGTACGCGGTCGTCGAATACGACCAGGACACCGGCAAGGCCCGCCGCGGCGCGGACGGCCGACTGCGCCGCGTCCGCACCGGCGAGGTGGGCCTGCTGCTCGCCAAGGTCACCGACCGGGCGCCGTTCGACGGCTACACCGACCCCGAGGCGACCGAAGCGAAGCTGGTGCGCAACGGATTCGCCGACGGCGACACCTGGTTCGACACCGGCGACCTCGTGCGCAGCCAGGGTTACATGCACGTCGCGTTCGTCGACCGGCTCGGCGACACCTTCCGGTGGAAGGGTGAGAACGTCGCGACCACCGAGGTCGAAGGCGCGCTCTCCGCGCACGACGCGATCTCCGAGGCCGTGGTCTACGGCGTCGAGGTCCCGGGCGCCGACGGCCGCGCCGGCATGGCCGCCGTGACGTTGCATCCGGACGCCGAGCTCGACGGCGTGCGGCTCGCCCGGGACCTGTTCGCGTCGCTGCCGCCGTACGCGGTGCCGCTCTTCGTGCGGATCGTCGACGAACTCGAACACACCAGCACGTTCAAGAGCCGCAAGGTGGAGCTGCGCGACGAGGGATTCTCGAAGACCGGCGACGACCCGCTGTACGTCCTCGAGGGCCGGTCCGGTGGCTACCGGCCCGCCTACGACGGGTACGTCGAGGCCGTTGCGCGAGGAGAGCTGCCTTCGACGCGCTGACACCGGACGCGGCTCCGGAGACCGCCGGTCCCCGCCGCGGCGCCCGGTCCTCGGCTCCGCGTGTTCGGGGTGCGTGTCAGGATGGGCTCATGATCGGCCCTGCCACCTCCGGCGACCACCCGAGTCGCTGCGCTGACCCCGTGCCCGAGGGCGCCCGTCCGGCCTCCGGCGCCCCGGCGCAGGCACCGGGTGGTCCGCTGCCGACGCTGTGCGGACGACCCGTCGCGACCGACCGGGCGCTGGTGATGGCCATCGTCAACCGGACCCCCGACTCGTTCTACGACCGTGGCGCCACGTTCACCGACGAGGCGGCCCTGGCCGCGGTCGACCGTGCCGTCGCCGAGGGCGCCGACCTCATCGACATCGGCGGGGTCAAGGCGGGACCGGGTGAGGTGGTCGACAACGCCGAGGAGACCCGGCGCGTGGTGCCGTTCGTCGCCGCGATACGGGCGCGCTACCCCGAGGTGATCATCAGCGTCGACACGTGGCGCTCGGACGTGGCGCGCCGCGCGGTCGCCGAGGGCGCGGACCTGATCAACGACACCTGGGCGGGAGCCGATCCGGACCTGGTCTCGGTCGCCGCCGAACTCGGTGCCGGCATCGTCTGCTCGCACACCGGCGGCGCGGTGCCGCGCACCCGCCCGCACCGGGTGCGCTATGCCGACATCGTCGGGCAGGTGACCGCCGAGGTGGTGGCCGCGGCCGAGAACGCCGCCCGGGCCGGGGTCGCGGCGGACTCGATCCTCATCGACCCGACCCACGATTTCGGAAAAAACACCTATCACGGGCTCGAGTTGTTGCGTCGGGTGGACGTTCTCGTAAATACCGGGTGGCCGGTGCTGATGGCGCTGAGCAACAAGGACTTCGTCGGGGAGACTCTGGGAGTGGAACTCGCCGACCGGTTGGAGGGCACATTGGCAGCGACAGCACTGGCCGCCGCGGCAGGCGCGCGAATGTTCCGGGTTCACGAGGTCGCAGCGACCCGCCGGGTCGTCGACATGGTCGCTGCCATCGCGGGCACCCGCCCGCCCGCACGCACGACCCGGGGGCTGGCATGAGCGCCCCGGTCCGCGTCGGAACGGACGCCCCGGCCCGAGGATGGGGCGAGACGAACAGCTGGGACCAACCGAGCTGGACGGTCGCCGAACTCGAGCGCGCCAAGGCCGGACGCACCGTCTCGGTGGTGCTGCCGGCGTTGAACGAGGAGAAGACCGTCGGAGCCGTCGTGGACACGATCCACCCGCTCCTCGGCGGCCTCGTCGACGAACTGATCGTGCTGGATTCCGGATCGACCGACGCCACCGCCGAACGCGCACGCGCCGCCGGTGCGCAGGTCCTGACCCGTGAGGAGGCGGTGCCGGGCATCGACCCGGTGCCCGGCAAGGGCGAGGTGCTGTGGAGGTCGCTCGCCGCCACCACCGGCGACCTGATCGTGTTCGTCGACTCCGATCTGATCAAGCCGGACCCGGCGTTCGTGCCGAAACTGCTCGGCCCGCTGTTGCTGGGCGACGGCGTGCACCTGGTCAAGGGCTACTACCGGCGCCCGCTGCGGGTGAGCGGCACCGAGGACGCGAACGGCGGCGGTCGCGTGACCGAGCTGGTGGCGCGTCCGCTGCTGGCGGCGTTGCGTCCCGAACTCACGTGCGTGCTGCAGCCGCTCGGCGGCGAGTACGCGGGAACCCGCGAACTGCTGACCGCGGTGCCGTTCGCGCCCAGCTACGGGGTCGAGATCGGTCTGCTCCTGGACACCTACGATCGGCTCGGGCTCGGCGCCATCGCGCAGGTCAACCTCGGTGTCCGTAAGCACCGGAACCGGCCGCTGGCGGATCTCGGGCTCATGAGCCGGCAGATCATCGGCACGATGCTGCGTCGCTGCGGCATCCCCGACTCCGGGGCGCCGCTGACCCAGTTCCTCGTCGACGGGGACTCGTTCGTGCCGGTCGAACGCCACGTCGAGCTGACCGACCGGCCGCCGATGAACACCTTGATCGGTAGGCCCGGGAGCTGATGTCGGCGGCCCGTGCCAAGATCGGGTCATGCTGACGGTTCTGCTGTACGTCGTCGTCATGGTGGTCGTCGGCGCGGCGTTGTTCGCCGCCGCGAGTGCCGTGTTCGGCCGCGGAGAGGCCCTGGCGCCGATCCCCCCGGGGACCACGGCGACCGTGCTGCCCGCCACCGACGTCACCGGCGTCGACGTGCACAATCTGCGGTTCCAGCAGGTGGTCCGGGGCTACAAGACGTCCGAGGTGGACTGGGCGTTGGACCGGCTGGCCCGGGAGATCGACGGGCTGCGCGCCCGCGTCGCCGAATACGAGCGCGCCGGGGTACCGGCCGCCTCCGACGGCGGCGAGCGGTACTTCGAGACAGGGGAGTTCGAGACAGGGGAGTTCGAGACAGGGGAGTTCGAGGGTTTCGAGCCCGCCGATACCGACGCCGACACGGACGAGGGTCCGGCGGAGGAGTTCGCGCACGAGGCCGATGCCGACGCGGAGACCGAAGCGATCGCGACCGACGCCGTCGTCGCCCGTGCCGAGGCTGCGCGCACCGAAGCCGCGCGCACCGAAGCCGCGCGCACCGAAACAGGGGACGCCGAAACGGGCGAAGCCTGGGACTCGGAGCCCGGACCGGGGGAGAAGCGGTGAGCGGCGACGGCCGGGTGCGGTGCCCGTGGGCGGTCGACACGCCCGGCTCCACCCTGTACCGCGACTACCACGACACCGAGTGGGGCCGGGAGCTGCACGGCCGCGACGAACTGTTCGAACGCCTCTGCCTCGAGGCGTTCCAGTCCGGGTTGTCGTGGCTGACGATCCTGCGCAAGCGGGAGGCGTTCCGAGAGGCCTTTGCCGGTTTCGACGTCGAGGCGGTCGCCGGGTTCGGCGACGCCGACGTCGACCGCCTGCTCGCCGACGCCCGAATCGTCCGGAACCGGCGCAAGATCGACGCCGTGATCGCCAACGCCCGCGCTGTGCTGGATCTGGCCGACACGGACCTCGACACGCTGCTGTGGTCGTTCGCGCCACCGCGCCGCCCGGCGCGGATCGCGACGGTGGCGCAGATCCCCGCCGTCACCCCGGAATCCACCTCCATGGCCCGCGAGCTCAAGCGCCGCGGCTTCCGATTCGTCGGCCCGACCACGGCGTATGCGCTGATGCAGGCCACCGGAATGGTCGACGATCACGTCGCGGACTGCTGGGTCCAAATGGACGCTTGACCAGAAAATGTGATGTGACCGAGGAGTCAGCTACCCGGTCCATGCCCGGATAGGGAAGAATGGGAAGGCGAGCCCGCCGATAAACTGTCCGGGCACAACGGTAACCCAGGCGCTCAGTCGTTGAGCGCAGATTTGGAGGGAGCAGAGGATGGCGGCCATGAAGCCCCGGACCGGGGACGGTCCCCTCGAAGCAACCAAAGAGGGACGAGGAATCGTCATGAGGGTTCCACTCGAGGGAGGCGGACGTCTGGTCGTCGAGCTCACGCCGGAAGAGGCTGCTGCCCTCGGTGACGAACTCAAGAGTGTTACCAGCTGATCTGTCCGATTTCGGACGATCCGGGCCCTGCGCTCCTCGATGCGCGGGGCCCGGACTCGTTCCACGACCCCATCTGTGAGGAGCACCGGTGCTCGACGCGGTGACCGATCTGCTCGCGTGCCCGCAGTGCGGACTCGGCATGGACCTCGACGACTCCGCCCTGCTGTGCGAGAGCGGACACAACTTCGACGTCGCGAAACAGGGCTACGTCACGCTTCTCACCGGCGCCGCGACCCGCTTCACCGGGGACACCGCCGAGATGATCGCCGCGCGGGGAGACTTCCTCGGCGCCGGACACTACGACCCCATCCGCGACGCCGTCGCCCGGGCGTGCGCCGAGACTCCGCCGGCCGGCGACAATCCCGCGGCGGCGCGCATCCTCGAAGTGGGTGCGGGCACCGGCCAGTACCTCGCCACCGTGCTCGACGCGCTGCCGGACTCGCGCGGCATCGGCCTCGACGTCTCCAAACCCGCGGTGCGCCGCATCGCCCGCAGCCATTCTCGCGTCGGTGCCGTGCTCGCCGACGTGTGGCGGCAGCTGCCGGTGCGCACCGGGTCGCTCAGTCACGTCCTGTCGATCTTCGCCCCGCGCAACGCCGAGGAGACCCATCGGGTGCTCGAACCCGGCGGGCGGCTCGTCGTCGTCACCCCGACGACCGAGCACCTGCAGGAACTGGTCGCGCTACCCGGCATGGTGCAGGTCGACGACCGCAAGACCGAACGCCTCGGGGCGGCCCTGTCCGGGGCCTTCGACCGCACGGACCGCCGCGAGCTCCGATTCGCGATGGCCCTGGGCCACGACGAGCTCGCCCTGCTCGCGGGAATGGGACCGTCCGCCCATCACGTCACGGCGGATCGCCGCGCGGCGCTGCTGGCTGAGCTGCCCGAGCCGTTCACGGTGACGGCGGCCGTCACCGTCTCGGTGTGGACCCGGCGGGACTGAACCGCGCCTACCGGCGCAGCACTGAACCGCGCCTACCGGCGCAGCACTGGACCGCGCCTGCCGGCGCAGCACTGGACCGCGCCTGCCGGCTCACCGGCGCGCGGCGACGTCCTGGTAGACCGCGAGCGTCTGCCGGGCGATCTGCGCCCACGAGAACTCGGCGACCGCGCGATCGCGCCCGGCATGGCCCATCCGGGCGGCGAGATCCGAGTCGAGCGCGATTTCGTCCACCGCCGCGGCGAGCGCACGCTCGTAGGTCTGCGGTTCGTACGAGTTGTAGTGCACGAGACGTCCCGTGATGCCGTCCTGGACGACCTCCGGGATACCGCCGACGTCGGACGCGACCACGGCGGTTTCGCAGGCCATCGCCTCGAGATTCACGATCCCGAGCGGCTCGTACACCGACGGGCACACGAACACCCGTGCCGCCGAGAGGATCTCGCGGACCGATTCGGTGGGCAGCATCTCCTGGACCCAGAACACGCCGCCGCGCAGCTCCTGCAGTTCGGCGACCGCGCGTTCGGTCTCGGCGGCGATCTCGGGGGTGTCCGGAGCGCCCGCGCACAGCACCAGCTGGATGTCCGGGTCGAGATGGTGCGCCGCCGCGATCAGGTGGCCGACACCCTTCTGCCGGGTGATGCGGCCGACGAACGCGACCATCGGCCGGTCCGGATCGACTCCGAGCCGGTCGAGCGCCGATTCGGCCCCTTCCGCCGGTCCCGGATGCCACACCCCGGTGTCGATTCCGTTGCGGACCACGTGCACCTTCGCCGGATCGACGAACGGGTACGCGTCGAGGACGTCGAGCCGCATCCCGGCGCTGACCGCGATGATCGCGTCGGCGTACTGCACGGCGTTGCGTTCGGACCACGACGAGATGCGGTAACCGCCGCCGAGCTGCTCGGCCTTCCACGGCCGCCGCGGTTCGAGCGAGTGGGCGGTGAGCACGTGGGGCACGTCGTACAGTTCGGCCGCCAGGTGCCCGGCCAGGCCCGAATACCAGGTGTGCGAGTGCACCACGTCGACGCCGCTCGCCGCGTGCGCCATCCGCAGCTCGGCCGACAGCGTCGTCAGCGCGGCATTCGCGCCGGCGAGCGCCGGATCCGGGTCGTGGACGAACGCGCCCTCGCGGGGCGCACCCATACAGTGCACGTCCACGTCGCAGAGCCGTCGCAGCTGCGCCACGAGCTCGGTGACGTGCACTCCGGCTCCGCCGTAGACCTCGGGCGGGTACTCCCGCGTCATCATTGCCACCCGCACCCGCTCAAACTATCCGGCTCGCGATGTTCCGGCTACCGGGGTCACCTCTGCGTGTCGATGTTGCGCATCGCTGGCGGCGTTGTGGGGTGGCGGATAGGTTGACTGTGTGAGGAGCCAGCCACATGTGCTTGGAATCGTGCTCGCCGGCGGCGAGGGCAAACGCCTGTACCCGCTGACGGCCGACCGCGCCAAGCCTGCCGTGCCGTTCGGCGGCGCATACCGTCTGATCGACTTCGTGCTGAGCAACCTGGTGAACGCGGGCTACCTGCGCATCTGCGTGCTGACGCAGTACAAGTCCCACTCGTTGGACCGTCACATCTCCCAGACGTGGCGGCTGTCCGGATTCACCGGCGAATACATCACGCCGGTTCCCGCGCAGCAGCGGCTCGGTCCGCGCTGGTACACCGGCAGCGCCGACGCGATCCTGCAGTCTCTGAACCTGGTGTACGACGAGGATCCCGAGTACATCGTCGTGTTCGGCGCGGACCACGTCTACCGCATGGATCCGGAACAGATGGTGCGCCAGCACATCGAATCCGGTGCGGGCGTCACCGTCGCCGGGATCCGGGTGCCGCGCAGCGAAGCGTACGCGTTCGGTTGCATCGACAGCGACGAACAGGGCCGCATCACCCAGTTCCTGGAGAAGCCCGCGCACCCGCCCGGAACTCCCGACGACCCGAACGTGACGTTCGCGTCGATGGGCAACTACGTGTTCACCACCAAGGTGCTGGTGGAGGCGTTGCGGGCGGACTCCGAGAATTCCGATTCCGACCACGACATGGGCGGCGACATCATCCCGGCGCTGGTCGCCCAGGGTGCTGCCCACGTCTACGACTTCAACGACAACGTCGTGCCCGGCGCCACCGAACGCGACCGCGCCTATTGGCGGGACGTGGGGACGCTGGACGCCTTCTACGACGCCCACATGGACCTGGTGTCCGTGCACCCGATCTTCAACCTCTACAACAAGCGCTGGCCGATCCGCGGCGCCGCCGAGAACCTGCCGCCCGCGAAGTTCGTGCAGGGCGGACTCGCGCAGGAATCGATCGTCGGGGCGGGCAGCATCCTGTCCGCCGCGACCGTCCGCAACTCGGTGCTCAGCTCGAACGTCATGGTCGAGGACGGAGCGACCGTGGAGGGCAGCGTTCTGATGCCGGGCGTGCGCATCGGCAAGGGCGCGGTGGTGCGTCGCGCGATCCTCGACAAGAACGTCGTGGTCGGCGACGGCGAGATCATCGGTGTCGATCTCGAACGCGACCGTCAGAGGTTCGCGGTCAGCAACGGCGGGGTCGTCGCCATCGGCAAGGGTGTGTGGATATGACGGAGCAGTCCCGGATCAGCTGATCCGCACCGCGCACAGCAGCCCGTCGCCGAGGGGCAGCACCACCGGGGAGAGGCGGTCGTCCGCCGAGACCGCGCGGGCCGCGTCCCGGACCGACAGGACGGTCGCGTCCCGTTCGCTCGGGTCGGTGACCCGTCCGCCGAGCAGCGCGTTGTGCAGGACCAGGACCCCGCCGGGGCGCAGCAGACGCACACCCTCGCGCACGTAGTGCGGGTGGTCGGCGGGGGTTGCGTCGACGAAGATCAGGTCGTAGCCGGAGTCGGCCAGCCGCGGCAGCACGTCGAGGGCGCGTCCGTTGATGAGCCGGGTGCGCGAGGCCGCGATCCCGGCATCACGGAACGCCTCCTTCGCGGCCCGCTGATGCTCCGGCTCGCTGTCGATCGTGGTCAGCACGCCGTCCTCACGCAGGCCGTGCAGCAGCCACAGTCCACTGACACCGGCGCCGGTCCCGATCTCGACGACGGTCTTCGCGTCGAGCATCCGGGCGAACAGGGCGAGCGCGGCGCCGACGGAGGGCGGGATCGGATCGGCGCCCAGGTCGAGGGCACGTTCGCGCGCCGCGACGAGCAGCTCGTCCTCGACGACGACGTTCTCGGCGTGGGCCAGAATCCGTTCGGCATTGGTCTGCACGGGTCGAGGCTAGCGTCGAGATCGCGTCCGCGCAGGCAGGCGCGCACGACCCGGGGGATGAATTCTCAGCTCCGCCTCAGGTTACTCATAGGGGTGACACATGGGGACAGGGGAGGGTGTAGCCACACGCAGAGCAGACTGCGCGGCGCAGACCGCGCTGCAACGGTCGACGGATGTCACACGGGCCGGGGAACAATCCGGCCGCCCCGGGCGTTCGACAGGGTACGTGACAGTTCTCGATCGGCGGTCCCGAAGAGGAGGATCCAGCGATCCACATGGTCGACACCCCCACGAGCGTTACTCGTGCCCTAACCGCCTCCGGCGGGGCCCTCACCGGTTCCGACGTGTTCGACGGCAGCACCGACGGTGACGCGGTCGCCGAGCTGAGCGGCACGGCGGTCTTCGACGCCACGGGCGATCGTGGGGCGATGCCGTCGTGGGACGAATTGGTCCGCGAACACGGCGACCGCGTGTACCGGCTGGCCTACCGGCTGTCCGGCAACGCGCAGGACGCCGAAGACCTCACCCAGGACACGTTCATCCGCGTGTTCCGGTCCCTCCAGAACTACCAGCCCGGCACGTTCGAGGGCTGGCTCCACCGCATCACCACGAACCTGTTCCTGGACATGGTGCGCCGCCGCAACCGCATCCGCATGGAAGCGCTGCCCGAGGACTACGACCGGGTTCCCGCCGAGGGGCCGAACCCGGAGGAGATCTACCACGACGCCCGTCTCGATGCAGACCTGCAGTCCGCGCTCGATTCGCTGGCGCCGGAGTATCGTGCGGCTGTGGTGCTGTGTGACATCGAAGGACTCTCGTACGAGGAGATCGGTGCCACGCTCGGCGTCAAACTCGGCACGGTGCGCAGCCGCATCCACCGGGGTCGCCAGGCACTGCGCGAGCATCTCCGTCAGAATGCGGAGAACGAGTCCGGTCGAGTCCGTGCGGGGTAGCCGCCAGGAGGGTCTGATGACGATGGGGTTCCCGCCCCGACAGTTCGGCTCCACTGAGCATCTCGCCAGCGAAGCCGTCGCGGCGTACGTCGACGGCGAACTGCGGATGAACGCGTACCTGCGGGCGTCCCAGCACCTGGCGATGTGCCCCGAGTGCGCAGCCGAGGTGGAGGCCCAGCAGCAGGCACGTCACGCGCTGCGCAACGCCGCTCGTCGGGCACCGCAGATGCCGAGTTCCCTGCTCGGTGCGCTCAGCAACATCCCCACCCATCTCCAGGATTCCCCCGCGCAGGCACCGCAGTCGCTGTTGCCCGGGCTGGAACAGATGTGGCCGGGGGCACGCCGCTGGTCCATCCGCCGGCGCCGCTGACCCACCCGGATACGCTCATCTACCTGAACATGCTGCCCCACCCGAATACGTGGGCCCGTCGGAGATATCGGGTCCCATCGGTGATACTGGGCACCGTGAGTGACCACGACGGGGGAGACGGACACGCGTGACGGCGGAAGCGGAATCAGTGCAGCAGTCCGGGTGGCAAGCCACCGACGGTGAGCCGGCAGGCCCCACCGCCGCGTCCCCGGCGATCGAACGTCCGGCGGATACGCCACGCCTGGAACCGCGCCCGGTGTACCGGCCCGCGGTCGACCCGGCCGCCGCGCGGGTCTTCGGCCGGCCGTCGGGAACTGCCGGATCGTTCACCGACGCCGCCCGCGCCCGCGCCGCCGAACCCCCGGTAGCGCACGTCCCGCCCGCCGACCCGGTCCTCGCCGAGGCGTTCGGCCGGCCCGACGACGCCACCGAAACCCTGCAGCGCCCGCCCGCCGCACCCGGCGCCGATGCCGGAAACGAGGCGGCCCCCGAACCCGATCCCTGGCGCGATCCGTCGACCCCGGTGCGGCTCGGACCCGCCGCGCAGCAGGAGGGTGAGCAGGTTCTGCCGCCCGGACGGAAACTGACCCTGCGGGAGGTGCTGTTCGACCGTCGCGTCGAACCGCGCGCTCTCGCGACCCTCGCGGCGGTCGCCGTCGCGATCGGCATGGTGGGTGGCTTGATCGTCGCGCTGGTGACCGCCGACAACGGATCCCTGACCAGCCGCGGTGTGTCGCTCTCGCAGATCGCCGGCGACGACGAACTGCCCACCGGGCAGGTCGCGCGGGTCGCCGACGCGGTGCTCCCGGCGGTCGTGTCGATCCAGGTGACGCTCGGCGACGAGGCCGGCACCGGTTCCGGGGTCGTGATCGACGGCGCCGGGTACATCGTCACCAACAACCACGTCGTGTCGATGGCGGCGAGCAGCCCCGACGCGAAGATCCAGGTGACCTTCAACGACGGCACCAAGGTGCCCGCCTCGATCGTCGGCCGCGACATCCACACCGACCTCGCGGTGCTCGCGGTCGAGGACGTCGACAACCTGACGGTCGCCGAACTGGGACGGTCCGCCGACGTGCAGGTCGGTGAGGACGTCATCGCGGTCGGCTCGCCGCTCGGCCTGAGCAAGACCGTCACGCGCGGCATCGTCAGCGCCCTGCATCGGCCGATGCGCCTGGGCGGACAGGGCACCGACACCGACGCCGTGATCGACGCCGTGCAGACCGATGCGTCCATCAACCCCGGCAACTCCGGTGGTCCGCTCGTCGACGCGGAAGGTCGCGTGATCGGCATCAACTCGGCGATCAAGACGGAGACCGGCGGTTCGGTCGGGCTCGGCTTCGCGATTCCCATCGACACGGTCACGCAGGTGGCCCAGGAACTGATCCGCAGCGGGGAGATGCACCACCCGGAGATCGGGGTGAACGCCCGCACGGTCGTCAACGACGCCGCAAGTGGGGCGGAGGTCGCGAACGTGCAGGCCGACAGCCCGGCCCAGCGTGCCGGGATCGTCGAGGGCGACGTGATCGTCAAGGTCGGCGACCGCACGGTGACCAGCGCGGACGAGCTGGTCGTGGCGGTTCACGAGCAGCGGATCGGGGAACCGGTGACCGTCCAGCTCGTGCGCAGCGGCCGTCTCGTCGACGTGCAGGTGACCCCCGAATCGGACTGACCGGCCGGGAGCCTCTCGGGCACCGGTTGTGATCTGCGCACGTCAACCGCACGCCCCGGTATCCGACCACGTACTCTGGAACGGTGTTCGGCAACATCGGTTGGGGCGAGTTCATGGTGCTCCTCGTGGCGGCGCTCGTGGTCCTGGGACCCGAGCGGCTGCCCGGCGCGGTCTCCTGGGTGACGAAGTCGCTGCGTCAGGTGCGCGACTACGCGTCCGGCGCCCGCCAGCAGCTCAAGGACGAACTCGGACCGGAGTTCGAGGACCTGCGCAAGCCGCTGTCCGAGCTGAACGAACTGCGGGGCATGACCCCGAAGGCCGTCATCACCAAGCATCTGCTCGACGGCGACGATTCGATCCTCACCGGCAACTTCGACAAGCCGGCACCGAAACCGCCGGCGGCGAAACCGCTCGGAGCGGGGGAGCTGCCCCCGATCGACACCGACGCGACCTGAGCGCGCGGGATCTGATCGGATAGCCGTGGCAGCACAGGAGGTCCGAACCCCTGTGCGGCGCGGCCGTCTCGCGGCCCGGCTCGCCGGCATCCGCGAGATCACCGACGAGGATTCGGCGTCGGCGGCGTTTCTGCTCGCGGCGACCGTGGCGGCGCTGATCTGGGCGAACCTCGGCGACTCCTACGAGGCGTTCTGGCATCTGCCGCTGACCGTGCAGATCGGCGACTACGGCATCGGCATGGACCTGCAGCACTGGGTCAACGACGCGCTGATGACGTTGTTCTTCTTCGTCGTGGGGCTCGAGGTCAAGCGTGAGCTGACCATCGGCGAGCTCACCGATCGGACCCGGGCCGCGGTCCCGGTCGTCGCGGCGGTCGCCGGGCTGGCGGTGCCGGTCGTGCTGTTCCTGCTGCTCAACCCGAGCGGTGAGGCGGCCGGAGCGTGGGGTGTCGTGATCTCCACGGACACGGCGTTCGTCATGGGCGCGCTCGCGCTGGTCGGCCCGCGGTGCCCGGCCCGGCTGCGGATCTTCCTGCTCACCCTCGCGGTCGCCGACGACATCGGGGCGCTCGGCGTGATCGCGTTGTTCTACACCGACGATCTGCGGGTCGGGCCTCTCGTGTTCGGCGCGATCGGGCTGCTGGGGATCGCGTTGCTGCGTCGCCTCGCGGTCTGGCGCGGCGTCGTGTACTTCCTGGTGGCGGCGGCCACCTGGGTGGCGTTCTACGAGTCCGGTGTCCACCCGACTCTGTCCGGGGTGTTGATCGCGCTGATACTTCCGGTGTATCCACCCCGGCGCAGCGAGGTCGAGAGGGCCGGGGAACTCGCCCGTGCGTTCCGGCAGTCACCGAACTCGGACTATGCGCGGGCGGCACAGCTGGGTGTGCTCCGCGCGGTGTCCGTCAACGAGCGCCTGCTGCGGCTCTACGGCCCCTACACGTCGTTTCTCGTCGTACCCGTGTTCGCGTTGGCGAACGCCGGGGTGGTGCTGAGCGCGGAGGCGGTCGGTGCCGCGGTGCGGTCGTCGCTCGCGTGGGGCATCCTGCTCGGTCTGGTGGTCGGCAAGTTCGTCGGCATCACCGGCGCGGTCGCGCTGTTCACCCGCATGCGTCCGGGGGCGCTGCCGCCGGGGCTGACGCTGTCGCAGATCGCCGGGGGCGGCGCGCTCGCCGGGATCGGGTTCACCATCTCCCTGTTCATCGTGGATCTGGCGATCCCGTCGCCGACCCTCGCGAACGACGCGCGGGTCGCGGTGCTCGCCGCTGCGATCGTCTCCACCGTGGTGGGGTGGGTGCTGTTCCGCATCGACGACCGGCGGCGCGGCCCGGTCCCGGTGACGAGCCGGTTCCTGCCGCGCCCGGTCGAGGTGGGGCGGGACCACATCCGCGGCCCGGTCGACGCGCCGCTGACGCTCGTGGAGTACGGCGACTTCGAATGCCCGTTCTGCAGCCGGGCCACCGGCAGCATCCGGGACGTGCACGCGCATTTCGGGGACGCGGTGCGGTACGTGTTCCGGCACCTTCCGCGCGACGAGGCGCACCCGAACGCGCGGTTCGCCGCCGAGGCCAGCGAGGCCGCGGCGGAGCAGGACCTGTTCTGGGAGATGCACGATGAGCTGTTCGCGCACGCCGACCGCCTCGGCGAGGACGACATCTACGGCTACGCGGCCGAGTTGGGTGTGGACCTGGAGCGTTTCGAGGAGACGTTGCGGACCGGTGCCACGCGGTTGCGGGTCGTCGACGATGCCGTCGACGCCGAGGTCGGCGAGATCACCCAGACCCCCACGTTCTATCTGGGCGTGTCCGGGGAGGATCTGCTCCGGCACACCGGACCGTTCGACGCGGCGACCCTGATCCGGCGGCTCGAGGACGCGCGGCGACGGGGCGAATCGGGTGTCGGCGCCGGCTGAGCCCCGGTATGGGGCCGGCCGTGACGCTCAGAGGTGACGGGTGGTGTCGATACCCAGCGACATGCCGGCCAGGCCGCGGCGCCGCACCGCGAGCTTCTCGGCGATCTCGCGCAGCGCCGTTCCGGCGGCGGAATCCGGGGCACTGAGCACGATCGGGGTTCCGGCGTCGCCGGCCTCCCGGATCGCCGGGTCGAGCGGAATCTGCCCCAGCAGGGGGACCTGCGCGCCGACCGCGCGGGTGAGCCGTTCGGAGACGGCCTGGCCGCCGCCGGTGCCGAAGACGTCCATGCGGGTGCCGTCGGGCAGTTCGAGCCACGACATGTTCTCCACGACACCGGCGATGCGCTGACGGGTCTGCAGCGCGATCGACCCGGCCCGCTCGGCGACCTCCGCAGCGGCCTGCTGCGGGGTGGTGACGACGAGGATCTCGGCGCCCGGGATCAACTGGGCCACGGAGATCGCAACGTCACCGGTGCCGGGCGGCAGGTCGAGCAGCAGCACGTCCAGGTCGCCCCAGAACACGTCGGCGAGGAACTGCTGCAGCGCGCGGTGCAGCATCGGCCCGCGCCACACGACCGGAGTGTTGCCCTGCGTGAACTGGGCGATGGAGATCATCTTCACGTCGTGCGCGATCGGCGGCATGATCATGCGCTCGACCTGCGTGGGCTTGGCGTCGGTGCCGAGCATGCGCGGGATCGAGTGACCGTAGATGTCGGCGTCGAGGACGCCCACGGACAGACCGCGCGCGGCCATCGCGGCCGCGAGGTTGACCGTGACCGACGACTTGCCGACCCCGCCCTTGCCGGACGCGACCGCGTAGACGCGGGTCAGCGATCCGGGCTGGGCGAACGGGATGACCGGTTCGGTGGAGTCCCCGCGCAGCGACTTGCGCAGTTCGGTGCGCTGTTCGTCGTTCATCACGTCGAGGGTCACGTCGACGGCACCGACCCCGGCGACGTCGGCGACGGCCTTGGTGACGCGTTCGGTGATCTCGGTGCGCAGCGGGCACCCGGCGGTGGTGAGGTAGACGGCGACGGCGACGTTTCCGTCGGCGTCGATGTCGATGCTCTTGACCATCCCGAGTTCGGTGATGGGTTTGCGGATCTCCGGATCCTGCACCCGGGAGAGGGCACTGCGGATTTCGGATTCACTCACTGCCATGGCGCCCATCGTAGGCGGGTACGGATCAGTGGATGCGCGGCAGGTCGACGGGGCTGGGCTCGATGCCGGTCGAATAGGCCGCGGACCAGGCCAGGACGTTCGCGACGTAGGCCATCGAATTGTTGTAGCGGTGGATGGCCTTGGTGGCCTGTGCGACGTTGCGCATGTCGAGGCCGCCGTCGCACAGGTACTTGGCGGTCGTCAGGGTGGAGTCGAACAGGTTCTGCGGATCGGCGACGCCGTCGCCGTTGCCGTCGCCCGCGTACTGGTTCCAGGTGGTGGGGATGAACTGCATCGGGCCGACCGCGCGGTCGTAGACGGTGTCGCCGTCGAGGGCGCCGCCGTCGGTGTCGTAGATGGTGGCCTGGCCGGGCAGGCTGCCGTTGAGGGGAAGCCCGATGACGGGATCGAAGAGCTTGCCGTCGTCGGAGGCGCGTCCGCCGTTGGCGTGGCCCGATTCGACACGGCCGATGCCCGCGAGCAGCGTCCAGTACATGCCGCAGCCGGGGTTCTCGGCAGCGAGGATGCGTTCGGCGTTCTGGTAGGCGGCGAAGTTCACCGCGGGGATCCCGAGCGGCCCCTGCTGCCGGACGACGGATGCGGCCGGTTCCGGTTCGGGTGCCGGCGCGGCCTTCGGGGCGGGTGCGGCGGCGGGTTCCGGCGCGACCATCAGGTCGGCGACCGGCGCGACGGACCGGACGACCTCGGCGGGAGTCGTGTCGGCGGCAGCGGTTTCGGCCTCGGCGGAGCCGGCGGTCTGGTGGATACCGAGGAAGCTCTTCGAGGTCGCGCCCGCGGTGGCGGCGGCCGCGGTGACCAGGCCCACCGGTACGAGTCCTGTTACTGCGATGACGGAATTTCGTCGCAACTTGGAGGTCGTAACTTTGTTGTGCCGGCCCACTCGCTACCTTCCCTCGGGCACCCTTTCGAGATGCCTCCGTTATCTGGCCGACCGACGATAACACGGGCTGAGATTGTTCCGTTATTCAAACGTGATGTAACAGGGTGCGCTGCGCGCCCGTGTGCCTTTATGGCGGCTGGGGCCGCCACAAAGACACACCGCTACTGCTGGCAGAGCGCGGGAACCAGGCAGGGGATTTCCGGCAGGGCCGGGGGAGCGGGAGCCGGAGCCTCCGGAGCAGGCGCGGCTTCGGCCGGGGCGGGCTCGGCGGCCGGCTCCTCCACGACGACCGGCTGGGATGCGACCGGCTGTGGTGCCACCGGCTCGGGGGCCGCGACATCCGCGGCGTCGGGAACCGGCCGGACGGTGGTCGTGGGCATCGGCGGCGGGGTGATCACGCCCGGCGACGTGGCCGCACCCTTCTCGTACGCAGCCGACCACGCCTCGACGTTCACCCGGTATTCCGGGCGGGGGTCGAACAGTGCGATCGCCCGGGCGCGGCCCTCCGGCTCCCGCAGGTTCGCCTCGTTCGCGCACATCCAGTGGCCCGCCGCGAGGGACTGGTCGAACACGTTCTGCGGATCGGTGCGTCCGTCGGCGTTGCCGTCCATCGCGTACTGCTCCCACACCGCCGCCGGCAGTTGCATCGGGCCGAGTTCACCGTTCGGCGACACCTTCGGGGTGCTCAGGGTGCCGAGCACATCGGTACGGCCGCCCTCGGCGTGCCCGGATTCGAGCCGCCCGACCGCCGCGAGCAGATTCCACGGCAGCCCGCACCCGGGCGTGTCGATCTGCAACTGCATCTCCGCAGCGCGATACGCGTAGTAGACGAGTTCGGGCACCGCGAGCGGACCCTCCGCCGCGAGCACGGGGGACGGCTGGCCGGGTGGGACCGTGACATCGGGCGGGAACTGCGCCAGCGGGTCGGTGGGAATGCCCGCGGGGGCGGCCGCCGGGCCGCGTGGCGGGGTACCCGGCGCGGGAGTGCCCGGGACGATCCCCACGGCCCCGGCCGTGGTCGTCACGGCTTCCTCGGCCGCGGCAGCCGGTTCGGTCAACGGTGCTGCCGACGACGAGGCGGCCGCATATCCCGCCGCGAGAATCACCGGCACCGCGATCAGACCCTGCCACCGCACACGACCACCCCTTGTATTGCGTTGCACAGCATTGCGTTGCACAGCATTGCGTTGCACAGCATTCCCCGCACAAGTCACGAACTCGGACCCCCACGCCGCCCGACCCGGCATGTCTGTGACGGAGATTACAGAACAGTCGAGCCGAGTGCTCGCTCGGGATGACGTCAGCGCCGCGCACCGGGTGGCGTCAGCGCCGCGCGCTGCGCGCCTTCGCCTGGCTCCCGGACCGGGCGGACTCGTCCTCGGTGTCGACGAGCAGGGCACGCAGGTCGTCCAGTTCGCGGCGCAGATAGTCGCGGGTCGCGACCTCGCCGACCGCGAGCCGCAGGGCGGCGAGTTCCCGTGCGAGGAACTCGGTATCCGCCTTCGTCTGCTCGGCCCGCGCGCGGTCCTCCTCCAGCGAGACCCGGTCGCGGTTCTCCTGACGGTTCTGTGCCAGCAGGATCAACGGTGCCGCGTACGCCGCCTGGGTCGAGAACGCCAGGTTGAGCAGGATGAACGGGTACGGATCCCACTTCAGGTCCACCGCGAGGATGTTCAGGGAGATCCACACCACGACGATGATCGTCTGGATCAGCAGATAGCGGCCGGTCCCGAGGAAGCGCGCGATCGACTCGCTGACCCGGCCGACGGCCTCCGCGTCGAAGTTGAGCCGGAACCGGGACGACCGCGGCGTGTCGAGACGCTGGCTGGCCAGAGTGGTGCGGTCACTCATCGTCGGTCTCCTCTTCACGCCAGTCCTCGGGCAGCAGGTGATCGAGCACGTCGTCGACCGTGACCGCGCCGAGCAGATGCTGTTCGTCGTCGACCACCGGACCGCACACCAGGTTGTAGGTCGCGAAGTACCGGGTGACGGCCGTCAGGGAATCGCCGGGATCGAGCCGGGGCAGGTCGTTGTCGACGATGCCGCCGACCAGGCTCGCGGGCGGTTCGCGCAGCAACTGCTGCAGGTGCACGCAGCCGAGGTAGCGGCCCGTGGGGGTCGCGGTGGGGGGCCGCACGACGAACAGCATCGACGCCAGCGCCGGTGTCAGGTCCGGGTTGCGTGCCCGCGCAAGCGCCTCCGCAACCGTCGTGGCCGGGGTGAGCACGACCGGCTCCGGGGTCATCAGACCACCGGCGGTGTCGGGCGAGTGCTCGAGCAGGCGGCGCACCGGCTCCGAATCCTCGGGGTCCATCAACTGCAGCAGCGATTCGGCTTCGGTTTCGGGGAGCTCACCGAGCAGGTCGGCCGCGTCGTCCGGGTCCATCGCCTCGAGCACGTCGGCGGCGCGATCGACACCGAGGCTGGTGAGCAGCTCGGTCTGGTCGTCGGCGGGCAACTCCTGCACGACGTCGGCGAGGCGTTCGTCGTCCAGCGCGACCGCGACCTCGTTGCGTCTCTTCTCGGGCAGTTCCCGCAGTGCCAGCGCGACGTCCGCCGGGCGCATGTCCTCGAACTGCAGCAGCAGTTGCGAGACGCCCTGGCCGGGCATGGCCAGCGTTGCCGCGGTGAGCCCGGAGATGTGCTGCCACCGCACGACGTGGATCGCCGAGCGCCGGGCGAGCCGGCCCCGGTGCTGCCGTACCGCCACGCGCGTGACGAGCCAGTCGCGGGTGCGGGTCAGCTCGATGCCGAGATCCACGACGACCGCGTCGACCCCGGCGAGCTCGGGCAGTTCCGGGTCGTCGACCCGGACCTTCGAATCGAGCACCTGGGCGAGGGCGAGGATCTCGGTCGGGCGCTGTTTGAATCGGCGCAGACTGACGTTTCCGGTCGTGAGGGTCACCGCGCCCGGCTCGATCGCGGTGACGCGCAGCATCGGCACGAAGATCCGCCTCCGGGTGGGCAGCTCGACGACGAGGCCGATGACACGCGGCTGCTGGCGTCCCATCCGGATGGTGAGCACGACGTCGCGGACGCGACCGATCGATTCGCCGTCGGGTCCGAGAACGACCAGGCCCGCAAGCCTGGCCGCGAACACCTTGCTCACTGCTGCCAAGTGGTCACTCCCCACGAATTCGGTGCCGGACCAGCCAAGCATAAGAGCGGCCCCCGCCGGTCACGCCGCACCGCCCGGACCCGCGCCCCCGCCGTGAAATCCACGCCACAGACGGGTGGTCGTTCAGGGTTCGGTCACTGCTGACATGATGGCCGGGTCAGGGCGTGGGGGCGCCGAAACTGCAAACGGGAGGTCCGTCCAGCTCATGTCGTTCTCGTACAAGCCGCGTCGATCCGTACTCGCCGTCCCCGGAAGCAGCCGGAAGATGATCGAGAAGGCGAAGGGCCTGCCCGCCGACGAGATCTTCCTGGACCTCGAGGACGCGGTGTCGCCGCTGGCGAAGGAAGAGGCCCGCACGAACATCGTCGACGCGCTCAACGAGGACGGCTGGGGCGAGCAGCTCAAGGTCGTGCGCGTCAACGACTGGACCACCGACGCCACCTACCTCGACGTCACGTCCGTCGTCGGCGGCGCGGGCGCGCACCTCGACGCGATCCTGCTGCCCAAGGTGCCCGACGCGAGCCACGTCAAGGCCCTGGATCTGCTGCTCACACAGGTGGAGAAGGCACACGGCCTCGAGGTCGGCGCGATCGGTATCGAACCGCAGATCGAGAACGCCATCGGCCTGACCAACATCAACGAGATCGCGACGGCCAGCCCGCGGGTCCAGACGCTCGTGTTCGGTCCCGCCGACTTCATGGCCAGCATCAACATGCGCACCCTCGTCGTCGGCGAACAGCCCGACGGGTACGACCGCGGGGACGCCTACCACCACATCCTGATGACGATCCTCATGGCCGCCCGCGCCCACGGGCTGCAGGCCATCGACGGTCCCTACCTGCAGATTCGCGACGTCGAGGCGTTCCGCCGATCGGCGCAGCGCACCGCCGCCCTCGGTTTCGACGGCAAGTGGGTGCTGCACCCGAGCCAGATCGACGCGGCCAACGAGGTCTTCAGCCCCCGGCAGGAGGACTACGACAAGGCCGAGATGATCCTCGACGCCTACGAGTGGCACACCTCGGCCGCCGGCGGCGCGCGCGGCGCGGCGATGCTCGGGGACGAGATGATCGACGAGGCCAGCCGGAAGATGGCTCTGGTGATCTCCGCGAAGGGCCGCGCGGCGGGCATGACGCGCACCACGGTGTTCGACCCGCCGCAGTAGCCACGCGGGAGTCGTCAACCGGGCAGAATGGACACGTGCGCACAGCCGGAGCTGTGCGCCGCCCCCGACTGCGAAGCGACTCGCGTCGCCCCGCGAAAAGGAGTTCATGCCCATGACGAACCCTCTCGGACAGCCCGGCCGACCCGCCCCGGGTCTGCCGACCCCGCCGAGTGGTTGGCCGGTCGGCTCGTACGCGACCTACGCCGAGGCCCAGCACGCCGTCGACTACCTGTCCGACCAGAACTTCTCGGTTCAGGACGTCACGATCGTCGGTGTCGACCTCATGCAGGTCGAGCGCGTCACCGGCCGGTTGACGTGGCCGAAGGTCATCGGCGGGGGAATCGTGTCGGGTGCCTGGCTCGGCCTGTTCTTCGGTCTCCTGCTGGGAATCTTCTCGACCGATTTCCTCGGTCCGCTGCTCGTCGGCCTGGTCGGTGGCATCGTGTTCGGTCTGATCTCGGCGACCATCCCGTATGCCGCGACACGCGGCCAGCGGGACTTCTCGTCGACGATGCAGTTGGTCGCCGGCCGCTACGACGTGCTGTGCGAACCGAAGACCGCCGAACGGGCCCGCGACCTGCTCGCCAAGCTGGCCATTTAGGGCATGTCTCCCAATCCCCATTTCGGCGCACCAGTCGCCCAATCGCCGCCCTGCTGCGTTGTCGTCGGCGCCGATACAACCCCGGTATCGGCTTCTCCTCCGCCTTGCAGGACGACGATTGTTTCGCCAGGTGCATCCGAGAGGGATCAGGAGACACGCCCTGGACCGGCTCCCTGCGGGGCGGGATCGACGTAGTCTCGCCCCATGACGATCCTCGTGACCGGAGCCACGGGCAATGTGGGACGGCTGGTCGTCGACGAGCTCGTGCGCACCGGGACCGAACGGTCCGTTCCCCCGATCCGGGCGCTGACGGTGAACCCGGTTCGCGCCGCGCTGCCCGACGGGGTCGAGGTCGCGAAGGGATTCGTGGGCCGGCCGGAGTCCCTGGACGGTGTGTTCGACGACGTCGACGTCCTCTACCTGGCGCCGGTGCCGGCCGTGGCCGGTGCGGTCGCGCAGCTGGCCCGGGACGCCGGTGTGCGCAGGATCGTGACGCTGACCGGCGGGGAAGGCTCGGATTGGCACGGCATCGAGGCCGACGTCGAACGATCCGGACTGGCCTGCACGCATCTCGAGCCGGGGGAGTTCATGTCGAACGCCCTGATCTGGGCGGAACAGATCCGCACCACCGGCGAGGTGCGCGGTGCGTACCCGACGGCGGCGACCGCCCCGATCGCCCTCGAGGACATCGCGGCGGTCGCTGCCCGGGCACTGCTCGACGACGCCCATGCGGGCCGTACCTACGAGCTGACCGGCCCCGAGTCGCTCACCCACCCCGACATCGTCCGCGAGATCGGCCGGGTGCTCGGCCGTGAGGTGCCGTTCCGCGAGGTGAGCCGCGAAGAGGCGGAGACGTTGCTGCAGCGGTCGATGGGGAAGTACGCGGGCTGGTATCTCGACGGCAGAGCATCCATGATCGGTCGTCCGCAGCAGGTCACGCGGACCGTCGAGGACGTTCTCGGCCGACCGGCCACGACCTTCGCCCAGTGGGCGCACGCCCACGTCGACGAGTTCCGGTGACGCGGTGGCGGACGCAGACGTGGATCCCGAGGAGATCGCCGACGAGCTGTACGGCCTCGACCCGAACGACTTCGTCGCGGCCAGGGACGAATACGTCGCGCAGGCCCGCAAGGCAGGCGATCGGGACACGGCAGCGGCGATCGGCAGGCTGCGCAAACCGACGGTCGCGGCGTGGCTGGTGAATCTGCTCGCCCGCGACCGCGCCGACGAACTCGCCGCGCTGCTCGACCTCGGCGAGGCCCTGCGCAAGGCCCAACGCCGCCTGTCCGGCAGCGATCTGCGCAAGCTGTCGAACCAGCGTCGGCACGCGGTCGGGGCGCTCGAACGGGAGGCGGGCCGTCTGGCCGTCGCGCGCGGACGCCGGGTGAGCGAGGCGGCGCTGCGTGAGGTCGGGCAGACCCTCAACGCCGCTCTCGCCGACCCGGACATCGAGGAACGGGTGCGTGCCGGGCGGCTCGAAACCTCGCTCGAATACAGCGGATTCGGAGACACCGGTGCGGCTCCGCTGCACGTCGTCCGCGATCGGGCAAAGGACACCGCGACCGAGGAGTCCGAGGACGAGCAGGCGCGCGCCGCCGAGAAGGAGAAGGAGAAGGCCCGCGCGGCCGAACTGAAACGCGCGATCGCCGACGCGGAAGACGCCCACGCGGCGGTCGTCGAGGCCCGCGCCGCGACCGAACGAGCCGAGCAGGAACTCACTCGCCACGAGACGCGGGTGCGGGAGCTGCGCGAACAACTCCAGCACGCCGAAGAGCAGCGCGAGTTCGCGCGCAGTGCCGCCAAAGCCGCGGCGCAGGACGCGAAGGAGGCCGAGCGCGCGGCCTCGGCGGCGAATGCAGCGGTCAGCCGTCTGCGGGGTGAGTGACCGAAGCCCCGACGATCGACGCGGTGAATGCGAATCCGCCCACGCTGCAGCGTGGGCGGATTCCGAAACGCGTCGTGGATGGGAACGAGCCCGATGCGGGAGTCACGATCCGGGCGTCCGAATCGTCGAACAGACGACAGGACTATCGGACGGAGAAGCTCATGGACACCTCATACATCGCAATCACCGTCCTCGCCGCCGTCGCGATGGCGAGTGCCGCCACGCTGAGCCTGGTTCGGCACCGGCTCGTCGTGGCCGCAGCCGACGTCGTGGAGCTGCCCCGCTCGTGGGTGCCGCGACTGGGTGCGCTCCTGGGAGCGGGTGCGGTCGGGCTGATCGTGGGATTCGCGGTCCCCGTGCTCGGCGTGGTCACGGCGGTCGCTCTCGTGCTGTACTTCCTCGCCGCCGTCGGCGCCCACATACGGGTGCGCGACCACGATCCGGGGCGGCTCGCGAACGTCCTGACGTTCCTCGCCCTCGCGGTCGCTGCCCTCGTGTCGAGCGTGCTGTATCACGCCCCGTGGTGATCGGTGCCGGACCTACACGGGGAATTCCCGTTACGGGTGCTCCGGCGTACCCGCGAGATCGGTTCTGCCGGTAGTAGGGACCCGGCCGCCGGCGAGCCCGTCGACCACGGCCCATTCCGCGGCCAGCGCCGTCGCCTCGACCTCGTCCTCCTCGACGTCGGTGAGCGGCCGCGAGGGCGCCCGCACCGTGCCGAACACCAGGACCGCGGCGGCGGTCGCGGCGACCGCGGCGAGCCCGAACGCGGCGACGAAGGCGGACTGCTTCGCGAATCCGCCCGCGCCGACGAGCGTCGCGAGCAGCGTGGTGACCAGCGCGCTGCTCAGGGAACTGCCGACGGTCCGGGCGATCGAGTTGATGCTGTTGGCGACACCGGTCTCGTCGGGCCGGACCTCCGCGACGAGCAGCGCGGGCAGCGCCGCGTAGGCGAGGCTGACGAAGACCGAGACGAGGATGCCCGAGACGATGATGTGCCAGCTCCGGTCGTGCAGCACGGCGATGAGCACGAACCCGGCCGTGCCGATCACGCAGGACACCCCGAGGACCAACTTGGCGGTGAAGCGATGAACCAGACGGCCCGCCAGTGCCGCGGCGATCACCCCGACCAGCGCGCCCGGCAGCATGTACACGGTGGTCGCCTCGAGCACCGTCGCGCCGAATCCGTAGCCCGCGGCCGGCGGTGTCTGGACGAAGTACGACGTCGCGAGGAAGTTCACGAACATCGAGACCCCGACGAGCAGTGCCGCCAGGTGCAGCACGAGCACGGGCCGGTGGGTGAGCATGCGCGGCGGGACGAGCGGTTCGTCGACGTGTCGTTCGAACGCGAACCAGCCGGCGAGCACGATCAGGCCGCCGGCCGCGCACAGCAGCGTCGCCGGTGAACCCCAGCCCCACGTGCCGCCCTCCGACAGCGCCAGCAGCGCGAGGGCCAGTCCGATCGACAGCATTACCGCCCCGGCCCAGTCGATCCGGCCGTGCGCCGCGGCAGTGCGCTTCGGGACGACGGCGAACGTCATCACCAGCCCGGCCAGGTTGAACAGCACCAACAGCCAGAACACCCGCCGGTAATCGGTGTCGCCCGACACGGTCGTGCCGGTGAGAACCATGCCGATCGCCCCGCCGACGCCCATCGTTCCGGACAGCAGTCCCATCGCGCCGACGAGCCGATCCGGGGCGATCTCGTCGCGGAGCACCGCGATGCCCACGGGGAACAACGCGAACGACGCGCCCTGGAGCACGCGGCCGACGACGAGCAGCGCGAACGAATCGGTGACGGCGCACAGCAGAGACCCGGCCAGCACCACCCACAGGATTCCGAGGAGGATCGAGCGTTTGCCGCGCAGGTCGGCGAGCCGCCCGAGAACCGGGGTCGCGACCGCCGCGGCCAGGAGGTTCGCGGTGAGCAGCCAGCCGGACGCGGTCGTGCTCACGCCGAGTTGTGCGCGGATGGTGCCGACGATGGGCACCACGACCGTCTGCATCACCGCGACGGTGGTGACGACGAGACACAGTGCGGGCAACAACAGCCGGGTACGCAACGTGTCCGATCTCGCCATCAGCCGACCGTAGCAGTGACGAACCACGACAGCGTGCGAGCGACCGGCACGCGGGACACAGGGGTGCGAAGGTGAGTCGGTGACGCCCCGCATCTTCACGAACCGCGAGCTCGGCCGCGCGACCCTCGCGCGCCAGCACCTGCTGCGCCGCAGCGACCTCGGGCCGCTGCCGATGATCGAGCACCTGCTGGGTCTGCAGGCGCAGGCACCCCTCCCGCCCTATCTCGCGCTGTGGAGCCGGATCCGGCGATTCGAACCCGAGTCCCTCTCCGACCTCCTCGCCGCCCGCGCGGTCGTGCGGATCGTGCTCATGCGCGGCACGATCTTCGCGGTCTCGGCGGCCGATGCGGCCGTGCTGCGTCCGTGGGTGCAGCCGCTGCTCGACCGCGACCTGGACACCAACACCGCCTATTCCGCCGCGCTGGCCGGGGTGGATCGTGACGCGCTCGCCGCAGCCGGACGCGAACTGGTCCGCGACGTGCCGCGCAGTCAGCAGGAACTGCAACCGCTGCTCGCCGAACGGTTCCCGGGCCGCGATCCGAAAGCCCTCGCGCACGGGGTGCGCGGACTCGTGCCGATGGTCCAGGTGCCGCCGCGCGGTCTGTGGGGCAGGTCCGGGCAGCCGCGGCTGGCCGTGCTCGACGAGTGGACCGGTCACCCGCCGGTCGCACCGGACCCGGAGTCGCTGCTGCTGCGCTACCTCGGGGCGTTCGGGCCCGCGAGCGTGCGGGACGCGCAGGCGTGGTGCGGGCTCACCCGGCTCGACGAGGTCTTCGAGCGGCTGCGGCCGCGGCTCGAGGTCTTCCGCGACGAGCGCGGCGTCGAACTGTTCGACCTGCCCGACGCACCGCGCCCCGATCCCGCGACCCCCGCCCCGGCGCGCATCCTCGCGCCCTACGACAACGTGCTGCTCTCGCATGCCGACCGGTCGCGGCTGATCTCGGACGAGAACCGGCGCCGCATCATGACGCAGAACGGCATCGTCAAGCCGGCCGTGCTCGTCGGCGGGACCGTCTCGGGTATCGCCGACCTGAGGATTACGAAACATGCTGCGGCACTGGATATCACACCGTGGCGCAGGCTCACGGCCGCGAACCGGTCCGCGCTCGAAGCGGAAGGGCTGCGGCTGCTGGACTTCGCGGCCCCGGCGACCGCCGACCACCGGGTGCGATTCGTCGACGACGACCGCTGACCCGCCACCCGGGACGAATGCCGCGCGCGGCGTACATTGCAGGGGTGACCGACGCTGTACTCCCTGCAGTCCGTGCCCACCTCACCGAGCATGTCGCCGGTGCGTCCGGTGCCGACCCGGAATCGGCATCGGTGACGTTCCTGGGTCTCGAACCCATCGAGGTGCTGCGGTTCCGGTCGACGGACTCCGGGGTCACCCGGTTCGTCACGCTCGGCTGTTCGCGGCATCCCATGGGCGATCCCACGGCGATGGTCGCCGATCCCACCCGCGGCCCGCGCGCCGAGCTGGTCCTGAGCCTGCGGAATGCGGAGGGCATCACCGCCGGTGTTCACCGCACCCTCGCGATCCTCGCGGCGCTGCCCGCCGTCGAAGGTGTCGTCCTGACCGACGACGCACTGCTCGATCTCGGTGAACCACTGTGGGAGAACGCGCCGTTCACCGCGGTGCTGCTCGGACCCAGCGACATTCCCGACCTGGAGCTGCCCGAACCCGCCGATCCGGTCCGGTTCTTCGACGCCGTACCGCTCACCGGCACCGAGGCCGCGTGGAAGCGGTTGCGCGGCGCCGGTGCGCTGCGCGACGCATGGACCGAAGCCGGCATCGACGTGCGCGACCCGAACCGGGGCCAGCCGCGGATGTGACGCGATCCACTCCTGCTGCCTGATGTGATCCGGGTCGCCCCTGCTCTACAGTCGCGTCCATCCGATCACCACGGGAGGCACGGATGGACAAGGACGTCGTCGTCGTCATCGGCGTAGGCGGCATGGGACTGGCGATCGCCCGCCGCCTCGGCAGCGGCCGGAAGGTGCTGCTCGCCGATTTCGCCGAGACCACGCTCGCGGCAGCGACTGCGACACTGCGCGGCGAGGGCCACGACGTCACCGAACGGACAGTCGATGTCTCCGAACGCGATTCGGTCGTCGCCCTCGCGGACGCCGCCGCCGGACTCGGGCGCGTCACCCACATCGCGCACACCGCGGGGCTCTCGCCCGTGCAGGCGTCCACCGAGGCCATCCTGCGCGTCGACCTGCTCGGTGTCGCCCTGGTCCTGGACGAGTTCGCGCGCGTCGTCGCGTCCGGCGGTGCGGGTGTCGTCATCGCCAGCATGGCGGGGCACATGTCCGGCGGGCTGCCCGCCGACCAGGAGAAGGCGCTCGCGACCACCCCGACCGGCGAACTGCTCGACCTGCCGTTCCTCGCACCGGAAACGCTGGGGCATCCGGCGATGGCCTACGTGGTCGCCAAGCGCGCGAACGCTCTGCGCGTGCAGGCGGCGGCCGCCGCGTGGGGCGCGCGGGGTGCCCGCATCAACTCGATCAGCCCCGGCGTGATCTCCACCCCGATGGGCCAGGAGGAACTCGCCGGCGAGTCCGGCGCGAACATGCGCGCGTTGGTCGAGATGTCCGCGACCGGTCGCCTCGGCACGCCCGACGACATCGCCGCCGCGGTCGCGTTCCTCCTCGATCCGCAGGCCGGTTTCGTCACCGGCACCGATCTGCTCGTCGACGGCGGTGCCGTCGCCGCGGTGCGTGCTGTCGGGTGGGCCGGCTGACGCCGGGCGCGGCCGGGCCGACCGAATCCGGTTATTTCGGCGTGATCACCCCGACCGGACCGCCCCCGAAACACACGGTCGGTCCGGTCGCGGGGGAGCGCACCTGCAGGCCGTTGCCACCGCCCGGCACCCGGACGTAGACGGTGCCCGGACCGGACCCGACCGAAACCTGCGTGGGGTCGACGCCCGGGAACCCGACCTCGATCCGCCCGGGCTGCGACGCGAAATAGTTCAGCTGCACGGTCCAGTCCAGTTCCATCATCGGGCCGTCCAGCGGCAGCGCGACGGTTGTGCCGGGCGAGAGCAGGTACCCGCAGTCCGGCTCGGGTCCCGGCGGCACCCACCGCACGGCGAACAGGGCTCCTTCGACGAGCGCGCCGGAGTCGTCCAGCACGGCCGGATTCTCGGCGCTGTCGGTGATCTCGGCGCGACCGGGCAGCGCGGAGAACACCGATCCGATGAGATTGTGCGGATGCGTGACCGGCAGCAGCACCCACACCGACACCGGGTGGTCCAGGATCGGCACGTCCGGGTGGGCGGTGAGCGCGACCCGGGCAGTGGCGAGATAGTCGCCGGTCGGATTGTCCACCCAGCTCCGCGTGAACGTCACCGTCGACCACAGCGAACCGGCCGTGAACGCGACCGCGCAGATCGCCGCGACGACAGGGGAGATGCGGGCCGGTGCACCCCGTGCGGGAGCGCGCAGCACCAGGGCGGCCGCGATCGCACCGATCACCGCCGAGTCCGCGAAGTAGCGCAGGGTCTGCGCCAGTTCGTAGGTGGTCTCGGCACCGAACCGGGTGCTGATCATCGCCGCCAGGGAGGCGAGCACGTAGGCGGCGGCCGCGGCCCACACCCATCCCGTCCGCCGGCGTCGCCGCACGCTCCACACCAGCGCCGCGATCACCGCCGCCCAGCTCACGACGACCAGCACGATCGGCGGCGTCGCCCACGGCGGGCTCGGGTTCCAGCGTTCCCACTGCCACGGTCCGCCGAGCAACGTCGGCACCAACCCGTACGACAGCCCGTGATGCGTCAGCCCGGACACCATCGCGAGATCGGCTATCCCGAAACGGGATTCGACGAACGTGAGATAGCACGCGGCCCACCCGGTGAGCAGCGCCGCCGAGGCTATCCACAGCACCCGCCCGCGTCGCGCCGCGAGCCGCACCGGCCGGGCGCGCCCGTCGACCCGGTACGCGAGCGCGACGGTCGCGAACGCGACGAACGGCCCCAGGATCGACTTCTCGAAGAACAGCAGGGCGATCGCGGTGACCACGGTCGCGGACACCGCGTAGCGGCGCCGGCCGGTGCGGGCCAGCAGCAGCGCGTCCCCCGCGACCCACGCCAGCGCCGCCTGCAACGGCAGCGCGTTGAGTCCCGCCGCCCACCACGCGAACGCCGGCAGCGTCAGCGGTGCGAACAGGTAGAACAGCAGCGGTCCCCACAGGACCCGGCGTGGGCCGAGCAACAGCCACAACACCCGCAGCACCGCGAGCGACGCCACCGCCTGCCCGACCACCAGCGACACCGCGGCGGGCCACCACTGCAGGGGCGCCACCGCGTCGGCGAGCGCGGCCGCGGCGAATGCGCCCGGCATGAGATGGCCGTCGTGGTCGTGCAGCAGCAGCTCCGCGGACCACAGCGGATAGGTTCCCGCGCGGCCGATCAGGATCAGGTCGTCCCAGTAGAGTTCGCCGACCGCGGCGACGGCCGCGCGGATCGCCACCTGCACCGCGACGAGCGCGAACCCGACCCCGAGGACCAGGCGCACACGATCCCGCCGGTCCGTGGGCACCGTGGAGGAACGGTCGAGAAGTGCTGTTCTCACAGCCACTTGTTGCGCCGGAACGTCAGGAACAGGGCGACGGTGCTCACCACGATCACCCCGACGACCAGGTAGTAGCCGTATTCCCAGTGCAGTTCGGGCATCCGGTCGAAGTTCATGCCGTAGATGCCGGCGATCATCGTCGGGACGGCCGCGATCGCGACCCACGCCGAGATGCGCCGCATGTCGGTGTTCTGTTGCACGGTGACTTTCGCGATCGCGGCGTCGAGCAGGGTGCTGAGCGTTTCGTCGAACGTCGCGATGCGTTCGGCGACGGTGGTGTGGTGGTCGGCGACGTCCCGGAAGTAGCGGCGCACGTCCTTCGGGATCGGGTGGCCCTGTCCTCGGGTGAGCTGCTGCAGCGGCGTGGCGAGCGGGACCACCGCGCGGCGCAGTTCCACGATCTCGCGCTTGAGCAGATAGATCTGTTCGACGGCGATGCGGGTGCTGGGCGTGAACACGAGTTCCTCGAGGTCGTCGACGTCCGGCTCGACCAGGGTGGTCACCGCCAGATAGCTGTCCACCACGTAGTCGGCGACGGCGTGCAGCACCGACGCGGGCCCGAGCGCGAGCCGGCCGGGTGACTGCTCCAGCCGGTGCCGGACGTCGGACAGCCCGGAATGGTCGCCGTGCCGCACGCTCACCACGAAGTCGGGGCCGGTGAAGATCATGATCTCGCCGGTCTCGACGATCTCGTTGGTGGTCGTCACCGATTCGTGCTCGACGTAGTTGACGGTGCGCAGCACCAGGAACAGCACGTCGTCGTACCGCTCGAGCTTGGGCCGCTGGTGCGCGTGCACCGCGTCCTCGACCATCAGCTCGTGCAGGCCGAACGTCCGGGCGACGCTCGTCATCTGGTGTTCGTCGGGTTCGTGCAGTCCCAGCCAGACGAAGCCCTCGCCGCGGCTGCGCACCTCGGCGAGCGCGTCCGAGTGCGTGTACCGGCCGGGCAGGCGCCTGCCGTCGATGTAGACCGCGCAGTCGACGACGGCCTCTTCGGCGGGGACGGGGACGGCTCGGGAGTCGGCGTCGCGGCGGGACGGCAGGTTCGGCATCGGTTCCCTTCCGCGCGGCAGCTCGGCCCGGCCATGCTAACCCGCCCGCGGACGCCGCCCGGGGCGTTGCCTCGAGCTGTGTGCGGCCGGCGCCTGACAAACTGGAGGGGTGCGCATCGATCTGCATTCCCATTCGACGGCCTCCGACGGAACGGACACGCCGGCGGACCTGGTCCGTGCCGCCGCGACGGCGGGGCTGGACGTCGTTGCGCTCACCGATCACGACACGACCGCGGGCTGGGACGAGGCGGTCGCGGCGCTGCCGTCCCGGATGACACTGGTGCGCGGGATGGAGATGTCGTGCACCGGCCGCGGTGAGGACGGGCATCCGGTCGCGGTGCATCTGCTCGCGTACCTGTTCGATCCAGCCGACCCGGTGTTCGCAGCGGAACGGGAACGACTCCGTACCGAGCGGGTCGGGCGGATCCGTGCGATGGCGTACCGGATGGCCGAGGACGGCCTGCTGCCGGATCCGGAGAGCGTCGTCGAGGCGGCGGGGCCCGTGGCGGGACGCCCCCACCTCGCGCGGGCGCTGGTCGAGGCCGGGGTGGTTCCGACGGTCGGTGCGGCCTTCACCGATCTGCTGTCGCCGCGGGGCCGCTACTACGTGCCCAAGGACGACACCGCCCTCGAGGATGCGGTGCGCATGGTGACGGCGGCCGGGGGAGTGACGGTGCTCGCGCACGCCCGCGCGCGGGCGCGCGGCAGGTTGCTGGCGCTCGACCACGTCGAGGAACTCGTCGACCACGGGCTCGGCGGGCTCGAGGCCGAGCATCCCGATCACGACGCCGCGGACGTGCGGCTGATGCGGGACATGGCGGCGAACCTCGGGCTGTTCGTCACCGGGTCGTCGGACTACCACGGCGCGAACAAGGACATCGGCATCGGCCGGTTCACGACGCACCCGGCGGCGCTCGAGGAACTGATCGCACGGACCTCGGGTGTCGAGGTGGTCGTCGGATGAGTGCGTGGGGTCGGCGGGGCCGCGAGTCGTACGGGGACGACTACGACGATCGGTACTACGCCGCGGGCAATGACGACACCGAGTACTACGACGATGAGTACTACGACCATCAGTACTACGACGCGTCGGATTCGCCGACGGAGGTGTTCGATCGTGCCGGCCGGCGGGACAACGTCGCCGTGCGCGCGGTGCGGACGCTGTCCGGACTGGTGTGCGGCGCGGTCGTGATACTCGCCTTGGTCGTGGGCGGCGCCCAGTACCTCGCCGGGAATCGGGGAGTGCCGGGGCCGGGCGTCGAATCCGTGGCGGCTCACGTGGTGGCCGCGATCGTCGTGATCGCGGCTCAGATATCCGCGGATCGCCGTCGCGGGCTGTCCGCTCTACCCGGTTCCGCTGTGGTGTTTGTCACTGCGGCTTTCCTGATGTTCACGCAGTGGTGGGGATGACGCCCCGTATCTTCCCTGCTACCCGTGAGTAATTCGTCCGTTACGTGGACAAGACCCCCGGTTTCGTCGAAACTCACAGGTGGGACGCTCGAAAAGTGAGAGCTTCGCAATGTGTGGCGATTTGATTGTTCCGTTGTGAAGGTGGCAAACTTGCGTCCAATCCGGCGCCGGAGATACCCCCCGACGCCGGACGATGGCAGACCCCTGTACAAGGGCTCGTCGCCAGGGCTCACCAGCCACGGCGCCATCACGCTCCGGAAGTCGTACAGCGTAGTACAGCGGTAATCGTGATCGCGCCCGGATGCTTCACAGAATTTGTCCTTGGCGAAGCACCTGCGAACGAATGGTAAATCGTCGCAGCTACTTCGCAGTAACCGCGACCTGGGTGGTCACGGAACCAGCAGGAGTGTCATCGTGTCTATCGTGTCCGACGCACCAACGCCCAGCAAGGTCGAACTGACCAACGAAGAGATCTTCGACGCGCACATCGACGGCAAGCTGTCCGTCGAGCTCACGTCGCCGCTCGAGAACCAGCGCGACCTGTCGATCGCGTACACCCCGGGTGTCGCGCAGGTCAGCCGCGCGATCGCCGCCGACGAGACCCTCGCCGCCCGCTACACCTGGACCGACCGCCTGGTGGTCGTCGTCAGCGACGGCACCGCCGTGCTCGGTCTCGGAGACATCGGGCCGCGCGCCTCGCTGCCGGTGATGGAGGGCAAGTCCGCGCTGTTCAAGAAGTTCGCGGGCCTGAACTCGATCCCGCTCGTTCTCGACACCAAGGACCCCGACGAGATCGTCGAGACCCTGATCCGGCTGCGTCCGAGCTTCGGCGCCGTGAACCTCGAGGACATCTCGGCCCCGCGTTGCTTCGAGATCGAGAAGCGCGTCATCGAGGCCCTCGACTGCCCGGTCATGCACGACGACCAGCACGGCACCGCCATCGTGGTGCTCGCCGCGCTCATGGGCGCCGTCAAGGTCCAGAACCGCAACATCGCGGACCTGCGCATCGTCGTCTCCGGCGCCGGTGCCGCCGGTGTCGCGTGCACCAACATCCTGCTCGCCGCCGGTGCCACCGACGTCGTCGTGCTCGACTCCAAGGGCATCGTCTCGCGTGAGCGCACCGAGCTCGGCCCGATCAAGGCCGACCTCGCCGAGCGCACCAACCCGGCCGGTCGCCACGGCGGGCTCATCGAGGCCCTCGACGGAGCCGACGTGTTCGTCGGTGTCTCCGCCGGCACCGTGCCCGAGGAGATCGTTGCGACCATGGCCGACGACGCGATCGTGTTCGCGCTGTCGAACCCGGACCCGGAGATCCACCCGGAGGTCGCGAGCAAGCACGTCGCAATCGTCGCGACCGGCCGCAGCGACTTCCCGAACCAGATCAACAACGTGCTGGCCTTCCCCGGTGTGTTCAAGGGCGCCCTCGACGCCGGTGCCCGCCGCATCACCGAGGGCATGAAGCTCGCTGCCGCCGAGGCCATCCTCTCGGTTGTCGGCGATGAGTTGGCGGTGGACAAGATCGTTCCGAGCCCGCTCGATCCGCGCGTCGCACCCGCCGTCGCCGAGGCCGTCGCGGCCGCGGCGAAGGCCGAGGGTGTCACCGACTAGCGGCATCGCACCGCACGCCCCGGACGGAGCCCGCACCAAGGCTTCCGGACCGGGGCGTTCGGCGTTGCGGACGGTGCGCGAGGATGGCACGGTGACCACGAACTCGAAGCGCACGACACGGTCGGGAAGAACCCTGGCCGCAACGGCGGCGATCGCGGCCGCGGCGGTCGCCGGGTGCGCGTCTCCGGTCCTCGACGAGGCCCCCGGACCGTCCGGCGTGGTCGTCGGCACGGGAACCGGGACCGACGGCGAGCTGCTCGCCCAGCTCTACGCGGGGGCGTTGCGTCGCACCGGGATCGACGTGACGGTCCGCGATCCGGGCGACCTCCCCGCGCTGGACGCCGCCGAGGTCACGCTCGTCCCCGGCTACACGGGCCGGCTACTGCGCCACTTCGACCCGTCCGCACCGCAGACGGACGCCGAGGACGTGTTCACCGCGCTCGGCCGGGCACTGCCCACCGACCTGACGGTCGCCGACTACGCGACCGCCCAGGACCGCGCCGTTCTCGTGCTGAGCGACGCGACGGCGGCCGCGCTGGGTGTCACGGGCGTCGACGAGATCACCGGCCGCTGCGCGGAACTCACGGTCGCGGCGACGCCGGGCTTCGCCGCGACCGGGGGCCTCGAGGCGCTCGCCGCCGCGGGCTGCGTGCCCGCCGCCGTCGAGCAGGTCGCCGACGCCGACGCCGTGCGCGCGGCGACCGATCGCGGCGCGCTCGGCGCCCTCACGACGGCCTCACCCGCGCTCGTCGATGCCGGCCTCGTCGCACTGGCCGACGCCCCGGACCGCGCGCCCGGTGAGGACGCAACCGCCGAGGAGGCGCCACCGGTGTTCGCGGCCCAGAACGTCGTCCCGTTGTTCCGGCGGGACGTGTTCGGGGAACGTCAGCTCGATGCGCTGAGTGTGATCGCCGGTGAACTCACCACCGCCGACCTCGCCGAGATGCGCGCCCGGGTGGACGACGGCGAGGACTCAGCCGCCGTCGCGGACGCGTGGCTCGGCGAGCATGTGTGAGCGCAGGAACGAACCCAGGTCGACGATCGCGTCGGCGGCCTCGCGGACCAGCGACGCCTGCAGGTGGGCGACGTGCCACAGCCGCGGCTGTTCGGTGACCTGCACGTCGACACCGGCCGCCCGCAACCGGCGCGCGAACTCGGTGACCTGCGGGTAGAAGACCTCGGTCGTGCCGACGTGGATCAGCGTCGGCGGCAGCGGGCGCAGGTCGGCGTGCATCGGCGCGTATCCCGGATCGGCCGGGTCGCCGTCGCCGAGATACGCCTCGGCGGACGGGAACAGCCATCCGGTCGAGAGCACGGTGTCGCGGTCGAACGGCACCGCGCGGGAGCCCGGATCCACCCACGGCGACAGCAGGCCCAGCGCGGCGGGCGTCACCCCGTGCCGGTCCGTGAGCCGCAGGGCGGCCGCGACCGCCAACCCGCCACCCGCGGAGTCCCCGGCGATCGGTGTGCTCGCGGCGTCCACACCGTGTGCGGTGACGAGCTCGAGATACGCGGCGACCGCGTCGTCGAGCGCCGCCGGATACGGATGCTCCGGGGCGAGACGGTAGTCCAGGACGTACACGGCCGACGCGGTCGCCGCGGCCAGGTGCGCGGCGAGCGACCGGTGCGTGGCCGGGGAGCAGGTCGTGAACGCACCGCCGTGCAGATACAGCACCGCGGTGCGCCGCTCGGTCGCACCGACCGTGATCCGTTCGGCGGGACGGCCGGCGAGGGTGATCTTCCGGACCACCGTGCCCTTCGGCAACGTCTGGATCGGTGCCGCCAGCCCGAGCAGCCGTCGTTGCATCGGATACGACAGCCGCGGGCTCAGCACGAGCCGGTACATCGGACGCAGGGCCGCGCGCACGAGCGGCAGCGGGAACTGTGGCATGTCGGTATCTACCCCTTCGGCAGCACGCGGCCGGCGATGTTCGCGACCACTCGTTGGTAGGACGGTCCGAGCAGCCGCACCCACGCGTCGAGCAGTTTCGCGTCGCCGCCGATGAGCACCCGGGCGCGGTTCTTCCGTACGCCGTCGACGATGGTCTTCGCGGCGTCCTCCGGGGAGGTGCGGGCGAGCTTGCTGTCGAAGAACTGGGCGAAGCTCGCCTGGTCGACACCGTCGGGCACGGTCGCGTTGCGGGCGATCGCGGTCTTGATGCCGCCCGGATGCACGCACGTGACCCGCACCGGGTGGCCGGCGATCAGCATCTCCTGCCGCAGCGACTCGGTGAATCCGCGGACCGCGAATTTCGCTGCGTTGTAAGCGCTTTGGCCGGGGATCGAGAGCAGGCCGAAGAGCGACGAGACGTTGATCAGATGGCCGTCGCCGGACGCGATCAGGTGCGGCAGGAACGCCTTGCTGACGTTGACGACGCCCCAGAAGTCGACGTCCATGATGCGTTCGATGTCCTTGAACTCGGTGCGTTCGAACTCGCCGTGGTATGCGATGCCCGCGTTGTTGTAGACCTGGTTCACCGTGCCGAACCGTTCGAGCACCGCGTCGGCGTACGCGAAGACCGCCTCGCGCTGGGTGACGTCGAGATGGGTGGAGTGTACCTGGGCGCCGAGATCCTCTGCCCGCCGGACGGTTTCGGCCAGGCCCACGGTGTCCACGTCGGACAGGGCGAGCCGCGCGCCCTTCGCGGCGAGCGCCACGGCCAGTGCCCGGCCGATACCCGAGCCGGCGCCGGTGACGACCGCGACCCTGCCTGCGAATTCGCTCATCGGACTGCCGCCTTTCCGCTGCTGCGCTCGGTCTGCTCGGTGGTGGTCACCGCGGGGTCGATCGCTGCGGCCGGCGGGACGAGGTCCGCGGCCGCGACGCCACGATACGCGTCGAGATCGAATTTCTTGGTCAGGCGCCGGAATTCGAACGTGAAGCCGGGCCACAGCGTGGTGTTGTTGCCGTGCTTGTCGAGGTACCAGCTCGCGCAGCCGCCGTTGTTCCACACGCTGTTCTTCAACGCGGCCTGCAGCTTGCGGTTGTACTCGTCCTGGGCTTCCTGCCGGACCTCGATCGTCCCGATGCGGTGCCGGTCGAGGGTTTCGATCGCGTCGACGACGTAGTTGAGCTGCGATTCGATCATGTACACCATCGAGGTGTGGCCCAGGCCGGTGTTCGGGCCGACGAGGAAGAACAGGTTGGGGAAGCCGGCGACCGCGCTGCCCTTGTAACCCTGCATGCCGGTCTCGTCGAACACCTCCGCCAGCGAGCGGCCGTCCTTGCCGACGATGCCTGCGAAGGTGGGGGAGTCGGTGACGTGGAAGCCGGTCGCGACGACGATCGCGTCGACCTTCCGGACCGTGCCGTCGCGGGTGACGACGGCGTCGGGACGCACCTCGGCGATGCCGTCGGTGACGAGGTCCACGTTCGGGCGGGTCAGCGCGGGGTAGTAGTTGTTGGAGATCAGCATGCGCTTGCAGCCGATCCGGAAATTCGGGGTGACCTTGCGGCGCAGTTCCGGATCGGGGATCTGCCGGCGCAGGTGCCGGCGGGCCGCGAACTCCAGCGGTTTCATGAAGATCGGGGCCTTGGCCAGGCCCACCACCTGCGTCTCGCGCGTGAGGTACTGCAGGGCGCGCGACAGTCGCTGGGCGCCCGGCACGTACTTGAACGCGAGGTGTTCGACGGTCGTGTACTCGCGATCCGCGCGGGGCAGGATCCACGGCGCGGTGCGCTGGTACACGTCCAGGTGTTCGACGCGGCCGGCGATCGCGGGCACGATCTGGATCGCGGAGGCGCCGGTGCCGATCACCGCGACCCGTTTGCCGGTCAGGTCGGCGTCGTGGTTCCAGCGTGCCGAATGGAAGATCTCGCCGTCGAAGCTGTCGATGCCGGGGATGTCCGGCAGCGACGGCTCGCACAGCGCACCCACGGCGGAGACGAGCACCTTCGCGCTGTAGTCACCGGTGGTGGTGTGCACGTCCCAGCGGAAGGTCGCGGGGTTCCAGCGCGCGCCGAGCACGTCGCACCCGAACATCGTGCGGCGCCGCACGTCGTACTTGTCGGCGACCCCGGTGATGTAGCGCTGGATCTCCGACTGCGGCGAGAACGAGCGGGTCCAGTCCGGGTTGAGGGCGAAGGAGTACGAGTAGAGATTCGAGGGCACGTCGCACGCGGCACCCGGATAGGTGTTGTCGCGCCACGTGCCGCCGACCTCGGTGCCGCGTTCGAGGACGAGGAAGTCCTTACCGGCGCGGGTGAGGCGGATCGCGGCCCCGAGTCCGGCGAACCCGCTGCCGATGATCAGGGTCTCGACCTGCCGTACGGCGGCGCCGGCAGCGGAGATATCTGTAACCGGAAGACTCATGTATCCGAGCGTAGGTTCCTATTGAGGGATGGTCAATAGCATTGTTGACTCTAATTCAACAGAGGTGCTTGCATGGCACTTGTGAAGAACTCCGGCCCCAAACGCACCCGGCTCAGCCCGGACCAGCGCCGTGCGCAGTTGATCGATCTGGGTGTGCAGATGCTGTCGGAGCGGCCGCTCGAACACATCTCCGTCGACGACATCGCCGATCAGGCCGGGGTGTCCCGGGGCCTGCTGTTCCATTACTTCTCGAGCAAACACGAGTTCCACGTCGAGATCGTCCGGCACATCAGCCGTGACATGCTCGAACGCACCGCGCCGGACGAGAGTCTCGACCCGATCGCGATGCTGCGCGGCACCCTGGTCGCCTACGTCGACTACGTCACCGAACGCCGCGACACCTACGTGTCCATGCTGCGCGGGGCCGCCAGCAGCGACCCCGACATGACCGAGGTCTTCGAACGGACCCGGACCGCGATGGTCGAGCGCACCGCCGCGCACCTGCCGATGCTGGGGATCGAGGTGACCCCCGCCGTGCATCTCGCGGTGCGCGGATGGATCGCGTTCGTCGAGGACACCACCATCGAATGGCTGCGCGATCCGCAGATCACCCGCGAGGAGTTCATCGAGCTCGCGGTCGGCGCCCTGCCCGCGGTGGTCATGGTCGCCGGGGCGCCGGCGGGTGCCTCCCCGTCGTAGCCGCCCCACCCCGGTTGTTCCGAGCGAATGTATCCCTCGTCTCCTTGGATCGACCGAACGATACATTCGCTCGCCAGGGGAGGGGGTCGGAGGGGGAGCGCAGGCCGCAGAGGGCAGGCCGCAGAACGGCGCGAACCGGGCCGGCCCGCCCCGAAGGGCAGGCACGACCCGGCTCGCATGAGAACCGTCTTTCGTAGAAAGGCGGGGTGTGCCGAGAAGGTGCGGGTTACCGCGCGAACGCCTTCTCGATGATCTCCTGCTGCTCGACCGCGTGGACCTTGCTCGAGCCCGACGACGGCGCGGACATCGAACGACGCGACACCCGCTTGATGCCGGTGAGCTTCTCCGGCAGCAGTTCCGGCAGCGCCAGGCCCAGGAACGGCCACGCACCCTGGTTCGCCGGCTCTTCCTGCACCCAGAAGAACTCGGTGGCGTTCGGGTACTGGTCGAGGGTCTCGGCGATGCGACGACGCGGCACCGGGTACAGCTGCTCGATGCGGACGATCGCGATGTCCTCGCGGTTCTCCTTCTGCTTCTTCGCGAGCAGCTCCCAGTAGAGCTTGCCGGAGGTCAGCAGGATGCGGGTCGCCTTGGTGCGGTCGGCGGTGCCGTTCTCGTAGGGGACCTCTTCCAGCAGCGAGCGGAACTTGCCCTGGGTGAAGTCCTCGACGTTGCTGACCGCGGCCTTGTTGCGGAGCATCGACTTCGGCGTGAACACCACGAGCGGGCGGCGGATGCCGTCGAGGTGGTGACGACGCAGCAGGTGGAAGTAGCTGGCCGGAGTCGACGGAACCGCCACGGTCATCGAACCCTCGGCGCACAGCTGCAGCCAGCGCTCGATACGGCCGGACGTGTGGTCCGGGCCCTGACCCTCGTGGCCGTGCGGCAGCAGCATCACGACGTCGGAGAGCTGGCCCCACTTGGCCTCACCGGACGAGATGAACTCGTCGATGATCGACTGCGCACCGTTGACGAAGTCACCGAACTGCGCCTCCCACAGCACCAGCGCGTCGGGGTTGCCCACCGAGTAGCCGTACTCGAAGCCCAGGCCCGCGAACTCGGTCAGCGCCGAGTCGTACACCATGAAGCGACCACCGTTGCCGGCCTGCGCGGCCAGCGTGGCGAGCGGGTTGTACTCGTCGCCCGTCTTGCGGTCGATGAGCACCGAGTGACGCTGCGTGAACGTGCCGCGGCGCGAGTCCTGACCGGCCAGGCGCACCAGCGCGCCCTGCTCGGCGAGCGAACCGAACGCGAGCAGTTCCGCGAAGGCCCAGTCGATGTTGCCCTCGCGCGCCATCTCGCGGCGCTTCTCGATGACCGGCTTGACGCGCGGGTGCACGTTGAAGCCCTCGGGAACGTTCGCGAACTGGTCGCCGATGCGCTCGAGCACCGACTTGTCCACGGCGGTGGTCAGGCGCGGCGCCGGCGTCTGGTCCAGCTCGACCGACTCCGACGGTTCCGGCTTGTACTTCTCGAGCTCGCGGACCTCGTTGAACACGCGTTCCAGCTGGCCCTGGTAGTCCCGCAGGGCGTCTTCCGCTTCCTTGAGCGAGATGTCGCCGCGGCCGATGAGGGCCTCGGTGTAGCTCTTGCGGACGCTGCGCTTGGTGTCGATCACGTCGTACATGGCCGGCTGCGTCATCGACGGGTCGTCGCCCTCGTTGTGGCCGCGGCGGCGGTAGCAGATCATGTCGATCACGACGTCCTTGTGGAACTTCTCGCGGAAGTCCACGGCGAGCTGCGCAACCCAGACGCACGCCTCCGGATCGTCGCCGTTGACGTGGAAGATCGGCGCGCCGATCATCTTCGCGACGTCGGTGCAGTACTCCGACGACCGCGAGTGTTCCGGCGCGGTCGTGAAGCCGACCTGGTTGTTGACGACGATGTGCACGGTGCCGCCGGTGCGGTACCCGCGCAGCAGCGCCAGGTTCAGCGTCTCGGCGACGACACCCTGACCGGCGAACGCGGCGTCGCCGTGCAGCAGCAGCGGCAGGACGGTGAAGCCGTCCTCACCCTTGTCGAGGATGTCCTGCTTGGCGCGGACCAGGCCCTCGAGGACCGGGTTCACGGCTTCGAGGTGCGACGGGTTCGCGGTCAGCGAGACCTTGATGTCGTTCTCGCCGAACATCTGGATGTAGGTGCCCTCGGCGCCGAGGTGGTACTTCACGTCGCCGGAGCCGTGCGCGGCGGCCGGGTTCAGGTTGCCCTCGAACTCGGTGAAGATCTTCGAGTACGGCTTGCCGACGATGTTGGCGAGCACGTTGAGGCGACCGCGGTGCGGCATGGCGATGGCGACCTCGTCGAGCTGGTGCTCGGCGGCCTGGTCGATGATCGAGTCCATCATCGGGATGACCGACTCGGCGCCCTCGAGCGAGAACCGCTTCTGGCCGACGTACTTGGTCTGGAGGAACGTCTCGAACGCCTCGGCGGCGTTGAGGCGGCTCAGGATGTACTTCTGCTGCGCGACCGTCGGCTTGACGTGATGCGCCTCGACCCGCTCCTGCAGCCACTGCTGCTGCTCCGGCTCGAGGATGTGCGTGTACTCGATGCCGACGTGGCGGCAGTACGCGTCACGCAGCACCGACAGCACGTCGCGCAGCTTCATGCGCTGCTGGCCGTGGAAGCCGCCGACGTTGAACTCGCGGTCGAGGTCCCACAGGGTCAGGTCGTGCGTGGTGACGTCGAGGTCCGGGTGCGAGCGGAACTTGTCCTTGACGAACTGCAGCGGGTCGGTGTCGGCCATGAGGTGGCCGCGGCTGCGGTACGCCGCGATCAGCTCGAGCACGCGGGTGCTCTTGTCGACCGCGCCCTCCGGCACGTCCTTGCGCCAGCGGACCGGCTCGTAAGGGATGTGGAGGGTGTGGAAGATCTCGTCGTAGAAATCGTCGGAGATCAGCAGCTCGTGAACGGTCTTGAGGAACTCGCCGGACTCGGCGCCCTGGATGACCCGGTGGTCGTAGGTCGAGGTGAGGGTCAGCAGCTTGCCGACGCCCAGTTCCGCGATGCGCTCGTCGGAAGCACCCTGGAACTCGGCCGGGTACTCCATCGCGCCGGCGCCGATGATGGCGCCCTGACCGGCCATCAGGCGCGGCACCGAGTGCACGGTGCCGATGCCGCCGGGGTTGGTCAGCGAGATCGTCACACCGGAGAAGTCGTCACCGGTGAGCTTGCCGTCGCGGGCGCGGCGGACGATGTCCTCGTACGCCGAGTAGAACTGTGCGAAATTCATGGTTTCGCAGTTCTTGATCGCGGCGACCACGAGCGAACGTTGTCCGTTCTTGCCCGGCAGGTCGATCGCGAGACCGAGGTTGGTGTGCGCCGGCGTCACCAGGTTCGGCTTGCCGTCGATCTCGGCGTAGTGGTTGTTCATGTTCGGGAACGCCTTGACCGCCTGGACCAGGGCGTAACCGAGCAGATGCGTGAACGAGACCTTACCGCCCCGGGTACGGGCGAGGTGGTTGTTGATGACGATCCGGTTGTCGAACATCAGCTTCGCAGGGATGGCGCGAACGCTGGTGGCGGTGGGGATCGAGAGCGAGGCGTTCATGTTCTTCGCGACAGCGGCAGCGGCACCGCGGAGAACCTTCTTCTCCTCGGCGGCGGCCTTGTCGGAAGAGGGTGCAGCCGGCTTCGGGGCAGCAGCTGCGGGCTTCGCCGGCGCGGCGGCCGGAGCCGCGGCCTTCGGAGCGGGTGCTGCCTTCGGTGCGGGAGCCGGTGCGGGCGTCGGGGCGGGAGCCGTCGCAGTGGCGGTCGGAGCGGTAGCGGTGGCGGTCTCGATGCCGTTTGCACCACCTGCGACCGCTGTTTCGGGGGAATAATCTGTCAGGAATTCGTGCCAACTCGCGTCCACGGACGAAGGATCGTCCTGAAAGCGCTGGTACATCTCGTCAACCAACCACTGGTTCTGACCGAACTGTGATGTAGAGCTGCTGCTCACGGCAGTTGTTCGCCTCGTTTCTTTCTTCGGTACCCGATCGGAGCGCCTGTATTCATGAGGCTATCCCGTGCGTGCGGCGATCGTAATTGATCGAACATGCGGCGAGATCTACCTCACAATTTGTGCTTCGACTTCGACGGGGTCTCCATCGATGACGGTTCTCGACGACCGATTATTCCCTGCGCGGGTTTCGGCCGCATCACAGAGGGTCTGGTATACGCCGCCCGCGTAACGCAGCTCCGCGTGCGGCCCGGTTTCGACGATCCGCCCCCCGTCGACCACCACGACGCGGTCGGCGCGGGCCGCGGTTCCCAGCCGATGCGCGACCACCACGGCGGTCCGGGAACGCGCGACCTTCTCGCCGGCCTCGAGAACGGCCCGTTCGGTGCCCGGATCGAGGGTCGCGGTCGCCTCGTCGAGAAGCAGCAGGTCGGGATCGACGAGTTCGGCGCGGGCCAGCGCGACCAGCTGCCGCTGGCCCGCGGACAGACCCTGGCCGCGTTCGCCGACCGGATGGTGCATTCCGCCCGACAGGGTCGCGATCATGCCCAGCGCACCGACCGCGCGGGCCGCGGCCTCGATGTCGGCGCGGTCCGCGTCGGGACGGCCGTACGCGATGTTGCTCGCGACGGTGCCCGTGAACAGGTGGGCCTCCTGCGGCACGACACCGAGCCGGCCGCGGTAGTCGGCGAGCCGATAGTCGCGCAGGTCGACCCCGTCGACGCGCACCGAACCGGAGGTCGGATCATAGAAGCGGGCGAGGAGCTTGACCACGGTGGACTTGCCGGCGCCGGTGCGGCCGACGAGCGCGACCGTCGTACCCGCCGGGATGTGCAGTTCGACGTCGGTGAGCGCGTCGGTCTCGGCGCCGGCGTACCGGAAACCGACGTCGTCGAGATGCACGTCGCCGCGCAGGTGCCCGGTCACCGGCACCGAGCCGGGCGGACCGGCCTCCAGCGAACTCTCGGTGCGCAGCAGGTCGCCGATGCGGCGCAGCCCGACGCGGGCCTGCTGATAGCCGTCGAACACCTGCGACAGCTGCTGGATCGGGCCGAACAGCAGGCTCAGGTACAGCACGAACGCCACCAGCACACCCGGCGTCGCCTCACCCGCCGCGACCTCCCGGGCACCGACGTACACGACCGCAGCCAGCGCCAGGTCCGACAGCATCGTGATGAACGGGAAGTACAGGGAGATCGCCCGCTGCGAGCGCATGCGGCTGCGACGGTAGGCGTCGGCGCGTTCGGCGAACCGCTGCGCGGCGAACGCCTCCCGCCGATAGGCCTGCGCGGCACGCAGACCGGTGACGTTCTCCTGGAAATCCGCGTTGACGATCGAGATCCGCTCGCGCGAGATCGCGTACGCCGACGACGACACCTTCCGGAACCAGAAGGTCGCGATCAGCAGCGGCGGCACCACCGCCAGCGCCACCAGCCCGAGCGAGACGTCGGTGACCAGCAGCGCCACGGAGATGCCGGTGACGGTGAGCACGCTGACCACCGCGGTCGACAGACCGGTCTGGATGAACGACGACAGTGCGTCGACGTCCGTCGTCATCCGGGTCATGATCCGCCCGGACAGTTCCCGCTCGTAGTAGTCGAGTCCGAGCCGCTGCAGATGCGCGTAGCTGCGCACCCGCAACCCGAACAGCACCCGTTCCCCGGCCCGGGCGGTGAGCACCGTCAGCACCGCCACCACCGCCCAGCCGAGCAGCGCGAGCAGCACCCCGGCGCCGACCGCGGCCCACAACCGGGAGGGATCGCCGGGCGTGACGCCCTGGTCGACGGCGTACTGCACGATCGAGGGGAACCCGATCGAGGTGAGGGATTCGACGATCAGGCACAGCACGACCGCGCCGAGCAGCAACCGGACGGGCCGCAGCGTCGTCCACAGCCGGAACCTCGGATCGGGGCGGCGCAGCGCCCGGGACTGCAGGTCGCGATGCCGGCCCGGGGTTTCGGTGGCCGGGGGCAGCGCCGCCACCGCGGCCCGGAGTTCCGGGGTGGGTGCGACGGAACCGAGCGCCCCGCTCATCGGGCCGCCGCCACCGCGTCCGCCACCGCCGGGGCCGCCGCCGCCCGGACCACCGCCGGGACCTGCCAGGGCAGGAGAGGCGGGGGACCTGCCGGCCTCGTCCGGGTCGGCCGTCACCTCCGGCCACAGCTGCTCGGCCGACGGTTCGGGCCCGGAGGCGAGGGGAGCGGTGTCGGGGTCGTCGTCGCCGGTGCCGGTGAGCAGCGCCCGGAACAGCGCATTGCGTTCCTCGAGTTCCTCGACGGTCCCGACGTCGACAATGCGACCCTCGTCGAGGACCGCCACCCGATCCGCGAGCGACAGGGTCGAGCGGCGGTGCGCGAGCACGAGGGTGGTGCGCCCGCGCTGTGCGCGCAGCGCCGCGAAGATCGCGGCCTCGGTTTCGGCGTCGACGGCGGAGGTCGCGTCGTCGAGGATCAGCACCCGCGGATCCAGCAGCAGTGCCCGGGCCAGCGCGACCCGCTGCCGCTGCCCGCCGGAGAGGGTCAGGCCGCGTTCCCCGACGACGGTGTCGTATCCGTCGGGCAGGTTCTCGACGAATTCGTCCGCGCGGGCCGCGACCGCGGCGGCCCGGATCTCGTCGGGGGTGGCGTCGGGCCGGCCCAGCGCGATGTTCGCGGCGATCGTGTCGGAGAACAGGAACGGTTCGTCGAACACGAGGCCGACGGCTTCACGCAGCTCGTCGCTGCGCAGCGAGCGCACGTCCAGCTCGAAGTCGTCGCCGGTCAGGCTCACCGACCCGGCGTCCGGCGCGTAGAAGCGCGGCAGCAGCAGCGACAGGGCGGTCTTGCCGGACCCGGCCGGGCCGACCACGGCGACGGTTTCGCCGGGAGTCACCTCGAGATCCACGCCGCGCAGCACGTCGCGACCGGGTTCGAATCCGAAGGTGACGTCGCGCAGCGCCAGCCCGAGCGGACCGGCGGGCAGCGGCACCGGGTGCGGCGGGTCCGCGACGTCGGGTTCGGCGTCGATCACTTCGTAGACGCGTTCGACGGCGGCGCGCGAGAGCTGCGCCATGATGATCACCGACGACAGCGTGCGGGTCGTCGCGCTCATCGTCGCCAGGTACGCGGTGAACGCGAGGAACGTGCCGACCGTCACGGTGCCGTGCAGGGCCAGCCACCCGCCGAGCGCGATGGTCGCGACCAGGCCGAGCTGCGGGATCGCGCCCATCGGGGCGGTGAACCGGGCATTGACGCGGGCCGCGCGCATCCGTTCGGCGTACAGCGCCAAGCCGTGCCGTTCGAGCTGGTCGACCGCGCGGTCCTCCTGGCCGAAGCCCTTGACGACGCGCACACCGGTGACGGTTTCCTCGACGTGCTGGGCCAGGTCGGCGGCGCGTTGCTGCGCGGACCAGGTCGCGGCGAACAGTTTCGGCCGCACGGTCCGGACGATCAGCGCGATGACCGGCACGGTAACGACGGCGATGAGGGTCAGCAGCGGCGACAGTACCGCCATGATGACCAGCGCCAATACGAACTGCAGCAGGGCGCCCGCCGACATCGGCACCATCGCGAGCAGTCCCTGGACGAGCTGCAGATCGGTGATCGAGCGGGACACGACCTGTCCGGTGCGGATCTGGTCCTGGCCGCGTCCGTCGAGCCGCTGCAGCGACCCGAGCAGCCGCAGCCGCAGGTCGTGCTGGACGTTCAGCGACAGCTGTCCGGCGAGCATCCGGCGCCCGTACTGGCAGCCGAACCGGACCAGTGCACCACCGGCGATTCCCGCGGCGGCGACCCCGATCAGGTGCAGGTCGGCGCCCTGCGGGTGGGTGGCGCTGTCGAGTGCGAGTTTCGTCAGGAGCGGGAAGCCGATGTCGATGAGCGCGGCGACGACCGTCGCCAGCAGTGCGCCGATGGCGACGGCACGGTGACGGAAGGATTCGGTGCTCAGTCGGCGGATCCAGCCGGGGGACTGCGAGTCGTGTTGCATCGCTGCCGACATTAGCGCCAGGCGCCGACGGCGCCGGTGTGCCTTTGTGGCGGTGGGGACCGCCACAAAGGCACACCGGCGCGAAGCGCCCGGTCAGCCCACGTCGCGGCTGCGGACCCGCCACCAGCCGAGCGCGCAGACGAGCAGCGTCCAGCCGATCAGCGCCAGCGGAGCCCCCGGCCAGCGAACGGCCATGTCGCCGGTTTCCGGAATGTCGATGACCCCGACGATCGTGTACCAGGTGAGCTGGACGGGAAGCAGGTCCGCGACCGCGCCCAGCCCGAGGCCGTGCAGGATCAGCGACACGATCAGCTCACCGAACGGCACCCACGCGGAGATCGCGAGCACGCTGCCGACCGTCGAACCGGTCAGCAGACCGAGCCCGGACCCCATGAGGGCCCACAGCGCGGCGCAGAGCATGCCGGTGGTGAGGACTGCCGCGAGCTGGCCGAAATCGGATCCGCTGGAGGGGCCGCTGTCGCCGCCGGCGAACATCAGGACGGTCAGAACGGCCGCGATCTCCACGACCACGCAGTACAGCAGCCCGAACGCCGCGGCGGTGACGTACTTGGCGGCGACCACCCCGTCGCGACCACGGGTGGTCAGGAACGTCGTCGCCATCGTCCGATGCTGGAATTCGGTGCCGCCGTTCACCGCGCCGAACACGGCCGCGAACAGGAACACCAGCGCCAACGCCAGCGCGATGCCGATCGCTGCCGACACGGTCGACGCGAAACCCTCACCGACGATGTCCTCGACCTGACGGGCGAGCGGCAGGGTCAGGGCACCGGTGAACAGCCCCACCACGACCGGCGCGATCCCGAGGATCCACCAGTAGCGCAACCCGAGGACCTTGCGGACCTCGGCGTTCAGAAGCGCGGTCAACGTTGGAATCCTCCCGGTCCGAAGGGCGGTTGGTGAGGTGCGGGCACGCCCGGCGGGTACTGCTGGGCCGGAGGCTGCTGGACGGGGTACGGCTGGGCGGGATACGGCGGGGCCGCCTGGCCGGCCTGCTGGTAGTGCTGCGGAGGGTAGTGCTGCGGTGGGTATCGGTCCTGCGGGTGCTGCTGCGGCGACTGGGGGATCGGCGGCGCATATCCGGGCGGGACATGGCCCGACGCAGGCGGTCCCGGCTGGTGGTAGCCGTGCGTCGCGGCGTAGCGACCGCTGGTCATGGACAGGAACACCTGCTCGAGATCGACGTGTTCGACGTGCGTGCCGAAGATCGTGACCTTCTGCTCGGCCGCGAGCGCCGCGATCCGTTCGGGATCGGCCCCGACGACCGCGAGCCGCCCGTCGCCCTGGATCTGCGCGTCCGTGATGCCGGCGGCCGCCAGGGCCGCCGCGAGACGGGCCGGGTCGGAACAGGCCACCAGGACACGCGAACGGTAGGCGTTGCGCAGATCCGCGGTGCTGCTCTGATGCACGAGCGTGCCGTTGGAGACGATCACCAGGTGGTCGGCCATCTGCTCGACCTCCCGCAGGATGTGGCTCGACACCAGCACCGTGCCGCCGGATCGGGCATACGACTGCAGGAATTCGCGCAGCCAGGCCATGCCCTCCGGATCGAGGCCGTTCGCCGGTTCGTCGAGGACCAGGTAGCGGGGTTGCCCCAGCAGCGCGGTCGCCAGCGCCAGCCGTTGGCGCATCCCGAGGGAGAACTCGCCGGTGCGCCGGGTCGCGACCGAACCCAGGCCGACCAGGTCGAGGGACGCCCGCGCTTGCGAGAGCGGCACCCGCATCGCCGTGCAGTACACCTCGAGATGGGTGAGCGCCGTGTGCTTCGGGTGCGCGCCCTGCGCGTCGAGGACGGCACCGACGACCCGCCCCGGCTGCGGCAACGACGAGTACGGGACGCCGTCGATCAGCGCGATTCCCGCAGTCGGGCGCACCAGGCCCAGCAGCATCCGCAGCGTGGTGGTCTTCCCGGATCCGTTGGGCCCGAGGAAACCGGTGATCGATCCGGGCGGCACCGTGAACGACAGGTTGGAGACGGCCGGAATGTTCCTGTACGTCTTGGTCAGCCCCTGCACGGCGATGCCCGGCGGCGGCCCGGAACCGGGGAACGCATCGGGCGCCTGCGCGAACTGTGCGGTCAAGAACTTCCCCCGTCTCTGCCGGTCCACGTGGTCGTCGCGAGCCTACGTGCCCGCCTCCCCGGCGGCGAGACGCCGGTGCTCGAGGAACGGCAGCACCGCGCCGAGGAACTCGGTGGGTGCCTCGAGCTGGGGGCAATGCCCGGCGTCGGGGATGATCACCACCCGCCGGTCCGGTCCGCCGACGACGCGGCGAGCCGCCCGCGCCGGCGTGAGCCGATCGTGCGCACCCCACAGCAACAGCGTCGGCATCGTCAGCGCGTGCACCATCTCCGGTATCGGGAGTCTCCCGAGTTCACGCACCGCGGTCCGGCCGACCCTCAGCATTGTGTCCATCCGCCGCCGGTCGGCGAAGTTCGCGGTGAACGCGGACAGCGTGGCCGCATCCATCCGTTCCGGCCGGTGCAGCGCCGCCCGCGTGTACAGCTCGCCGATCATCCGCTGCATCACCGGCATCGGAACCGGCCGGGACATCATCCGGGACATCAGGTCCAGGGGAAGCCGCGCGCTCTCCGTCCAGACCCGCGGAATTCCGGCCAGGCCCGGCATGTCCGACAGCACCACCCGGTCGGTTCGTTTCGGATGCACCGACGCGAACGCCAGCGCCGTGACCGCACCGAGCGAGTTGCCGATCAGCGCGACCGGTTCGGTGCGGTCCGCGACGAGATCCGCGACGGTGTCGACGTAGTGGTCGAACACCGGTGCCCGCCACTGCGCGTAGCTGCGACCGAACCCCGGTAGATCCACGGTGAGCACCCGGTACCGCTCGGCGAGTTCCGGTTCCACCTTGCACCATGTGCCGCCGTGATCGGAGTAGCCGTGCAACAGCACGACGGTCCGTGAGCCGGTACCCGACTCGCGGACGTACACCGACGGCGCGGACATGTCAGGGACCGGTCGATGCGGCGCTCGGCAGGGCACCCACCGTGCCGGGTTCGAGCGCGGCGGGGGCATCCGGCCACTGCGCGGGTGGCGGACCGAACGCGGTACGGGCGTTGCTGATGGTGCGCTTGCCGAGCGCGCGGTTACCGGCGCCACCGATGACCGCCCCGATCCCGGCGGGCACCAGCTTGCCGAGGATCAGCGCGCTGCGCTTGGCGAAGTACTTGCGGATGAACTTCTTGACCAGCGAATTGTTGAGCATCCTCAGCTGGGAGCTGGGGATCTTCCCGGTGAGCGCCGACGTCCAGTTCTTCATCGTCGTGCCGGTCGCCTTGCTCACCACCTCCATGCCGGTCTCACCGAGGGCCACGGCCAGGACGAGCGCGCGACGCTGCTCGTGATCCTGCGGGTGGACGCCGTGCACCGACGCGACGGCGAGGGTCAGCAGCGCCGACGCCTCGAGGAAGAACATCGTCTCGGCGCCGACCGCCCCGACCGCGGTGAGGGTTCCGACTCCGGGGAACGCGGCGGTCGCCCCGACCGCGGATCCGCTGCCCGTGACGCCGGTCAGGAACATCTTCTCGAGACGTTCGATGATCTGCGCGGGCGACTCGTCGGGATGCGCCCGGCGGACCCGGTCGACGTACTTCGCCACCGCGGGGCCCTGCAGCCTGCTGCCGTTGTCGAGCAGCGTGACGAGGAACTTCTCGATCGGCCCGGATTTTTCGCTCATCGGTTCGCCTTTCGTGTCGCCCCCTGTGTGTCGCCGTCTTCGTGTCGCGGAGGCACATCCGGGGGTGCACGGCCGACTATAGATATTTCCGGCGACAAGCCGGTGGGATTGCGACCGGACCGCGCCTACGCTGGCGATTGTGCCGGGGGTCTCCGACGGAGCGCGACGGCGGCCGGCGCCGCCGTTGCGGCCGTACGTGCGCTGGTACGACGGCTACCGCCTCACCGGTTTCCCCGCAGGCGAGCATCTGGGACTGCCGTCGCAGGACCTGACGGTCGTGCTGACGATCGGCGAACCCCTCGACCTCGCCCGCGCCGCCGCTCCCGGACAGCAGCCGGGCCGGTTCCGGGCACTCGCCGGCGGCCTCACGACGTCACCGGTGACGATCGCGCACGACGGCAACCAGCACGGCATCCAGCTGGCGCTCACCCCGGCCGGTGCCCGCGCCCTGCTCGGCGTCCCGGCCGGGGCACTCGGCGCGTGGGTCGTCGACCTGGAGGACGTGCTCGGCGCCGACGCGCGGGAGTTGCAGGACCGCATCGCCGCGGCCGACGAATGGCCGGAGCGGTTCGCGGTGCTCGACGACGTGCTCGGCCGCCTCGCACGCCGCGACCGTCGCGCCGGCGGCGTCGACACCCGCCTCGCGCGGGCGTGGCAGCAGCTGACCTCCCCCGGAAGCGCCGGGGTGGGGGCGGTCGCCGGCGACATCGGGTGGAGCCGCCGCCACCTGACCGGCCGATTCACCGCCGAATACGGGGTCGGGCCCAAGGACGCGGCGCGGCTGGCGCGGTTCGACCGCTCCCGCATGCTGCTGCGCACCCCCGGCCGGCACCGCCTCGCGGACGTCGCGGTGCGCGCGGGCTTCTACGACCAGGCGCACCTGGCCCGCGACTGGCGCGACCTCGCCGGGGTACCCCCGTCGCAGTGGATGGACGACGAGGTGTTCCCAATCGTCCAAGACGGGGAACCGTCGACGGACGGAGGATCTGTGACATGACCACCGAAGACATGACCACGACAACCACCACGACAGCAGTGTTTCCCTGCTTCACCTACGACGACGCACGCGGCGCCATCCGCTTCCTCGTCGACGCGTTCGGGTTCGTCGAGACGGCCGTGTACGGCGAGGGCGACCGCGTCGACCACGCGGAACTGACCTGGCCGTACGGCGGCGGCATCATGCTCGGCTCGGCCGGCCGCGACGACAGTGCGATCGAGCTGCCCGCCGGCGTCGGCGCGGCTTATCTCGTCGTGCCCGACGACGCGAAGGTCGACGCTCTGTACGACCGGGCCGTCGCGCACGGCGCGACCGTCACGCGCGGCATCCGCGACGAGGACTTCGGATCGCACGGATTCACATGCCGCGACCCGCAGGGCGTCCACTGGAGTTTCGGCACCTACAGGGGTGAGGCCGCCAGCGGCGAGTGACCGCTCGGGACCTGTTCGGCCGGCTGGGGAGGGAGCGGCGGTGTGCCGTCCCCGAACGGCCGGCCACCGAGCGCTTCGCGCCCGTGCGGGGTGAGCCAGCCGGACAGGTCCGGCCCCTTCGGCACGATCCCGGTGGGGTTGATATCGGTGTGCACGAGGTAGTAGTGCTGCTTGATCTGCACGAAGTCGATCGTGTCGCCGAACCCGGGTGTGGTGAACAGGTCCCGCGCATACGCCCACAGCGCGGGGAGCGCGGTGAGCGGGTTGCGGTTGCACTTGAAGTGCCCGTGATAGACCGCGTCGAACCGGGCGAGGGTGGTGAACAGCCGCACGTCCGCCTCGGTGATGGTGTCGCCCACCAGGTACCGGCGCGTGGTGAGCCGGTCCTCGAGCCAGTCGAGCCGCGCGAACAGGGCGTCGAACGCCTCCTCGTAGGCGTGCTGTGATCCGGCGAAACCGCACCGGTAGACCCCGTTGTTCACGTCCCGGTACACCAGTTCGGCGACCTCGTCGATCTCGGCGCGAAGTGCCTCCGGATACAGGTCGGGGGCGCCCGGCCGGTGGAACCGGGTCCACTCGGTGGACAGGTCGAGGGTGATCTGCGCGTAGTCGTTGGTGACGACCTGCCCGGTGCTCACCTCCACGATCGCCGGGACGGTGATGCCGCGCGAATATTCGGGGTCCCGCGCGAAGTACGCCTCCTGGAGTCGCTCGATGCCGAGCACCGGGTCGACCCCTCCGGGATCGAGATCGAACGTCCAGCTGCGCCGGTCGTGCGTCGGACCGCACAGTCCCAGCGACAACGCATCCTCGAGTCCCAGCAGCCGTCGCACGATCAGCGCGCGGTTCGCCCACGGGCAGGCCCGCGCCGCGATCAGCCGATAGCGCCCGGCCTCGACCGGATATCCGTCCCGGCCGTCCGCGGTGATCCGCGTCGTCACGTAGCGGGTGTCGCGGTTGAACTCACCGGCTTCGACGTAGCTGCTGCTGCGGGAATCGGAGTGTTCGGTCACGGGATTTCCTTCCCTGCGGAGTTGACTACACGCTAGCGCCGCAGCTGCACCGTCAGGTGGCTTCCGCACTCCTCGTATCCCAGTACCGCCGCCAGACCGCGCCCGGCGAGATTGTCGCGGCGGACCCGGCACTGCGGAATCAGTCCCGCGTCCAGGGCCTCGTGTGTCGCCAGGGTCGCGACGGTCGAGGCCAGACCCAGCCGCCGATGTTCGGGGACGGTCAGCGCCACCACGTCGGCAAGGATCGAGTGGACTTCGCCGTATCCGGCCGCGGACAGCGGCCGGTGGTCGTCGTCGAGAAGGACGAACACGCGGTCGCCGTCGGCAGGGGTGGCATCGATCGTGTCGTCCGGCGGGCAGCGCCGCCGCAGTTCGGCGAGGTCGCGGGCGTCGTGCGAGATCAGCGGATCCCGCACCCGGCTCGCATCGATCCAGTCCGCGCAGTAGTGCAGCACGTGGCTCCGGGCGCCGTGCCCGCCCGTCGCCTCCCGGACCGTCGCCGCGTCGAGCGCTTCGGCGGGAATGCGGTCGACGGCCGCGACCGCGTCACCGGGACCGACGACGGCCGTCGTCTCACCCAGACGCAGAACCTGCAGCCGGTCGGCGGTATCGTCCACGCGCACCACACGCCCACCCGCGGTGAGCGCGTGGTCGTCGAGAGCGAGTTCACGGCACCACGCCAGCTGCACGATGTCCAGGAGATGTCGTTCCACGCGGCTACCGTAGACCCGCGTAGTGGAAGGAGCGTTCGTGAACACCAGATCCGGAGAATGGCCCGCGCTGTGGGCGCTGTGCCTCGGGTTCTTCATGATCATGGTCGACGGCACCATCGTGGCCGTCGCCAACCCCGTGATCATGCGAGAGCTCGACGCGGACATCAACTCCGTGGTGTGGGTGACGAGCGCGTATCTGCTGGCGTACGCGGTGCCGCTGCTCGTCACCGGCCGCCTCGGCGATCGCTTCGGTCCCAAACGCATCTACCTGGCGGGTCTGGTGCTGTTCACCGCCGCGTCGCTGTGGTGCGGGCTGTCCGGAACCATCGAGGTCCTGATCCTGGCACGGGTCTTCCAGGGGCTGGGTGCAGCCCTGATGTCGCCGCAGACGATGGCGATCATCACCCGCATCTTCCCGCCGGACCGGCGCGGCGCCGCGATGGGCATGTGGGGTGCCGTGGCCGGTGTCGCGAGCCTCGTCGGGCCGCTCGCCGGCGGTGGTCTGGTCGACGCTCTGGGCTGGGAGTGGATCTTCTTCGTCAACGTCCCCGTCGGCGTCCTCGCGTTCGTGATGGCGGTGCGGCTGGTGCCGAACCTGGAGACGCACTCGCACACCTTCGATCTGCCCGGTGTCGCGCTCAGCGGCGCGGGCATGTTCCTGCTGGTGTTCGGCATCCAGGAGGGCAATTCCTACGACTGGTCCGCGAAGGTGTGGGGCTGCATCGCGGCCGGTGTGGTCCTGCTCGTGGTGTTCGTTCTGTACCAGGGGCGGATGCGCGGTGAGCCGCTCGTGCCGCTCGAGTTGTTCCGCGACCGCAACTTCTCGCTCGCGAACATCGGGATCGTGGCGATCGGTTTCACCGTCACCGCGATGACGCTGCCACTGATGTTCTACGCACAGGCGGTGCGCGGCCTCAGCCCGACCGGTTCCGCGCTGCTGATGGTGCCGATGGCGGTGTGCACCGGCATCCTCGCGCCGTTCGTCGGCCGCCTCGTCGACCGGGTGCATCCGCGCTACATCGCGGGAACCGGGTTCGCGCTGCTGGCGATCTCGCTGGTGTGGCTGTCGGCGGTGATGACACCGAATTCGCCGACGTGGTCGCTGCTGCTGCCGTCGGCGCTGATGGGTGTCGCCATGACCGGGATCTGGTCGCCGCTGTCGGCGACCGCGACGAACCACCTGGCGCCGCAGCAGGCCGGTGCCGGTTCCGGTGTGTACAACACCGACCGGCAGATCGGTGCGGTGCTCGGCAGCGCCGCGATGGGTGCGCTCATGACCTCCCGGCTCGCCGCGGAGGGACTCGGGGGAGGCGGTAGCTCCGAGATGAACACGGGCGTGATGCCCGAGCAGTTGCACGAGCCGTTCTCGACGGCCATGGCCCAGTCGATGTGGCTGCCGGCAGCGGTGCTCCTCGTCGGACTCGGCGCGTCGCTGTTCTTCGCGCGGCCGCACACTCAGGTGAAGCAGCCGGTGGTCCCCGAATCGGACACTGTGGACGCCACACACGGTTGAGGCGACCGAACCCACCCCGAAATGTGATGCACGCCATATAGTGCGAGGCACGCAGACGATCGGAGGTGGCGATGTCGCCGGCGTTGGTCAAATTTTCCGGTGGTGCCGAATGGCTGCGCGACGATCGCGTCACCCGGCACGCGGGGGTCTTCCGATACGAGGGGCTCGAGCCGTGCCTGGCCGAACTCCTCGACCGCAGCGCCTTGCGGTTCGCGCAGCGCACCGCCGCCGTCGACCGGGCCGGTCGCGGCATCACCTACCGCGAACTGTGGGCTGCCGCCGCTCGCGTCGCCGGCGGTCTGCTGGACCAGGGTGTCGGCCCGGCGGACCGCGTCGTCGTGCACTACCGGAACGGATTCGACTGGCTCCACGCGTTTCTCGGCGTCGTCCTGGCCGGTGGTGTCCCGGTCCTGCCGGATCCGACGTGCAGCGACGCCGAACTCGAGTGGATCGTCGCCGACAGCGGCGCGATCGTCATGCTCGACGGAAAGCTGCCCGACGGGGTCGCCTTCCTCGACGGGGGTGCCTCGCCCGAGGAACTGGCCCTGCTCTACTACGTGCGCAAGTTCGGCGGGGGACTGCACGGTGTCGAATTGACCAACGAGAACATCCTGTCCACCATCGAAGCGGTCGTCCACGCGATGGATCTCGGCGTCGGTGGCGTGCGGACCGTGATCACCGCGCCGCTGTCCACCGCCGTCGGATGCGGTGTGCAACTGCTGCCCACCCTGTCGGTCGGTGGCACCGTCGTCGCGGCCGGGGCGCGCGGCATCCGGGTGCCGTGGCGCCACCTGCGCGCCTCGTTCCCGACGGCCCGCTGCGTGCGCGGCTGGGGGGTCGCGGAGACCGGCGGGATCGGACTGGTGCTGCCGATCGAGGCTCGGCAGCGGCATCCCCGCAGCATCGGGATTCCGTTCGGCGGAATGGAGGTCGCGTTGCTCGGCCCCGATGCCGAACGCGGCGTGGGTGAACTGCTGTGCCGCGGCCCGAGTGTGGCCCGCCGGTACTGGAACGATCCGCAGGGCACCGCCGAGACGTTCGGCGACGGCTGGTTCCGCACCGGCGACCAGGTCGAGATCGACGAAGGCGGGTTCGTCACCCAGCTAGCGGTACGGGTCTCGTGATGTGACGCGGACTCGGGTATACACCTGATGTGCCGCGACCCACACCCGGGTCGGCGCATCCGATCCGCTCAGTGGAGGTATACGCACATGTCCGATGTGGTCTTGTCCGAGCGTCGTGGTCGAGTACTGGTCATCACCATCAACCGGCCCGACGCCCGCAACGCCGTCAACGCCGCCGTGAGCCACGGACTGGCCGAAGCGATCGACGAACTCGACGGCGACGACGACCTCTCGGTCGGTGTCCTCACCGGTGCCGGCGGAAACTTCTGCGCCGGCATGGATCTCAAGGCGTTCGTGGCCGGCGAGAACGTCGTGGTCCCGGGCCGGGGAATGGGTTTCACCGAGCAGCCGCCGCGCAAGCCGCTGATCTCCGCGGTCGAGGGCTACGCGCTCGCGGGCGGCACCGAACTGGTGCTGGCGACCGACCTGGTCGTCGCGGCCCGGGACGCCAAGTTCGGCATCCCCGAGGTCAAGCGCGGACTCGTCGCCGCCGGTGGCGGTCTGCTGCGCCTGCCGAAGCGCATCCCGTACCAGAAGGCACTCGAACTCGCCCTGACCGGCGACAGCTTCACCGCCGAGGAAGCGTACGGTTTCGGGTTCGTCAACACGCTCACCGAGCCGGGTGGCGCGCTCGACGGTGCGCTCGCACTCGCCGGGCGCATCACCGCCAACGGCCCGCTCGCGGTCGCGGTGACCAAGCAGATCGTCGCGGCCGCCGCGGACTGGTCGTCCGACGAGGCGTTCGCGAAGCAGATGGAGATCGCCGGTCCGGTGTTCGTGTCGGAGGACGCCCGCGAGGGTGCGACGGCGTTCGCCGAGAAGCGCGCCCCCGTCTGGAAGGGGCGCTGACCTCACCGCGGTGCCCGTCCGGTGACGGGCGGGCACCGCGGTACCGGGAGTCCGGGAGGAGCCGAACGCATGAGCGCCGAACTGCACGTGCACATCGAGGGCACGCTCGAACCCGAGCTGATCTTCGCGCTGGCCGAGCGCAACGAGGTGTCCCTGCCGTATCGCGATATCGCCGATCTACGTTCGCGGTACGAGTTCACCGATCTCGGTTCGTTCCTGGAGTTGTACTACGCCAACATGCAGGTGCTGCGCACGGCGCAGGACTTCGCCGATCTCACCCGCGCGTACCTGGCGCGCGCGGCGGACGCGGGCGTGACCCGCGCCGAGTTCTTCTTCGACCCGCAGGCCCACACCAGCCGCGGCGTGCCGCTGCGTGAGGTCGTCGACGGGCTCGCCGACGCCGTCGCCGGCAGCGGCCGCGAGTTCGGGGTCGATGCCGCGATGATCGCGTCGATCGTGCGGGACCGTCCCGTGCAGGAGGCCGGTGAGGTGTTCGGTGAGCTGCTGCGGCTGCACGCCCCGATCATCGGTCTCGGTCTCGACTCCGCCGAGGTCGGCCATCCACCCTCGTTGTTCGAGGACGTGTTCGCCCGTGCCCGCGCCGAAGGTCTGCACGTCGTCGCGCACGCCGGTGAGGAGGGACCGCCGGACTACGTCCGTCAGGCGCTGGATCTGCTCGGCGCCGAACGCATCGACCACGGCATCCGGTCACTCGAAGATCCCGAACTGGTGGCGCGGCTCGTCGACGAGCAGGTGCCGCTCACCGTCTGCCCGCTGTCGAATGTGCGCCTGGGCGTGGTGGATTCGATCGAGGAGCACCCGTTGCGCCGCATGCTCGACGCGGGCCTGCTGGTCACCGTCAACTCCGACGACCCCGCCTATTTCGGCGGCTACGTCGACGACAACTTCGCGGCACTGCACACCGGGCTGGGCCTGACCTACGCCGAACACGACACGCTGGTGCGCAATTCGCTCGAGGCCGCCTTCACCTGAGTGCGTTCGCCTCGATGCCGAACACCCGCTCGAGGTACGGGTTGGCGAACCTGCCGTCCGGGTCGACGCGCTGCCGCACGGCGAGGAAGTCGTCGAACTTCGGGTACGCGGGCCGCAGATCGTCGGCGGTCCGCTCGTGGAGCTTGCCCCAGTGCGGCCGGCCGTCGACGTCGCGCACGATCTTCTCGACGGTCGCGAAGTAGTCGCGGTGGTCGCGCCGGTGGAACTCGTGCACCGCGACGTAGGCGGTGTCGCGACCGTACGCGGTGGACAGCCACACATCGTCGGCGGCGGCGAAGCGCACCTCGATCGGAAATGCGACCTGCCGGCCGGTGCGTTCGAGGCCGCGGGCGATGTCGGCGAGCACGCCGGGGAGTGCGTCCACCGGGATCGCGTACTCCATCTCCCGGAACCGCACGCGCCGCGGGGACGCGAACACCGCGTAGCTGCGGTCGGTGAACTCGCGGGGCGACAGGGCCCGGCCGGCGAGGTTGTTGATGCGGGGAATCAGGCCCGGCGCCTGCGCCCCGACGTACTGCAGCGCGCCGAACAGGCCGTTGGAGAGCAGTTCGTCGTCCACGAGACCGCGGATCCGGCCGATCGGCGCGGTCGGTTCGGTTCCCTCGAGCCGGATGTTGCGCTTGGTCAGGACACGGTCGGTGTGCGGGAACCAGTAGAACTCGAAATGGTCCACGCCGAGCCGGTCCTCGTCGAGGGTCGCGAGCGTCTCGGTGAGGGTCGCGGGCCCCTCCGCCGCGTGCAACCGGTACGCGGGCACGCAGTCGAGCGTCAGGGAGGTGAGGATGCCGACGGAACCGACACCGAGGCGCGCCGCCTCGAACAGTTCCGGCTCGGTGGTGGGGGAGCAGTGCACGATGCGTCCGTCCGCGAGCACGATGGTCGCCGCGCGCACCTGGGTGGCCAGGCCGCCGAATCCCGCTCCGGTGCCGTGGGTTCCGGTGGAGAGGGCACCGGCGATCGACTGCACGTCGATGTCGCCGAGGTTCGCCAGCGCCAGGCCGTGCGACCACAGCAGGCGGTTGAGATCGTGCAGGCGGGTGCCGGCGCCGACGGTGACGAGCGCACCGGCCGCGGTCGGTTCGACCCGCTCGATCCCGGCGATCCGGTCGAGCGAGACGAGGACGCCGTCGGTGACCGCCGCGCCGGTGAACGAATGCCCGGCGCCGACCGCCTTGACCCGCTCGCCGCGTTCGGCGGCGCGGGTGACGATGGCCGCGACCTCCTCGGCGCCTGCAGGGGTCTCGAATGCGCGAGGTGTCGCGTGCTCGGTGCGCGCCCAGTTGCGCCAGGTAGCCATGACCCACATCGTCCTCTTGGACGACCGTCCAGGTCAAGGGTTGCGGGCTGGCCGCGTTCGCCACGGAGCCGGCCCCGAGCCTCTACGATCGGGGAATGCTGAACCGGATGCCCGCGGACGAGCGTCGCGCCCAGCTGATCGAATCCGCACTCGATCTCGCGGAGCGCGGGGGAGTCGGCGCGGTCACGGTGCGGGCGGTCGCGGAGAACGCCGGTGTGTCCCTCGGCGTGGTGCACTACTGCTTCGAAAGCAAGGAAGCGCTCGTCGTCGCGATGGGCGAAACCCTCATCCGCCAGCTCAGCGAGACTCTCCACGTCGCGTTCGACCTGCCGCACGACGGCCCGGATCCGCAGGGAATACGCGGGCTCCGGCAACTCCTGTATGCGGGGCTCAACGCGATGTGGCCGATGATCGAGGCGACCGCGAACCGGCAGATCCTCACCTACGAGATCACCACCTATTCGCTGCGGCAGCGGGCCTCGGACTCCGAGCCCGGCGGCCGGATCGCCGCCGAGCAGTACCGGATCATGGACGTCGAGGCGTGCCGGTTCCTCTCCGACTGCGCCGAACGCACCGGGACGACGTGGACCGAACCGATCGAGGACATCGCCCGGATGGCGCTGGCGATGATCGACGGCCTGGTGCTGCGCTGGCTCGTCGATCGCAACGGCGACTTCATCGTCGCCGAACTCGACGACATGGCCGGGATCATCGCCTCCCGTGCGGCCGAGAAGTCCTGAACGAACACCGCTCGGGGTGATCGCCCCGTCCGGCGAGCAAGGAACTGGACAAGCGTCCATTCCGGTGTTCGACTTGTTCCCCGACGCTTGCCCGTCCCTGCCTCGACGATTGGACCCGCCGTGACTTCGCCCCTCGATCGGCTCGACACCGCGACCGCCGACCTCGATCCGCCCTTCGCCGCCGCCGACCTGGCCACCGTGCGCCGCAACGCAGCCGACCTGATCCGGCGCGCAGGCGGTACGCCTGTGCGGGTTGCGAGCAAATCGGTCCGCTGCCGCGCGATCCTCGAGGAGGTCCTGGGTGCCGACCTGACCGGTTCGAACGGCACCTTCCGGGGCATCATGGCCTATTCGCTGCGCGAAGCGCTGTGGCTGGTCGAGCGCGGTGCCCGCGACGTACTGCTCGGCTATCCGACGGTCGATCGCGGTGCGCTCGCCGAACTGGCCTCGCGACCCGAGGCGCTCGACGCGATCACCCTGATGATCGACTCCACCGCCCAGCTCGGGCTCGCGCGCGACGCGTTCGGCAGCGGCCGGGTGCGCCCGCGGGTGTGCCTCGACATCGACGCGTCGCTGCGCATCGGACCCGTGCACCTGGGAGTGCGCCGCTCCCCGCTGCGCGGTCCGGACGACGCCGCGCAACTCGCGCGGTGCGCGACCACCGCCGGATTCTCCGTGGTCGGGGTCATGTTCTACGAGGCGCAGATCGCCGGCCTGCCCGATTCGTCGCTGCCCGTGCGGCTGGTCAAGCGGGCGTCGGCGCAGGAACTCGCGACCCGCCGCCGCATCGTCGTCGACGCCGTCCGGGCCACGGTCGGCGACCTCGAGATCGTCAACAGCGGCGGCACCGGCTCGCTCGAAGTGAGTTCCGCGGATCCGGTTGTCACCGAGGTGACCGCCGGATCCGGGTTGTACGTGCCGACCCTGTTCGACCGCTACCGCGCCTTCACGCCGCATCCCGCGCTGTTCTTCGCGCTCCCCGCGGTGCGCAAGCCGGCCCCGGCCGTCACCACCCTGTTCGGCGGCGGCTACATCGCGTCCGGGCCCGCCGGGGCGTCGCGCGTGCCGAAGCCGGTGCATCCGGTGGGCTTGCGGCTGCTGCGCAACGAGGGGGCGGGGGAGGTGCAGACGCCGGTCACCGGGCGCGCCGCGTCGGACATCCCGATCGGCGGTCGCGTCTGGCTCCGGCACGCCAAGGCGGGCGAGCTGTGCGAACGGTTCACACACCTGCACCTCGTCGACGAGGACGGCTCACGCCACACCGTCCCGACCTACCGCGGTGAGGGCCACTGCTGGTGACCTCTCGTGCCCGTGCGCGTTTCCGGTAGCGGGGGCTACCGAAAACACGCACGAGGGGCAGGACCGAGAATGAGGCAATGCCGTTCATCGCCGGGGCCACGGGCCGCCTCCACTACCGATCCTGGAACACCGACGCGGCGGACGCCGCCGTCGTCTTCGCGCACGGGATGGGTCAGCACAGCGGTCATTACCACCGGTTCGCCGCCGGCCTGGCCGCCGACCGCATCGGGCTGTGGGGCCTCGACCTGGCCGGTCACGGACTGTCGGAGGGACAGCCGGGGGAGCCGGGAGACGTCGCCGCGCACGCGGCCGATCTCGCCGAGATCACCGGCCTCGCCGAGCAGGACGAACTGCCCCTGGTGGTGATGGGACATTCGCTGGGTGCCGCGACGGTCCTGGCGCTGCTGCGCACCGAGGCGTCCCGGTTCCGCGGTGTGGTGCTGTGCGGGACGCCGCGCACCGCGACCGTTCCCGCGACCGCGGAGGTCCTGAGGTCCGCGGGTCTGCCGGTGCTGGCTGTGCACGGCGTCGACGACCGGCTCGCTCCGATCGACCCGGTCCGCGACTGGGCCGCGACCGTGCCGGGGCTCGAGCTGCGCGAGTACCCGGACGCCGGGCACGATCTGCTGCACGAGCCGGTGCACCGCACGGTGACACGCGACGTCGCGGAGTTCGTGCTCGCGGTGACGGGTCCGGAACGCCGATGAGCGGATGTGCCTCCCCGCGGAGGGGAGGCACATCCGCTCACAACCGGACGAGGGCGATCAGCCGTAGATCGCGGCGATCTCGGCGCCGTGCACCTCGTGGATGATGTTGCGCTTGAGCTTGAGCGTCGGGGTCAGCTCACCGGATTCGACGCTGAAGTCCACGTCGAGGATGCGGTACTTCTTGATCGCCTCGGCCTTGGAGACCTTCTTGTTGGTCTCGGCGACCGCGGCATCGATCTCGGCGATCAGATCCGGGTTCTTGATCAGGTCGGCCACGGTGGCGTCGGCCGGAACGTTGTTGCGTTCCTTCCAGCCGGGGAGCGACTCGGGATCGAGGGTGATGAGCGCACCGATGAACGGCTTGCCGTCGCCGACGACTATGACCTGGCTGATCAGCGGATGTGCCCGCAGCGAGTCCTCGAGGACGGCCGGGGCGACGTTCTTGCCGCCCGCGGTGACGATGAGTTCCTTCTTGCGGCCGGTGATCGAGATGAAGCCGTCGGCGTCGATGGTGCCGATGTCGCCGGTGTGGAACCAGCCGTCGACGATCGCGTCCTTGGTGGCCTGCTCGTTCTGCCAGTAGCCCTCGAACACGACGGGGCCCTTGAGCAGCAGCTCGCCGTCCTCGGCGATCTTCGCGGCGTGGCCGTTGAACGGGCGGCCGACAGTGCCCACCTTCTGGTTGCCCGGCGTGTTCATGATGATGCCGCCGGTGGTCTCGGTCAGGCCGTAGCCTTCGAGGACGTTGATGCCGACGCCGCGGAAGAAGTGGCCGAGGCGGGCACCGAGCGCGGCACCGCCGGACACCGCGGACGTGGCCTGGCCGCCGAGCGCGGCGCGCAGCTTGCCGTAGACGAGCTTGTCGAACAGGGCGTGCTTGAGCTTGAGTCCGAGACCCGGACCGCCGGTCTCGAGCGCCTGGCTGTATTCGATGGCGGTGTCGGAGGCCTTCTCGAAGATCTTGCCCTTGCCGCCGTCGTAGGCCTTCTGCTTCGCGGAGTTGTACACCTTCTCGAACACGCGGGGCACCGAGAGGATGAAGTTCGGCTTGAACACGGCGAACTGGTCGAGCAGCGTGGTCAGGTCCGAGGTGTGCGCGACGGTGACCTTGCTGTCGAACGCCGCGAACGAGATGAGCCGGGCGAACACGTGCGCGAGCGGCAGGAACAGGAGGGTGCGGTTGCCCGCGACCATCGCGTCCGGCAGCTGGAGCGCCGCGGCGGCGGACTCGGCGTACAGGTTGCGATGCTTGAGCTGCACGCCCTTCGGGCGGCCCGTGGTGCCGGAGGTGTAGATGAGCGTGGCCGCGGACTCGGCGGTGACCGACTTGCGGCGCTCCTCGACCTGCTCGTCGGTGATCGCGGTGCCGCGGGCGATCAGTTCCTCGACCGCACCCTTGGCGCCGTCGCCGGGGGCGATGCGCAGGACCTCGCGGACGGTCGGCGCCCCCTCGGCGACCTCCTTGACGACCGCGGCGAGCTCGTCGTTCTCGACGATGAGCAGCGACGTACCGGAGTCCTCGAGGATCCACTGGGACTGGTCGGCGGACGACGTCTCGTAGATCGCGACGGTGGCCCCCCCGGCCGTCCAGATCGCGTAGTCGAGGAGAACCCACTCGTAGCGGGTCGACGACAGGATTGCGACGCGGTCGCCGAGCTCGATCCCGGAGGCGATCAGGCCCTTGGCGACGGCGCGGACCTGCGCGGCGAACTCCTTCGCGGTGACCTTGGTCCACGCGCCGTCGACCAGTCGCTCGAACGGCACGAAGTCGGGCGACTCCTTTTCGTGCCGGAAGACGGAATCCGCCATCGATGCGTCCTCGGGAATCGAGAACGACTGCGGCACGGAAATCTCACTCACTGCTGACCCCTCCATCGTTTTACCTTGGGATGTGCATTGCATCACAGGTTAGGGCGTTTTGCACCTGTCGAGCTGTCCGTTATGCACTGTTTTCGCCGGTCATGGAGGAGTGATTTGTGTTACTTCGGGTACCGCAGGTTACTCGTCGGTAGCCAATGATGCAGGTCACTGGGGTTTCAGCAGCTCGGTCGCTTCCGAATCGGTCAATTGGTGAAAATCTTCGTAGGCCGCACCGACACTGTCCTGATCGGTCGGCTGCTCCGGGCAGACCACCTCGTCCGCGACCGTCCGTATCCGTCGAACCGCCTCCGGAGAGGCGACGGGAATCGCCACGACGACCCGCTCGGCACCTTCGGCGCGGGCGGCCAGGCATGCCGCTGCAGCCGTTGCTCCGGTGGCCAGGCCGTCGTCGACGAGCACGACCGTGCGGCCCGCGATCGGGATGCGGGCGCGGTCGCCGCGCAGCAGGCGGGCCCGCCGCTCCAGTTCGGCGCGTTCGCGGTATTCCACCCGGGCCAGGGAGTCCTCGCCGATCCGGCCGCGGCGCAGGACTTCCTCGTTGAGGATGCGGGCGCCGCCCTCGGCGATCGCGCCCATCGCGAGTTCGGGTTGCCAGGGCACGCCGAGTTTCCGGACGACGAGCACGTCGAGCGGAGCGTCGAGTTCCCGGGCCACCTCCCGCGCGACAGGGATCCCGCCGCGCGGCAGGGCCAGGATCACCGGTTTCGCGTCGCGCAGGTGCCCGACCGAGCGGGCGAGTCGCCGCCCGGCTTCCTCACGGCCGGCATAGCGCACGACTCCAGTATGACCCGGTCGACAGCCCTGTCGTCCCCATCCGCGGACCCGAAAGACAGCCGCGCGCAACCGGCGGCATCGCGCGGCCGTCTCCCTCGTCTGCGGCTGTAGCCGACCCGCCTTCTAGACCAGCTCGCCCGACAGGTACGAGTGGTAAGCGGGCAGGTCGAGCTGTCCGTGCCCGGACAGTCCGATCACGATGACCTCGGGTTCGGTCAGGCCCTTCGCGTACTCGGCGGCCGCGGCGATCGCGTGCGCCGACTCGGGTGCCGGCACGATGCCCTCGGTGCGCGCGAACTGCACTGCCGCGGCGAACGCCTCGGTCTGGGGGACGGCCTTGCCCTCGACGTACCCGAGCTCGACGGTGTGGCTGAGCAGCGGCGCCATGCCGTGGTAGCGCAGGCCGCCGGCGTGGATCGGGTCGGGGATGAAGTCCTGACCGAGGGTGTGCATCTTCAGGAGCGGCGTCAGGCCCGCGATGTCGCCGTGGTCGTAGCGGTACTCGCCCTGCGTGATGGACGGGCACGCGGCCGGTTCGACGGCCACGATCCGCGTCGAGGCGCGCTCGTGCAGCACCTCGCGGATGAACGGGAACGCCAGACCGGCGAGGTTCGAGCCACCGCCCGCGCAACCGAACACGACGTCGGCGTTCTCCTCACCGGCCGCGCGGAGCTGTGCGACGGCCTCGAGGCCGATCACCGTCTGGTGCAGCACGACGTGGTTGAGCACGCTGCCGAGGGTGTAGCGGGCAGCCGGGTCCTTCACCGCGACCTCGACGGCCTCCGACACGGCGATGCCGAGGGATCCCGGGGTGTCCGGGTGGTCGGCCAGGACCTGACGTCCGGCGTCGGTGAGCTCGGACGGGCTCGCGTGCACGGTGCCGCCGTACGTCTCGATGAGGAACCGGCGGTACGGCTTGGAGTCGTACGACGCGCGCACCTGCCAGACCTCGAGTCCGATGCCGAACTTCGCGCACGCGAAGGACAGGGCCGACCCCCACTGGCCGGCGCCGGTCTCGGTGGTGAGCCGGGTGACGCCGTCGATCGAGTTGTAGTACGCCTGCGCGACCGCGGAGTTGACCTTGTGGCTGCCGACCGGGCTCACGCCCTCGTACTTGACGTAGATGTGGGCCGGGGTGCCGAGAGCCTTCTCGAACGCGTGCGCCCTGATCAGCGGGGTGGTGCGGTAGTTGCGGTACACCTCCCGGACCGGCTCGGGGATCTCGATGTCCGTCTCGGTGGACAGTTCCTGCTCGATCAGGCCCTTCGCGAACAGCGGCGCGAGGTCGTCCGCGGTGATCGGTTCCTTGGTGCCGGGGTGCAGGTGCGGCGGCGGAGCGACGGGCAGGTCACCGACGATGTTGTACCAATGGGTGGGGATGTTGACGGGCTCCGACACCGGGTCGTCCTTTCGGTTACGCAACGAGAACCCGTCCAGTGTGCCAACGCACATACCGGGAGTACGCAGGCGGTGGGACCCAGGTCACCGGGGCAGCTGTGGCACCGACGATGCGGGCTCTCCCACGCTCATCCGATAAACTGCAGGTCAAATGAGTGATATTGTGCAAGACCCCGACGCCGAAAACGCCACCCCCACGTTCGCCGATCTCGACATCGATGCCCGTGTGCTGCAAGCGCTTTCGGACGTGGGCTACGAGTCCCCGTCGCCGATCCAGGCGGCGACCATCCCACCACTGCTGGAGGGACGGGACGTCGTCGGTCTCGCTCAGACCGGCACCGGCAAGACCGCCGCGTTCGCGGTGCCGATCCTCTCCCGCATCGACACCGCGAAGAAGCGGCCCCAGGCGCTGATCCTGGCGCCCACCCGTGAGCTTGCGCTGCAGGTCGCAGAGGCTTTCGGCAAGTATTCGGCGCACATCCCCGGGCTGCACGTGCTGCCCATCTACGGTGGCCAGGCGTACGGCGTGCAGCTGTCCGGACTGCGTCGCGGCGCCCAGGTCATCGTCGGCACCCCCGGACGTGTGATCGATCACCTTTCCAAGGGCACCCTCGACATCTCGGAGCTGGAATTCCTCGTCCTCGACGAGGCCGACGAGATGCTCACGATGGGCTTCCAGGAGGACGTCGAGCGCATCCTCGCCGACACCCCCGACACCAAGCAGGTCGCCCTGTTCTCGGCGACCATGCCCGGCGCGATCCGCCGCCTGTCGAAGCAGTACCTCAACGACCCCGAAGAGATCACGGTCAAGTCGAAGACCACGACCTCCTCCAACATCTCCCAGCGCTGGGTGCTGGTCTCGCACCAGCGCAAGCTCGACGCACTGACCCGCATCCTCGAGGTCGAGTCGTTCGAGGCGATGATCATCTTCGTCCGCACCAAGCAGGCCACCGAGGACCTCGCCGAGCGGCTGCGTGCCCGCGGCTTCTCCGCCGCCGCGATCAACGGCGACATCGTGCAGGCCCAGCGTGAGCGCACGATCGGCCAGCTCAAGAGCGGTGCCCTCGACATCCTCGTCGCGACCGACGTCGCCGCGCGCGGCCTCGACGTCGACCGCATCAGCCACGTCGTGAACTACGACATCCCGCACGACACCGAGTCGTACGTTCACCGGATCGGCCGCACCGGCCGCGCCGGCCGCAGCGGCGACGCGCTGCTGTTCGTCGCTCCCCGCGAGCGGCACCTGCTCAAGTCCATCGAGCGGGCCACGCGGCAGCCGCTCGCCGAGATCCAGCTGCCCACCGTCGAGGACGTGAACGCGCAGCGGGTCGCCAAGTTCAACGACGGGATCACCGAGGCGCTCGCGTCGGATCACCTGCAGTTGTTCCGCACGTTCATCGAGGACTACGAGCGGGAGCACGACGTTCCGCTCGCCGACATCGCGGCCGCGCTCGCCGTGCTCTCGCGCGACGGCGAGTCCTTCCTCATGGAGTCCGAGCCCGAGCCGATCGCCCCGCCGCGCCGCGAGCGCGAGCGCGAGCCGCGTCCGCCGCGCCGGTTCGACGACGACGGAGCCTCCCGCGTCGGCCGTGACGGCCAGGAACTGATCACCTACCGGATCGCCGTCGGCAAGCGGCACCGGGTGCAGCCCGGCGCGATCGTCGGTGCCATCGCCAACGAGGGCGGCCTGCGTCGCAGCGACTTCGGGCACATCAGCATCCGGGCCGATCACAGCCTCGTCGAGCTGCCCAAGGACCTGTCGGCGCAGACCCTCGAGGCGCTGCGCGCGACCCGGATCTCCGGTGTCCTCATCCAGTTGCAGCCCGATACCGGCGCCCCGTCGGGACGGCCGGGCTCGTACCGGGCCCGTGACGACCGCGGTGAGCGTCGCGGCGGTGAGCGCCGCGAGTACGGCGGCAAGAAGGACTGGGGCGAGCGCGGCGGCCGCAAGGACTACGGCGACAAGCCCCGTGGCTACAAGGACCGCGGCGACTTCAAGGACCGTGACTTCAAGGACCGCGACAAGGATCGCGGCGGCTTCTCGCACCGCGGCGACCGTGGCGGTCACGGCCACGGCAGCCGCGGCGGCGGATTCCGCGGTCGCGACTGACCGGTCCGGTCGAGTTGTGACGGTCCGGTCCGGTCACATCCTTCCGTAGCGCGCCAGGACGAAGCAGTAGGCACCGTAGACGACGATGCCCAGTCCGGCCGCCCACAGAAGGACCTGTCCGAACGGGGCGGTGCCCAGCGTCTTCAGGGCACCGTCCAGCCCGGTCGCCTTGGCCGGGTCGGACGTGAAGGTCGCGATGATGACCAGGATTCCCGCGCCTGCGATCGCCAGTCCCTTCGCGGTGTAACCGACGACGCCGAGCACCGTCGCGACGCCCGGCACCGGACGGTGCAGGTCGTCGAGGAAGTTCCGGCTCACGCCCTTGTACACGTGGTATCCGCCGATCCCCACGGCAATGAGCCCGGCGACGACGAGCACCGTCTTGCCGGCGCCGGATTGCATCAGCCGGGCGCTCAGCCCGACGCTCTGCTCGCTGCTGGACCGTCCGCTTCCCAGCGCGAACTGCAGGGCGGTGAACGCGAGCGCCGCATACGCGATCGCGACTCCCGCGGACTTGAACCGGTCCAGCGTCGACGGTTCCTCGAGGTCGGACCGTTTACCCATCAACGCTTCGGTCAGCCGCCACAATGCGAGGGCCGCGAGCGTCACCGCGGTGACCCACAGGACGGCGGTGCCCCCGGGCGCCGCGGCCATCGTGGCCAGCGCACCGGACTGGTCGGCGGCACCGGACTCGCCCATGGCGAGCCGCACGACGATGTATCCGATCAGCGCGTGGACGACGCCGCTGGTCGCCTGACCCACCCGGGCCACTCGTTCGAGAGGCGTGTTCTGCGCGGCGCCGGCCGCATCGATTTCCATGTCCCTACCAGGCGTGACCGGCGAGGACGTCGGCCGTGGCACCGTCGATCGACTCGCGGATGATGTCGGCGTGGCCGGCGTGCCGCGCCCACTCCTCGATCTGGTGCAGCAGCAGGAACCGCACCGTGAACGGCACCCCCTGGTCCAGGTAGCGGGCCACGTCGTCGGGAATGTCGACGACGCGGTCGAGATCCGGTTCGTCGCGGACCAGCTGGGCGAGCCGGGCTGCGGCCGCATCGAGCTTCGCGATCTGGTCGGCGACGGTCTCGTCGTCGCCGACGAGCCAGCCCGACGTCCATGCCTCGACCGGGTCGTCGGGGCGGCTGTTGGTTCCGGCGATACGGTCGGCAGCGGCGACCTCGCCGTCGACGACGTGCGCGAGCAGCGACGCCAGGCTCATCGACGACGCGCTCGGCACCGAGCGTGCCTGTTCCTCGGTGAGCCCGGAGACCGCGTTGCGGAACGCGTCGTGCTGGTTGCCGAGGATCTCGAGCAGCAGCTCGGATTCGGTGGGGATGCTCATGCTTCGAGTATCGGGGCGAACGCGGACGAATACTTTCCGGAATCAGCAAACTGGGTGCGATACAGCTGCTCGTAACGGCCACCGGCCGCGAGCAGCTCGGTGTGCGTACCCCGTTCGACGATGCGCCCGCCCTCCACGACCAGGATCTGATCGGCGGCCCGGATCGTCGACAGCCGGTGCGCGATGACCACCGAGGTCCGGCCGGCCAGTGCTTCGGTCAGCGCCTCCTGCACCGCGGCCTCCGAGGTCGAATCCAGGTGCGCGGTGGCCTCGTCGAGGATCACGACGCGCGGGTGTGCGAGCAACAGCCGCGCGATCGTCAGCCGCTGGCGTTCACCGCCGGAGAGCCGGTAGCCGCGTTCGCCGACGACGGTGTCCAGTCCGTCCGGCAACGAGGCGATCAGATCGTGCAGGCGGGCTCGGCGCAGCGCGTCCCACAGCTCGTCCTCGGTGGCCGTCGGCCGGGCCAGCAGCAGATTCTGCCGCACCGACTCGTGGAACAGGTGCCCGTCCTGGGTGACCAGGCCGACCGTGGCACGGATCGACGAGGCCGTCAGCTCCCGCACGTCGATGCCGTTCAGTAGCACCTGTCCGGAATCCACGTCGTACAGTCGCGGAATCAGCTGCGCCACGGTGGATTTTCCGGCACCGGACGAGCCGACCAGCGCCACCATCTGTCCAGGTTCGACGCGGAAATCGATGTCGTGCAGCACGGTTTCGCCGCCGCGGGTGTCCAGGACCGCGACCTCCTCGAGCGACGCCAGCGACACCTTGTCGGCGGAGGGGTAGGCGAAGCTCACGTTGCGCAGTTCCACCGACACCGGTCCCGGCGGCACGTCGCGCGCGCCGGGGGCCTCGACGATCAACGGCTCCAGGTCGAGAACCTCGAAGACCCGCTCGAAGCTGACCATCGCGCTCATGACATCCATCCGGGCGCTGGCCAGGGCCGTGAGCGGCGAGTACAGGCGGGTCAGCAGCATCGCCATCGCCACCACCGAGCCGGCGTCCAGCTGGCCGCGCAGAGCGTAGACGCCGCCGAGGCCGTAGACGAGCGCGAGCGCCAGAGCCGAGACGAGGGTCAGTGCGGTGACGAAGACGGACTGCAGCATCGCCGTGCGGACTCCGATGTCGCGGACGCGTCGAGCCCGGATCGCGAACTCGGCGGATTCGTGGTCCGGCCGGCCGAACAGCTTGACGAGCGTGGCTCCAGGGGCGGAGAACCGTTCGGTCATCTGGGTGCTCATCACCGAATTGTGGTTCGCGGCTTCACGACTCAATCGGGCGAGACGAGTCCCCATGTGCCGCGCGGGAATCACGAAGATCGGCAACAACAGCAGTGCGAGAAGCGTGATCTGCCACGAGATTCCGATCATCACGACGAGCGTGATGACGAGTGTGACGATGTTGCCGACGACACCGGAGAGGGTGTCGCTGAAGGCGCGCTGCGCGCCGATGACGTCGTTGTTCAGCCGACTGACCAGCGCACCGGTGCGGGTGCGGGTGAAGAACGCGATGGGCATGCGCTGGACGTGATCGAACACGGTGGTGCGCAGATCCAGGATCAGGTCCTCGCCGATGCTCGCCGACAACCAGCGATTGGCGATCGCGAGCCCGGCCTCGACGATCGCGATGCCGGCGATGAGCACCGCCAACCCGAGGACCACGGACAGTGCGGCGTGATCGACGATGGCGTTGACGACCCGGCCGGCCAGCACCGGCGTGGCAACACCGAGCGCCGCGATCACGACGCTGAGCACCAGGTAGAACAGGATGTTGCGGCGATGCGGACGGGCGAACGCGCCGATCCGGCGCAGGCTTTCACGTGAGAACGGCCGACGGTCGTTGTGTGCGTGCATCGCGTTGTACATCGCGTTCCACGCGGTGATTTCCATGCTCATCTCGCGGAGCCTCCCTCTCTCGTAGCCCCGACCGTAGAACCTCGAGCAGGCTCGAGGTCAAGGGTAGTCGGCGACACACCTGCCCCACAGCGTGTCGCTCGCGCGTCTCGTGGCGGTGATACCCTCACCCGGCCGGAGGGGGAGCCGGAAGGACGCGAGCGCGTCGTCCACTGAGCGGGGGGAATTTCGAAACGTGACCAGTGCTGTTCCGAGCGAGTCTGCTGTATTCGTCGACGACTACATGGAAGCGATGCTGGGCGAGTCGGGCGGCTCGTCTCCGGGCGCAGGTGACCCAGGGCCGCCGAGCGCAGTCGACCTCTTCCGGGTGAATCCGGAAGAGCTCCGGCGATTGTCCGGATTGCTCGATTCGGCGACGGAAGCGATCGAGGAGCTTTCGGAGGGCCTCGGGCGTGGGGACTCGGTTGTGCGATTCCCCGGAAGTCGTACCGCGCAGGTCAGCGTCGCGGTAGTTCAGGCGCTGAATGCCGCGACCGTTGCCGCGGCAGACCGGATCGCGTACATGTCGGGTCTCGCGAGAGGGTCCGCCGGGGACTACCAGGTCGCCGAGGGCGTATTCGCGGCGCAACTCGCTGCCGTGGGGGACCTCCCGTGACCCCGAGCCGGTCTGAGATAGAGCTGTGGAAATCGTCGGACCTGACCGTGACGGCGTCGAACCTGGACGGGATTCGCCGATCGATCGTCGACGTGGCCGGAACCATGCGCAACGACGTTCGTGCAATGGCTCCGGAATGGACCGGAATCGCCTTCGATGCGGCGGCGCACCGAGCAGACGATGAGTACGACGAAGTTCGGCGCCTTGCGGGAACGGTGCAGGCGATCGTCGACGCCTACGACGGAAGTGCCCGTGAACTCGAATCGATGCTGGAGTTCCTGCGAGCAGTGGTGGCTGAGGCGGAGGAACTGTTCATCGTCGGTGAAGATTGGGCGCTGACCCCGAGGCCTGCGGCCGACGATGAACTCAGGGCTCGCCAGGACGAACTCGCAGACTACTTCGCAGAACGGATTCGGAATGCCGTCGAAGGGATCCGGGCGATCGACGGAAGTCTTGCGGCTGCGTTGGAGGCGCTCGCCGGTGAACTGTCGTCGAACAGCCCGCAGGGCGTGCCCCCGGAGTTGCGGGAGGCTGCTGTTGCGAGTCCGGGACGATTGACCGCTGCCTCGGTCGCATTCGAGGCGATGTTCGGACGACGCCCGGCGAGTACGGTCGACTGGCGTACCGCGATGGCTCTCGACACCACAAGTTATCTGGACAAGAACCAGGGCGTGCGCGCCGAAGTGGTGGTCGGCCGTATCGAACCGGTCCCGGGGCAGGGGATCGTCCGGATGGGTCTCTTCATTCCGGCTGGTGAAGTTGTCAACTTCATTCACAACGATCTCGGTGATGATCGAGACGAGGATCCGACGTTCGATCCGGAACGAACGAGGGTTTCGCTGTACGTGGACTACGAGAACGGCGTCGTGATTGCGCGTCAGAATCCGTCCGTCGGGGTGACAGGCGAAGTGGAAGTCGGTGCTCCTGCGGTGAACGTACAGCAGCTCTCGGACGGGTCGGTACGACTTGTGTACGAGGCGACGAATGCACTGCCGCCTCTCGATTCGGAGGCACTGACGACATTTCATTCCGTGAAAGGGGACATAGTTCTCGCTCCTGGTCCGGAGAGGGTCGGTGTTGCCGCGCAGATCGGGAACTATCCGTCTTTGGAGATCTATCAGGATTCAGTATCCGGCAGTACGCAACAGATCTATATCGACCCGGCTGACAGCGGCTCGAAGTGGGGCCCGCTCGGCAACCTACCGTTCGATCACACTCTGGGCGACTACTCCTCGGCCACAGAACGTTTCGATGGCGTGCAGCCCATGGCGCTCCAAGAAGTGAACCTCGCGTGGGCGCACGGAGGAGGGTCGTGAGGCAGCTGAATGTGACTGGACAGGAACTGAAGCCGCGCGTGGCTACCGACGGGCTGTTCTGGGGATCAGCGACTGTGATGGTACCGATCTCGCTCGCGTTCACGTTTGCGATTGCCATATTCGTTTTCGAGGCGTTCGGGATGGACGACACGAATGAGCCCCAACTACTTGTGGCGTTGGTGGTTCTCGCGGCGATTCTGACACCGCTCGCCTCGGCGGTGCTGCTGCGGACCGCGTCGCGGATCCGCGCCGGGGTCGCGCTGGGGGTCGCGGTGGGATCGCTGGTTGCGATCTACGGCGGTGTGATTCTGGTGGTGCGGTAGTGGTAGCCGACAAGACCCGGATTGCGCCCGGACGAGTGTTCGGCCCGGCGAGTCTGATCGGTGTGGTTGCCGGGATCGTGGTCCAGGCGACCGTACCGTTCTGGGTCCCACGTGAATTCGGCTGGACCGCCCTGGCGTTGCCATTCGTGTCCGGCCTCGTCTGTTGTCTCTTCTCTGGCCGTGTGCGCCATCTCGGTGCAGGGCTGGTCGTGTCGATGGCGACGCTCCCGCTGGCGATTCTCGCGATGTGGACCGCCGGCGCGATCCTGCACGTGATGCGGTATTAACCGAGGTCGACGCTGTCTGGACGCCCCGTTCGGGATGAGTGCCCTACGGGCGCGCCACGTCGATCACGAGGCGGGTCGGGCCGGTCAGGGAGTACACCGAGAACGGCGTGTCGGGATCTTTGATCCCGATGAACGATTGGGTGACGCCCTCGAACACACCTGCGCCGTTGACCTCGACGACCGAGCCGCCGGGCGCCGCGAGCACCGGTTGAGGGCCGGCGTACTGCTCGACGCCGCTGTCGAACGGGTAGGCGGAACCGTCGATGAGAACCTGCAGGATCGCTCCGCCCGCGACCGCGACCTCGTTTCCGCTGCCGTCCTGCACGGCACGGTCGACGTAGCCGACGCGCCAGCCCGGGGCGCCGGTGCCGCCGAGTTCGTACACCACGCGATCGAAGCCGTCGTGGGTGCCGGTGCGGATGTCGGTGACCGTCAGCTTCGAACCGGGCGCTGCCGGTGCCGACTTGGCGGCCGCGTCGACGGGGAGGTTCTTCGCCGCCGCGGGTGCGGTGGTGGTGGGGATCGTGCCGGCCGACGCCGGCGGCGCGGGGCTCTGCGAATCGGCGCACCCGGCCAGGGTCAGGGCCGCGACAGCGGCAAGGGCGACAACGGCGACGCGGCGGTGGTTCATGGGATCGATGTTACGGCTGTGATCCATGGGAATCGGTGATTGGCGAGGCCGCCGCCCGTGCGTCGTACTGCTCACGATTGGCGAGCACTTCGTCCATGTTCGCTTCGGCCCACGCCTTGACCTGCTTCATCAGCGCGTGGAGCGACAGGCCGAGGTCGGTCGGTTCGTACGTGACGGTCACGGGCACGGTGGGTGTGACGGTGCGCGTGACCAGACCGTCGCGCTCGAGGTTGCGCAACGTCTGCGTGAGCATCTTCTGGCTGACTCCCGCGAGGTGCCGGGACAGTTCCGAATACCGCAGCGAACGGGGTGCGCCGGTCTCGTCCCCGAGGGCCGCGAGCACCAGGGCGACCCACTTGTCGGAGATCCGATCGAGCAGTCGGTGGCTGGGGCACGCAGCCAGGAATGCGTCGTATTCGAGCTTGGCCTGTGCCCGTTTGTCGGCCGCGGTCGTCGTCGCCATCGCCGGCTCCTCACCGTAAGCGAAGGAAGTTACGCACTCTCGGGTGCCTACTTACCGATAGAGAGTAGCTCTACGAAAGTGGTGTGTGCCAAGACGAAAGCGAACTCTCCGACGAGGAGGTAGCCATGAGCGCCACCGAACTCCGCACCACCACGTACCGCGCCGCCGTCGTCCGCACGCCCGGCGCGCCCGACGCCGTCGAGGTCGTCGAGGTCCCGCTCCCCGAACCCGGCCCCGGCGAGGCCCGCGTCCGGGTCGCCGCGGCCTCCGTCAACCCCGTCGACCTCACGACCGCGTCCGGATGGTTCCACCAACGGGGACTGATCGATCAACCCGAGCACACCGGCATCGGCTGGGATTTCTCCGGGACCGTCGCCGCCACCGGCCCCGATGTCGACCTGGCCGTCGGCACCCGGGTTGCCGGATTGGTGACCGGTTTCGACCGGGCCGTCGGGACGCACGCCGAGTACGTCCACGTGCCCGCAGCGGACCTCGCCGTGGTGCCCGACGGCCTGGGCCTCGTCGAGGCATCGACAGTGCCGCTCAACGGCCTCGCCGCCGCACAGATCGTCGATCTGCTCGGCGATGCGCCGGCCGCTGGGAGGCTGCTGGTGACCGGTGCGGCCGGCGCGGTCGGCGGATACGTCACGTCGCTCGCCCGGGATCGTGGCTGGCACGTGACCGGCCTGGCCAGAACGTCGGACGAGGAGTACGTCCGCGGCCTCGGCGCCGAATTCACGACCGCCGCCGAACCCGGCTGGGACGCGCTGGCCGACTGCGCGGGACTGCAGGACGAAGGTCTCGGCCTGGTTCGGGACGGCGGGCGCTACGTCGGCGTGCGGCCGGGAGGGGAGCCTGCCGCCGAACGCGGAATCTCCGTCGCCGCCGTATCGGTGCAGGCCGAGGGTGCTCGTCTCGCCGAGCTGCTCGCCCGGACGGCGACCGGCGAACTGCCCGCCCGCGTGCACGCCGTCGTGCCGCTCGACCGGGCCGCCGATGCCTACCAGGCGGCGGGCGAGAGCGGGGTGCGCGGTCGCTGGGTGCTGACGCCCTGACCGGAGCGGCGGGGGTTGACTGTGCGGGGTGAGCGGGCGGACAATTCAACAGACGATGATTTCATCGATCGATGAATTGAGAATCCCATGGATACCTCGAGTCCTGCCGTCGACATCCGCAATCTGAACGTCCGCCGCGGCCCGCACCGGGCACTCGAGGACGTGACCGTCACGATTCCCCGCGGCTCGGTCACCGGACTTCTCGGTCCCTCCGGGTGCGGCAAGACCACCCTGATGAGGTGCATCGTGGGCACCCAGATCATCGAGTCCGGCACGGTCACCGTGCTGGACCGGCCCGCGGGGGAGGCGAGCCTGCGCCGGCGTGTCGGATACGTGACCCAGGACCCCAGCGTCTACCCCGATCTGACCGTCGCCAAGAACGTCGCCTACTTCGCCGCCCTCTACGGACGGTCCGGCGCAGTGGTCGACGAGACGATCGCGGCCGTCGGGCTGAGCAGCCATTCCAAGCAGCTCGCCGGAAATCTGTCCGGCGGACAGCTCGGCAGAGTGTCGCTGGCGTGCGCGTTGGTCGGGGACCCGGAACTGCTCGTGCTCGACGAACCGACGGTCGGGCTCGATCCGGTGCTGCGCGTCGAGCTGTGGGACCACTTCCACATGCTCGCCGATCGCGGTGTGACCCTGCTGATTTCGAGCCACGTGATGGACGAGGCCGACCGCTGCGCGCAGTTGTTGCTGCTGCGCGAGGGGCGGTTGCTCGGCAAGCTCACTCCCGGTGATCTCCGAGAGCAGACCGGCGAATCGCGGCTCGAGGACGCCTTTCTGCGGCTGATCAGGACTCGGGAAGGAGCGCAGTCGTGAATGTCACCATCTATGCCGCCACGACGACGCGGATCCTGCGGCAGTTGCGGGCCGACCATCGCACCGTCGCGATGCTCGTGCTCGTTCCGAGCCTGCTGATGACGCTGCTGTACTTCATTTACCGGAACGTGCCCGCCCCGCCGGTGGGTCCCTCCCTGTTCGACCGGATCGCGATCACGATGCTCGGGATCCTACCGTTCGTGGTGATGTTCCTCGTCACGTCCATCGCGATGCAACGCGAGCGCTCGTCGGGCACCCTCGAGCGGTTGCTCACCACGCCGCTCGCGAAATTCGACCTGCTCGCCGGGTACGGCAGCGCGTTCTCCCTCGCGGCCGCCGTGCAGGCCGGGCTCGCGTGCCTGATCACGTTCGGGTTTCTCGGCCTGACCGCGGCGGGCAGCGTCGCGTGGGTCATCTTCATCGCGGTGCTCGACGCCGTGCTCGGGGTCTCCCTGGGGTTGCTGTGCAGTGCGTTCGCCCGCACCGAATTCCAGGCCGTGCAGTTCATGCCGGTGCTCGTCATTCCCCAGTTGCTGCTGTGCGGGCTGCTGGTGCCGCGGGATCAACTGCCCGTGGTGCTGCAGTGGATCAGCAACGTGCTTCCGTTGAGCTACGCCGTCGAGGCCCTGCAGCAGGTCGCCGCTCATCCCGGGGTGACCGCGGTGATGGCGCGCGATCTGATCGTGGTCGCAGGATTCGTCTTTGTCGGATTGTGGCTGGCCGCGGCCACCCTGCGCCGCCGGACGCCGTGACCGCAACGCGGCCGGGCCGACGTCCCGGTAACTCCGGCAGCCGGGACCGCATCCTCGAATCTGCGCGAGAGTTGTTTGCGGACAACGGTTTCGGAAAGACGACCATCCGGGCGATCGCGGCCCGCGCCGAAGTGGACGCCGCGCTGGTGCACCACTACTTCGGCAACAAGCACGCGCTGTTCGTCGCGGCGATCGCGCTGCCCGTCGACCCCGACGACGTCCTCGCGCCCGTGCGCGCGGCGCCTGTCGACGAGATCGGCCCGCGGTTGGCGACGGCGCTGCTCGGCGTGTGGGACTCCCCGCACCGTGACGCGATCATCGCCGTCTTCCGCACCGTGATCGGTGGTGGTGGCGATGTGGGTCTGCTGCGAACCTTCCTGCTGGACATCGTCTTCGACGAGATCGTGCCCCGCGTGGACCACCCGGCGGGCACCGGTCCGCTGCGCGTCGAACTGGTCGCCTCGCAGATGGCCGGGCTCATGGTGATGCGGTACATCCTGCGGATCGAACCGCTCGCGTCACTGCCCGCCGACCGTGTCGTCGAGATCGTCGGGCCGACCCTGCAGCGCTATCTCACCGGCGACGTGGGCTGACGCCCCCGTGTGCCTTTGTGGCGCCTACCAC
>NZ_JBSFRH010000024.1:0-99328 GCF_053589135.1 Rhodococcus sp. NPDC003382
TGTGAACGTGTTGTGGGCGATGCTCCGCGACGAGGCGGTCTACCAGCCCGCGTCTACCGTCGCGGCGGCTTGACAACTTCATTGAGATTCCTCCTTGTCGAACGTGATGCACTTCACGTTACGGCCGGATCCATCGGAGAAGAATGTGCCTACGCTCAGTCTTTCCGGTTCGATATGTGCGATGGCACAATTTGCTCATGACCGGGGAATCCCCCGAGGTCATCGAACTGATGGGTGAGGTGGCCGAGGCGATGCTCGCCGAGCTCGACCAACTGGTCGAGGCGATGGACGCCGCCGTGGTCGACCTGACCCCCGCACTGGGTACGGATGCCGCGATCGCAGCGGACATGTCGGCGAGCAACCGCGCGAACGCACTGCGTCTGCTCACCACCCTCACCCGACGGGAAGGTGGAACCGCACCGATCGACGTCCCGCCCGAAGCGCTCGACATCGCCCGCACCGTTGCTCGACGCGGCATCGAATTCGACGTGATCTTCCAGGCCTACCGTCGCGGGCAGAACGTCGCCTGGCAACGCTACATGAAACTCGCCGCCGCGCTCGTTCCGGCGAGCCCTCTGCTGATGGAACTGCTGAACGCCTCCTCGCAACGCGTATTCGAGTACGTCGACCACGTCGTGGCCTGCGTCCTCGCCGAAGCGCAACGGGAGCGGGAACAGGTGCTCGGCGGCGCTCTCGCACGCCGCACCGAGACGGTCCGGCTGATCCTGGACGGCGCGCCGATCGACGGTTCCCGGGCCGGCGAACGACTCGGGTACGACCTCTCCCGTCGTCACACCGCGCTGGTGTTGTGGTCCCAACCGGTCGGCGAAATCCAGGGCGCTCTGGAGTCGGCTGCCACCGTCCTGGCGCGTGCCGTCGGTGCTCGCGGTCCCCTCACCCTCCCCGCGGGAACCTCCGCCCTGTGGGCGTGGCTGGGTACCGAGTCCGACGTCTCGTACGAGGCGATGCGAAACGCCCTCGCGCACGCGCAATCCCACATCCGCGTCGCGGTGGGCCCCACCCGACCCGGCATCACCGGATTCCGCCGATCACATGCCGCCGCGGTGTCCATCCAGCGGCTGCTGGCCGGTCACCCCGGCGGTGCCCGGCTCGCGCTGTACCGGGACCTGGAAGTCACCGCGTTGACCGCCCAGGACCCGGACCGCGCAACGGAATTCGTCACCAGCACGCTCGGACCTCTGGCGGCGGACACACCCGCGGCCGCCCGCCTTCGCGAAACCCTGCGGATCTACCTCGAGGAAGCCGACAACGCCCCGCGGGCGGCGGTTCGCCTGCACACGCACCGCAACACCGTCCTGCAACGAGTCGCCCGCGCAACCGAACTGCTCGGCCACCACCCCGGTGAACACCGATTGGCACTCATGCTGGCTCTCGAACTCACCCACCAACTCGGTCCCCGAATCCTGCAGTGAGCCGACCGAGCTCGAACAACCGGAGATCGACGGACGCCCTGCGGGCGGCTGCCCCCGACCGATCGGAGACCCTACGGGTCCCTGAGCTTGCTCCGGCCCCTTCCCCAACGCTGCCCGGTCGCCATGCCCCGATAGACCGTCTCGGCCAGCACTCGTAGCCCCACGTCGCGGCGGACGTGCGGCAGGTACTGGACCCGGTCGTTCGTGTCGACCCGCACGATCGGGTGCTCCACCACCAGCTGTGGAGACGAGGGTTACTGGCGCCCAGTCGGTTTCGAAACACGGGAATGGCACCCGGTTCGCAGCGTCGAAGCGCTGACGTCGGACTCTGGGAGACGAGCGACGACGCCCGCCCGATGCGCCACGGTCACCGGAACGGCCCGTGCCCACACCGAGGCAGACGGAGAACACCTCGAGCCCCTCGATCGGACCGCGGGTCGCGGGATCGAGGGGCTGCGTGGTCAGGACGTCGGATACGAACCTGGTGGCCAGGTGATGTGCGGGCCGGCGCGGAAGGCGCTCGCGGCTCGTTGCTCGTGCACGCCTCTGCGGGGCGTGTGGATAGAATCCACCGTACGGTGCATGACAGTGCCTATCTGTCGTGTGCCCAGACCCCGGTCGGTGTTGGTAGCACCTTCCGGGGTCGACCTGTATTCAGGCCGGTGCAGGGATGGTCCCACGGGTGGCGTCGAGGGTCAACTCGAACACGCGTTCGTGTCGCCGGAAAAACTCCCGATCACTCGCCGGAGTCGCGTTGCTCGGTGAACCACACCGCGATCTGGGAACGCCTGGCGAATCCGAGCTTCCCCAGAAGACGCTCGACGTGTCCCTGCGCGGTACGGAGCGAGATCGTCAGACGCTCCGCGATCTCCCTGTTCGTCAGTCCCTCGGCGACCAGCCCGGCGACCTCGAGTTCCCGCTTCGTCGGGGCACTTGCGAGGGGAGACTTCGACCCGGATCCGCCGGAGTTTTCCCCGAGCGCATACGCGACCGCGCCGGTGACGCCGAGCGCTTCGCCCTTCCGGCGAGCGGCCTCGAACGCCCTCGAACTCAGTGCATCACGCGCGGCACGCAGAGTCATTTCGTGGTTCTCGGCAAGACCGGGCACAACCACGGACGGACTTCCGATCGACTGGCTCAGGTGGTCGGCGGCCGCGGCCAGGACCACCGCGCGTTCGGCATTGCGATCCGCCATCGCGATCCATGAGAGCACCTGAAGGACCAAACTGATGTTGAGCCGTGGCGTGTACTTGCGCGCAATCCGAAGTGATTGCTGTAGAAGCTGTTCCGCGCGGTCGCGGTCGCCCTGACGCCACACCACGACCGCCAGTGCCCACTGCGCATACGATCTGTGTACGGACTCACCGCGAGCCTCGGTGATCTCGAGGGCACGCTCGTAGCAGCTGATCGCCAGGTCGGTCCGACCGACGATTTCGTAGGCCAGTCCCATGCCGATGCGGGGAACCACTTGGTAGAGGACATCGTTCAGATCCGTGAAGGTCGACAATGCGCCTTCGAACCATTCACACGTGCGCTGAAGGTCACCACTGAACAGGGTGCCGTAGGCGTCGCCGAGATCGAGATACGCCAGCAGGAGGGGGTCCGTCGTCCCTTCCGCCAACGCGCGCTCGTTCCGCATCACGATCACCGAGGCGTCCGAATCTCCCTGCAGCCCGGCCATCGCGCTTTCCACGAATGCCGCCTTCGCCCGGTCGACGCTCGGCTTCGCCACCGCCTGTTCCAGCATCCGGTGACACCAGCGACCGCACTCGCCGATGAGACTCCGCGAAAACCAATAGGGGAACAACGCCCCCGCCATCCGGACCCCGGCCTCCGGGTCGTCGGAGGCACAGAAGTCCAGCGCCTGCCGTATGTTGGCCAGTTCCGTGGTGAGCCGCTTCATCCAATCGAGCTGTCGCGGGCCGATCCAGTCGGCCTCCGCGTCCCGCGCCAGCTGCTCGTACCAGTCGCGGTACGCCCGTCGCAGATCCGCGAGATCACCTGCCTCGGATGCCTTCTCCTGTCCGTACTCCCGGATCGTCTCGAGCATCCGGAACCGCGCGACCGGACCGGACTGCTCGCGGATCAGGATCGACTTGTCGACGAGGTTGGACACCGCGTCGAAGACATCCTCCGCGGAGAACTCCGAGCCGCAGATGTGCTCGGCGGCATCGAGTTCGAACCCTCCGACGAACACCGACAGACGCGCCCACATCCGCTGTTCCAGCGGTGTGCACAGTTCGTAGCTCCAGTCGACGCACATCCTCAGCGTCTGTTGCCGCTCGGGTGCATCCCTGCTACCCCGGGTGAGCAGCGCGTAGCGGTCGCTGAGCCGCTGCAACACCTGCTCCGGCGATATCGCCCGCAGCCCGGCGGCGGCGAGTTCGATCGACAGCGGCAGGCCTTCGAGACGACGGCAGATCTTGGCGATCGTGAGCGCGTCGTCGTCACCGGCCACGAAGCCGGGCACCGCCGCGGCGGCCCGCTCGACGAACAGCGTCATCGCGTCGTTGCGGTGTCCTCGTGCCGGGAGATTCTCGAGATCGGGGATCGGCAGCGGCGCCAGCGGCAGCACCACCTCGCCGCCGATGCCGATCCGCTCACGACTGGTCGCGAGGATCCGCAATCCCGGCCCCGCGCGCAGCAGCGACTCCGCGACATGCGCGACCGCGTCGATCAGATGCTCACAGTTGTCGAGGACGAGCAGCACCTCCCGCTTCGCGAGGTAGTTCTCGAGGACCACCTTCAGCGGCGTGGTCGACTGATCGCGCAGACCGATCGCACCGGCGACCACGTCGACCAGGAGGGATTCGTCCTGCAGCTCGGCCAGTTCGACGAGGAACACACCGTCGGCGAACGCGGCGCGCATCTGATGGGCGATTCTCAGCGCGAGACGGGTCTTGCCCACCCCACCGACCCCGACCAGCGTCACCAGACGGGCGGTCGCCAGGAGGTTCTTGGCCTTCCCCAGCTCTTCGCGGCGGTCGACGAAGCTCGTCAGCTCCAGCGGAAGGTCTCGCGTGCGGCCGGTCCGCGCCGTCGGTGGCCGGGTGGCCTCTCCCGCCGTGCTCGAGGCGTAGACAGGAACTCCGGCACCCGCGCTCGCGGTCATGTCGTCCACGGAGAATCCGTGTGATCGTTGCGCCTCGCGAAGCCTGCCCCCCAGCTCGACCACGGACGGGCGGTCGTCCGGGTCGCCGGCCATTGCGGCCCCGATCAGAGCACTGACGTCGGCGGCGACCCCGTGGTCACGAGGATCCGGGACCGGCTCCGTGGCGATCCGCACGAACTGCGCGACCACCTGCTCACCGCTGCGACGTTCGAACGCGGCGTGACCGGTGGCCGCCGCGAACAGGGTGGCCCCGAGCCCGTAGACGTCGGCGGCGGCGCTCGGTGGCGCACCGTTGAACACCTCCGGTGCGGTGAACGCCGGCGAACCGGTGAGCACCCCGACGGCTGTCCGGAAATCACCCGCGACGTGAGCGATACCGAAGTCCGTCAACGCCGGCTCGCCGTAGTCCGTGAACAAGATGTTCGCGGGCTTCACATCGCGATGAATGATGCCGACAGCATGGGCCGCCTCGAGCGCGCCGGCCATCTTGACCCCGATCCGCAGGACGTCCTCCAGCGGGAGCGGGCCCTGCCGGCGAATCCGCGTCTCGAGCGAGCCCTGGGATTCGAAGGGCATCACGATGAAGGGCCGGCCGTTGGCGGTGATGCCGGCCTGCAGGATGTTGACGATGTTGGGGTGACCGGTCAAGCGGCCGGCGGCGCGCTGCTCACGCAGGAATCGGGCGCGGTTGTCCTCGTCCAGATCGGCCGTGAGGACCTTCACCGCGACGACGCGGTCCAGCGAAGGCTGAGTGCACCGGTAGACCACGCCGAATCCGCCGCGGCCGACCTCTTGCGGATCCTCGAAACCGACGTCCTCCAGCTCCGCGGAGACCGTTCCGGCCACGCCACGTTGCGTCGCGAAGGGATCTGTATCGGCCATCGTCTACTTCGGTCCTGACCTCCGAGTGCAGCTCTGCACGGTTCGGACTTCCGTCCGTTTTCGAGCTTACGTCGGGCCGGGGCACCGGGCGGTGGACTCGCGAGCCCATACGTCCCTGTTCCCGGATACGATCCGGGGCAGTTTCGTCTCGAGCAGGCTCGAAGCCCCTTTACGGGCCCGGGCACGCCGCAGCATTCTCGGTCGATAGCCCGCCTTCCGAGTGACCTCGAACGCGGATGTCATCGGCTCGTAACGAGAGTGCCTATCCACAGGCGGATCGTGGTCCGCAGCGACTCGCGATGCTCGGCGAACGAATCACCTGGTGCGAGAACCCTTGTCCCGAACGCGAAATCGGACACCATCCCTTCGAGCAGACTGATGAGGTCGCGCGCGGCATCCGGAGGTCCTGATGCGCCGAGGGCATCCATCAGTGCGGTCGCGGCGGGAAGCGAAAACAGGCACGACGCCAGACCTGTCCTCAGCTCGTCGTCGGCGGCCGCGTCGACGACGAGCGCGTATCGGGCAAGGACGTCCCTGCGTCGGTCCGTCACCAGCGTTTCGAGCTGGTCCGCGATCAGATTCCCGGCCGCTTCGATGGTGGGCGGCCGGACGATGGAGGCGGCGCTGTCGAAGTGTTCCCGGGACCGGCGCGCCAGGTGCGCGATCGCGGCGGACACCAGGGCGTGACGGGTGCGGTAGTAGTACGACGTCGAGCCCCGGGCCAGACCGAGGCGTGCATCGATGCCCTGGTGCGTGAGCGCATGGTTGCCACCCTCGGCAGCCAGGTCCAACGCGGCCTCGCAGATCAGCTCTCGACGGGAGCGACGTTCAGCCATATCCACCTCCATTCCCCGAGACTCTACGATGCTAGAGTTTCGAGCCATGCGTCGGACTCGCAGAACGTCACCGCCACGTGGTTCCCTGCTCGTAGACGGCGCTGCATTCGATACCGCTGCACAAGATCTGGGATTCACCCTCGACGGATCGCAGCTGGAGACCGCGGCCGCCCTCGCCGCCGGCGATCGGAATCTGTATCTGTGGGGTCCCGTCGGACGGGGCAAGAGCTGGCTGATGGCGACGTACTTCGCCGCGCTGCCGACCGACCGGAAGATGCGGGTTCACTTCCACGAGTTCTTCCGCGACCTGCATCTGGGCATCCGACGGCACCGCAACAACCTTGCCGCTGCTCTGGACGAGCTGTTGGGCGGGGTGGATCTCGTGTGCTTCGACGAGTTCCACGTCCACGACCCCGCGGACGGCAAGTTCATCGCCCGTCTCCTGCCCGCCCTTCTCGATCGGCAGATCCGGGTGATCCTGACTTCGAACTACCCGCCTCGATCCCTGATGCCCAACCCGCTGTTCCACGACGACTTCATCCCCTCGATCGAGATGATCGAGCAGTTCTTCACCGTCGTCACCGTCGACGGGCCTGTGGACTACCGCACCGCCTCCGGTCACGAGGCCGGTTTCGCCGCCGGATGGTGGGTCAGCCCCGGCACGCAGGAGCAGAGAGACCGACTGGGACTGCGCTCGCCGACTCCCGACGAACGCACAGTCCTCGCACCGGCCGGGCATCCCGTCCGTGCCCTGCGCGCAGCGGAGGGGTGCCTGTGGGTCGACTTCGCCGACCTGTGCGAAAACACCACGGCCCCGGTCGACTACCTCGCCCTCGCACGACAATTCGGTACCTGGGTCGTCAGCGGAGTGCCCGACCTTCGAGCCACAGGACGTGAGCCGGCGCAACGCTTCGCCAACGTGGTCGACGTGCTGTACGACTGCGACATCACCACCGTTTTCCTCGCGACCACGCCGCTGGACGCGTTCGCCGGCAGCGGCCGGTTACCCGTCGACATCGAACGAATCAAGAGCCGGCTCGGCCAGCTCGGCGAGCTCGAATTCGAAGCGGCTGAAGGATAGTCGATCCGGTCCGACCAGCACCTTCTCCGATTCATCGCGAAGGTCCCAGCGCCTTACCGGTAGTGGGCCCGCCAAATGGTCACGAGCCGCCGCGTCGCCGGCCCTTGGTGAGGTGTACCGGGTCGATGTCGACATCGGACCATTCGGCGGCCATTCTCAGGCTGGCCTCGCGTCCGGAATGCACGTGGTGGAAAGCGGATTCGGCAGCCCGGTCGGGGTCGTGGTCGGCGATGGCGGCCAGCAGCTCCTCGTGTTCGCGGCATTGCACCGTGGCGTCGCGCTCCTTGGTCAGATGGAACAGCCACTGTGTCCGGGCTTCCAGCGGTTGCAGGATCGATTCGAGTAGCGGGTTGGCGGCGAGATCGACGATGAGGGCGTGGAACTTCGCGTTCGCCGCGGCGATGGCAGCCTTGTCGCCGCGTTCGGTCGCGTCGCGTGCTGTATCCAGTTGAGCGGCAAGAGCTGCCAGGCCCTCCTCGTCGGCGCGTTCGGCGGCCAGTCGCGCTGCGAGAACCTCGAGGTTCTCGCGGACGTCGAAGAGGTCCCGGACGTCGTCGACGGTGAACGGCGAGACGATCGCACCCTGGCGCGGCACCACGACGACCAGCCCGTCCCGTTCCAATCGCTGCATCGCTTCGCGCAGCGGAATGCGCGAGACGGCCAGCTCCTCGGCAAGATCGCGCTCGATCAGACGGGTACCCGGAGCGAGGTCCAGGCCGATGATGCGGGAGCGTAGTTCGTCATAGGCGACGTCCCGTAGCGACTTCCGGCTTGCTGCGTCCACTGCGGTTGTCACGTTCGACCTCTTTCCTCTTCGTGCCTGTCACCAGCATAGACACCGAAAAATAGCGGTATACCAGTAATGGAATTCTTACAGCCTCGCAATCTGACAGAAATGGATCGGGACCACGCTTCTCGTAACGGTATACCGCTAATCGGTATCGATGAATCGGGAGAAGCCCTATGAAGGTCACCACCGCCACCAAGGTCATGTCCGTCGCAGCCACTGGTCTTCTGACAGTGGGACTGAGCGCGTGCGGAACTTCTGACGCGGACTCGTCCGACGACGTCCTGTCCGTCGGCGTCTTCCTGCCCGGATCGATCAACGACACGGGATTCATGCAGTCGGGATTCGCAGGCGTGGAACGCATCCAGGCCGAATACGGGGACAGGATCGACGTCAGTTACGTCGAGCAGGTCGCCGCCGCCGACTATCAGCAGGCGCTGCAGCGCTTCGCCTCCCAGAACGATCTGGTGATCTCGGTCGGTGGGCAGACCGACGCCGACCTGCGCGCGGTCGCCCCGCAGTTCCCCGACGTCAAGTTCGTGGAGATCGGCGGGCCCGCCGACGCCGAACCGTTGCCGAACCTGGCCTACTACGACCCGCAGCAGGCCGAGGCCGAATTCCTGTCCGGTGCCGTCGCCGCCATGTCGTCGAAGAACGGGACGGTCGGGTTCGTCGGCGGGGTGGAACTTCCGGCGATCGTGAACGCCGCCAGCGCATTCGGTAACGGCGCTCGGTTCGTCCGGCCGGACGTCAAGGTCCTCGCACCGCAGTACGTGGGTGACTTCAACGACCCGGCCAAGGCCAAGCAGGCCGCCGGTGCCGCCTATGCCGGTGGTGCCGACGTACTGGGTCAGATCGTCAACCTCGGCAAGCAGGGCATCGAGCAGGCCGCGCGGGAATCGGGCAACCGTTTCAACGGCGGGCCCATCCCGGGTGACTGCGCGAACACCGTCTACGCCGGCTTCGTGCGCACCGATATCGGCACCGAAATCGAGTACGCGGTGTCCTCGGTGCTCGACGGCACGTGGACGGCCGCGCAGGTTCCGTTCGGCGTGACGACCGACAAGGGCGGCAGCGAATTCATCGTGTGCTCGACCGATCCGGCTGTCGCCCGGGCATTGTCCGATGCGGAGGCGGCGATCGTCTCCGGCGCGGTCCAGCCCTACTGACGGCCGGAAGCCGAACGAGAGGCGATGACGATGACCACCACCACCGCGCTGCTGTCGATGAACGGGATCGGGAAATCGTTCGGCTCGGTGCGCGCCCTGGACGCGGTGACACTGACCGTGAAACCTGGTTCCGTGCACTGCATTCTGGGAGAGAACGGTGCCGGGAAATCGACCCTGTGCAACACCGTCTACGGCACCGTCTCTCCCGATACCGGCAGCATGACCCTGGCCGGCGCCGACTACCGGCCACGCAATCCGTCGGACGCTCTGCAGGCAGGGGTCGCGATGGTGCATCAGCACTTCTCGCTGATCCCCACGATGACCGTCGCCGACAATCTGCTGCTGGGGCGCGACGGCTTCCGTCCGCCGCGGGGCCGGCTGTCGGACGACCTCGACCGCATCGCAGACAACTACGGTCTGAGTGTCGACCCGAAGGCCACGGTCGGCGAGCTGACCGTCGGGGCCCGCCAGCGAGTGGAGATCGTCAAGGCCCTGCTGCGTGACCCACGGCTGATCCTGCTCGACGAACCGACCGCAGTGCTCGATCCCTCCGAGATCGACGCACTGATCGCCACGTGCGCCGCCCTTGCCGCGGACGGCAAGTCGGTCGTCCTCATCACCCACAAGCTCGGTGAAGTCGCCCGCGCCGCCGACGAGGCCACCGTCCTGCGCGGAGGCACCGTCGTCGGTGGAGGACGGCTCGCCGACGTGCCGCTGTCCTCGCTGCTGAAACTGATGCTGGGCGACAAGGAACCGATCGACCCCGCCGCCGGCCTACGACGGCGCCGCGATACCCACAGCGACGCCGATGCCGTCCTGCGGGTGAGCGGTCTCGACGTGACCCGCCCGGACGGCAGTACCGCACTGTCGGACGTGGAGTTGGGCATCGGACGCGGCGAGATCGTAGGTATCGCAGGCGTCGAGGGCAACGGACAGTCCGAACTGACCGCCGTGCTGTCAGGGTCGCTGACCGCCGACAGCGGCACGGTGACCCTGGACGGCACGGATATCACCGATGCATCGCCGGCGCAACGGACCGCCGCGGGCATGGCGGTGATTCCCGAGGACCGGCACGCCGAAGGAATGATCGCCGACCTGTCGATCGCCGAGAACCTCGCGATGCCCCGGCTGCGGCAGTACCGCCGGTGGGGGCTGCTCGATCGGAACCGGATGCGCGCCGACGCCGCCGACGCGATTGCCGAGTACTCGATCAGGGCCTCGGATCCGGACGCGCCGATCGGTTCACTGTCCGGCGGCAACCAGCAGAAGGTCGTCCTTGCCCGCGAATTGTCCACTGCCGGATTGCGTGTCGTTATCGCCGCGCAACCCACCCGGGGCCTGGACGCCGGTGCAGTCGCGTTCGTGCTCGACCGATTGCGCGACGCGGCCGACAACGGTACCGCGGTCCTGATCACCTCCAGCGAAATCGACGAACTGCTGACCGTGTGCGACCGGATCGTCGTGGCCTATCGCGGCGCACTACTGGGATCTGTGCGCACCGACTCACCCACTGCCGCAACCGATATCGGCAGCCTCATGACCGGAGTCCCCGCATGACCACCTCCATCACACCCGACCGCCGCCCGCGGCTGCGCCTCCTGCCGTCGATACAACATCTGCACCTGCGCCACCCGCTGGTGATCGCCCTCGGCGCCCTGGTCGTATCGGCCGTCGCGGGTCTGGCTCTGGCTGCCACCGCCGGAGCCGACCCCGGAACGGTCGTCGACGCGCTCGTCGACGGAACCTTGGGATCGCCGTTCGCGATCGGAACCTCGCTCAACAACGCCGCGCTCCTGATGCTGGTGGCAGCCGGATTCACCGTCGCCTACCGGGCCGGGCTCGTCAACGTCGGTGGTGAAGGCCAGATCTGCCTGGGCGGTATCGCCGCCACCGCAGTCGGGGTCTCGATCCCCGATTCGGTGCCGGTCCCCCTCGGTCTCGCCGCTGCTCTGCTCGCCGCCGTCCTCGCAGGTGCGGCTTGGGCGGGAATCGCGGCCTGGCTGCGGATCCGCCGCGGCACCAGCGAGATCATCACCACCCTGCTGCTGAACTTCGTCGGCCTGGCATTGGTGGTGCTGATGGTCCAGGAACCGTCGCTGTTGCGCCAGCCGATGACGTCCTCGGAGACCCTGCCCCAGTCCGAACCGCTGGCAGTCTCGGCGCGCCTTCCGTTGCTGGGCCTGGACAGGAACCCGGCCACGATCGCGATCGTGATCGCCGTGATCTCGGTGATCGCAGTGGGAATCATGTTGCACCACACGATCACCGGACTTCGGCTGCGGAGCGTGGGACTGTCCGGCACCGCTTCGGCCCGATTCGGCGTCCCCGTCGATCGCACCGCGTTCCTCGGGCTCGCCGCGGCGGGCGGTTTCTCCGGGCTGGCCGGAGGACTGCTCGTCGCCTCCGCACCGTTCGTCCTCGCCGACGGATTCTCCTCCGGATTCGGGTTCAGCGGACTGGTCGTCGGACTCCTCGCTCGGGGATCGATGACCGCCGTCATCGCGGTCTCCACACTGTTCGGCTTCCTGGTCTCCGGCGGTATCAACCTCCAACTCGCCGCCGGAGTACCCGCGTCCACGATCACCGTCGTCCAGAGCCTGCTGATCATCCTCATCGCCGGTGCCGCATGGTGGACGAGTACCTCCAAGCCGCAACGCAAATCCCGTCCCGAGGTCCACACCGAAGCCCCCGCCAGGGAGGTGCTCGTATGAACACCGCAATGATCACCGAAGTACTCACCGGCGGAGTGGCATTCGCCATACCCCTACTGCTCGCAGCCACCGGCGAATCGATCTCCGAACGCGCCGGGGTGCTCAACCTGAGCATGGAAGGAATGATGCTCACCGGAGCGTTCGCCGGCGTGCTCGCCTCGGTCAGCACCGGATCGGCAGTGCTCGGTGCGGTCGCCGGCGTCGTCGCGGGCCTGATCTTCGGTTTCGCCCAGGCACTGCTGAGCGTGCGGCTCCGTGCCGACCAGATCGTCGTCGGTGTCGCAGCCAACGCACTGGCCCTCGGTCTCACCACCTTCGGGGCGCGGGTCCTGCCCGACGCCGGAAAGGGCCAGAACGTGCCCGCCTTCGCCGACGTCCGGATTCCGGTCCTGAGCGACCTGCCGATCATCGGTCCCGCGGTGTTCGGGCAAACCCTCCTCGGCTACTTCTGCCTGGCGGTCATCGCCGCACTGGCAGTGATCTTCTCCCGCCGCACCATGCCCGGGATCAGGATCGACGCCGTCGGTGAAGACGCGACGTCTGCGGGCTGGACCGGGCTGGCCGTCAACCGCATCCGTGTCGCGGGGGTGCTCATCGCATCCGCAGCCGGTGGCCTCGCCGGCGCTCACCTCGCGCTCTCGGAGGTCCGCTCGTTCAGCGAGAACATGACTGCGGGTATGGGCTACCTCGCCGTCGTGGCCGTGATCGCCGGTCGATGGAAGGTGTCCGGAATCCTCTGGGCTGCATTGTTCTTCGGTGTCGCCCGTGCAATGCAGTTCGCGCTCCCCGCGATCGGGGTGAACATCCCCTACGCCGTGCTCGTGATGCTGCCCTACCTCATTGCGATCGTCGCGGTCAGCGGCTTCGTGGGTGGACGGAAAGCACCGTCCTGCCTCACCGTCCCCTACATCGGCCGTGTCTGAACATCAATCCGAGAGGCAGACAAACAGATGACCCTCGTCCTCACCCATTCCGACATCGAGGCCCTGATCGACCGGCACGCCGTCTACGACGCCGTCGAACGCGCCCACGCCGATCTGTCCGCCGGCACCGCATGCAATCCGGCACCGGCGGTCCTCCCCCTCGAACAGGGGGGAACGGTCCTGCCGATGGCCGCAGTCGCGACCCGGCAGCGAGCCAGCTCGGTGAAAGTGCTGTCCGACATGCCGTTCAACCGTGCCGCCGGTCGACCCACCCAACGCTCGACCATCCTGCTGATGTCGGATCGGACCGGCGAATGCGAAGCGGTCCTCGACGGAAGGCTCATCACCGCCGTCCGCACGGCCGCCGCGAGCGCCGTCGCCACCGCACACCTCGCACGGGATTCGAGCACGACCCTGGGCTTGATCGGTGCCGGCACACTCGCCGTCGAACACACTCGCGCGATCGCTCGCGTCCGATCGATCGACAAGGTATCGGTCTGGTCCCGCTCCGCTGCGACCATTGACGAGTTCCGCCGCCGTGTTCACGATCTGGACCTGCGCGTCGAACACGCCGAATCGCCGCGCGACGTTCTGTCGACCGCCGACATCGTCTGCACACTGACACCGTCGAAGGATCCGATCGTCCACGGCGCGTGGTTCCGGCCGGGCCTGCACCTGAACGCCGTGGGTGCACCCCCGCGCGCCGATCACCGTGAGATCGACGGTGTCGGAATGGGTTCGGCCCGACTCGTCGTCGACAGTCGCCCCACCGCACTGACGAAGTCCGGTGACGTCCTGCTCGCCATCGGCGAAGGACATCTCACCGAGGACGCGGTGGCCGTCGAACTCGGCGACGTCGTCCTCGATCGCGGGCTCGGCCGCCGCAGCGACGAGGACATCACCCTCTTCAACTCAGTAGGCATCGGCCTGCAGGATCTCGTGACCGCCCGCATCCTCGTCGACGCCGCACTCGCCGCCGACATCGGAACCAGAGTAGAGATGAGCGCATGACCGTTCCCGCACCCGAGTCCCGCTTCCTCGCACGCAGCCTCGAACTCGCCGCAGAAGCAGCAGTGTCGGGCAACCGCCCGTTCGGCGCCGTCCTGGTCGCAGCCACCGGTGAGGTGCTCGCCGAAGGTCTCAACGAAGTCGCCTCCTCCGGCGACATCACCGCACATGCCGAACTCGTCGCGATCCGCCGGGCAACCGCCGACGGGCACGACGACCGATTCGCCGGCGCCACGATGTACGCGAGCGGCGAACCGTGTCCCATGTGCGCCGCAGCGTGCGTCTGGGCCGGTATCACCCGGATCGTGTTCGCCGCGTCGACCGAAGGGTTCTCGACCATCCTCCCCGAGGGACCTCATTTCACCCTCGGTTGCGCAGACGTCGTCGCGGCGACCGATGCGGAAGTCACCGTCGTCGGACCGGTTCATGAGGAGGAGGCCCTCGAGGTCATGCGCACCGCGGTCGCGGCCCGGTAGCGCGAGGCCTGCGTTCGGTTGGCTCGTCCCGATCCACGACGCGATTCGGAAACCGCTCACGTTGTTGCATGAGCGAATTCGCATTCACCGCGTGGATTCTCGGATCAGGATCGCTGTCGCCCTAGACTGCGCCCATGTCCTCGTATGCGATCAGCCGCCGGACCTTCGTGGCTGCGGCGGCCGCCGCAGCCGTCGCCGTCGTGACCCCGGCGCGGCCGGTGGCCTCTGCCGAGCCGAATGCGAACCCGACGATCGCTGCCCGCCAACGATTCTTCGGAGCCGAGCACGTCGACCCGCGCACCGGAGGAGTGGATCCCGACAAGGTGATCCTCTCGTGGTTCGGGGTGACGAGCTTCGCGATGGCGATCGCCGGGGACGTCTTCCTTCTGGACGCGTGGGTGCCTCGCGGGGAGTTCTCGAATCGTGTGCCGACGAGCCCCACCGAACTGGCAGCGTTGGCGCCGAGCCACATCTTCATCGGGCACGGACACTTCGACCATGCCGCCGACGCAGCCGAGATCGCGTCACTGTCCGGCGCGACGATCGTCGGCACCGAGGAGCACTGCCGGGAACTCGACGAGCAGGCCGCCACGGACCTGCGGACGCATCCGTTGTCCCTGGATCGGACCGAATTCACGCTGGGCGGTGTGACCGTGCGCGCGGTGCGGCACCTGCACTCCGGACTGCGCGCACCCCGGGGCGAGCAGGCCCCGCTCGTCCTCGCGCCCGACTTCACGCCGACCGTCGAGCACCCCCCGACGCTCCAGGATCTGCAGCACCTGGCGGACCACGCCGGCGACGAGGAGGGCGGCTCGTTGCTGTATCAGTTCGAGGTCGGCGGCTTCGTGCTCACCTGGCACGACAGTTCGGGGCCGCTCGTCACCGACGCACCACAGGTCCTCGACACCCTGCGGGAGTTGCCCGCCTCATCGGTGCAGATCGGGTCGATCCAGGGCTACAACCAGTACACGAACGGCCTCGGCGACACACTCGACTACATCCGGGCGCTGCGCCCGTCCGTGTTCGTCCCCTCTCATCACGACAACTGGCTCCCACCCGTCTCCGCGCCCGCCGCCGCGTACGAGCCGCGGTTGCGCGAGGCAGTGGCGAGCCTGCCGAATCCACCCGAGGTGCGCATGCTCGTCGATCCGACGGACTATCTGCGCCCCTCTCTGCTGACGTTCGACCTGACGACGAGGTGACACCGACCCGCAATTGCTGCTGTCGCGCTCGATCCACGGCGCGATTCGGAATTCGCCCACACTGCAGCGTGAGCGAATTCGCACTCACCGCGTCGATTGCCGGATCGATATCGAACGGCCGATCGGAATCGAGCCGCTATCGACCGCACATACGAAAACGAGGTCACGACCTCTTTCGAGTTCGTGACCTCGTTCGTCGCAGTTCGTGGAACTGCTCTCTGTGGGCGAAGGGGGACTTGAACCCCCACGTCCCGAAGGACACTGGCACCTGAAGCCAGCGCGTCTGCCATTCCGCCACTCGCCCGAGCGACTGGAGAACAGTAACACATCATCCCCGGATATAACGATTCGCCTGGTCAAGGCGGGTTTCTCGGGGTCCAACGACAGGGCTCGGTACCGAGTTGGACAATCGCTCACGATCCTCCGAGCCGGATCGGACGAAAAGTCGATACCATGCAGGGGCGAGAACTGCATCGCGACACGCACAGACCTGGGAAGGGGGCCGCCATGGGTATCGCGCAGCGTTTCGAACGCAAGCTTCAAGCCGCAATCGGCGACGCGTTCGCGCGCGTCTTCGGAGGCGGTGTGGTCCCCCAAGAGGTCGAAGCCGCGCTTCAACAGGAAGCGACGGATGGTGTCCAGCAGCTCGATCGTGGGCTCATGCTCGCACCGAACAAGTACGTCATCACCATCAGCGAATCCGATCATGAGGCCCTGGCAGCAGACAGGGACTTGACGGTGAAGGCATTCTCCCGTCACCTTGAGGACTTCATTCGCGAACAAGGGTGGCAGACCTACGGTGAGATCAATGTTGCCTTCGAGTCGTCGTCGGCGCTGCACACAGGGCAGTACCGCACTCGCGGCTCGGTCGATCCCGATACCGGGCGCTCACCGGCGCGCGCCCCGGCCTCGCGTTCGCCCCAGAATCGCCCGACCGTGAAACCCGACCCAGGAGTTGCCCCCATGACGCAAAACCCCGGCTACGAACCCGGCCGCGAGCCCGCCGATCGCGCGGAGCCGCAGTACGCGCGCAACGGTCACGCGCACGTCGGTCAGGAGCAGCGCTACGCGCAGGGTTACGGCCAGCAGGGCGGCTACGGCCAGCCCGCCGGTGCCGCGGGTTACGACCAGGGTTACGCCGATCAGGGCTACGACCAGCAGGGTTACGCCCAGCAGGGCGGCTACGACGACCGCAACTACGGTGGCGGCTACGACCAGCAGCAGGCCTACAGCCAGGAGTACGGCCGCGACTACCAGCAGCCCTACGGCGACAACCGTTACCAGAACGGCTACGGCCAGCCCGGTGGCTACGACCAGGGCTACGCCGACCAGGCCTACCAGCCGCAGCCGTACGGCCAGCAGGCCTACGGCAACCAGGGCTATGCAGACCCGGGTTACGCGGATCAGGGTCAGGGTTACGACCAGCAGGGTTACGGCCAGCAGGGCGGCTACGACGACCGCAACTACGGTGGCGGCGCCGCCTACCCGCCGGCCGGTGCTCCCGCGGGTCGTGTGCTGACCGCGACCCTCCAGCTCGAGGACGGCAGCGGCCGCTACTACCAGCTCCGCGAAGGCAGCAACATCATCGGCCGCGGCCAGGACGCCCAGTTCCGGCTCCCGGATACCGGCGTGTCACGTCGCCATATCGACATCCGCTGGGACGGCGCGGTCGCGATGCTGTCCGATCTCGGTTCCACCAACGGCACCACCGTCAACGGCGCGCCGGTGCAGGACTGGCAGCTCGCCGACGGCGATGTGGTCCGTGCCGGTCACTCGGAGATCCTGGTCCGCATCCTCTGAACGGGATTCGACACCGAATCGGACCCGACTCGAGACCTGTCCGACGCGTAGCCGACGCGTCGGACGATGCGTCGAGTCGTACACAGTCCGTATTGTGGGTGACCTCAGCACACCGGATGCGAGTGCGCCGGTCGATCATGCCGAAGGAGGATGAGCCGTGCAGGGGCTGATTCTGCAGCTGACCCGGGCGGGTTTCCTCCTCCTGCTGTGGCTGTTCATCTGGGCTGTTCTGCGCACACTGCGCTCGGACATCTACGCCGGCGCCGCCCGGCCGCTGCCTCGCTATTCGGGCAAGCAGTCGGTGCTGCCGTCGCTGAGTCGCAACAAGACGGCGAAGTACCTGGTGGTGACACAGGGTGCGCTCGCCGGCACCCGCATCTCGCTGGGCACCCAGCCGGTGCTGATCGGACGTGCCGACGATTCGACGCTCGTGCTCACCGACGACTACGCCTCCACCCGCCACGCCCGGCTCTCGCCACGTGGCTCCGACTGGTACGTCGAGGACCTGGGTTCCACCAACGGGACCTATCTCGATCGTGCGAAAGTCACCACCGCTGTCCGCGTACCCCTCGGCACCCCGGTCCGGGTCGGGAAGACCGTGATCGAGCTCCGCCCGTGACCCTTGTATTGCGATACGCCGCCCGCAGCGACCGGGGTTTGGTCCGCTCCAACAACGAAGACTCCGTGTACGCCGGGGCACGTCTGCTCGCGCTCGCCGACGGCATGGGCGGCCACGCCGCCGGTGAGGTCGCCTCACAACTGATGATCGCGGCGCTCGCCCACCTCGACGACGACGAGCCGGGCGAGGACCTGCTCGGCAAGCTCGCCGCCGCGGTCCGCGAAGGCAACGCCTCCATCGCCGATCAGGTCGAGGAGGAACCCGAACTCGACGGCATGGGCACCACGCTCACCGCGATCCTGTTCGCCGGCAGCAAGCTGGGCCTGGCCCACATCGGCGATTCGCGCGCCTACCTGCTGCGCGACGACCAGCTGACCCAGATCACCCGCGACGACACCTTCGTGCAGTCCCTCGTCGACGAGGGTCGCATCACCGCCGAGCAGGCGCATTCGCATCCGCAGCGGTCGCTGATCATGCGGGCGCTGACCGGCAGTGAGGTCGAGCCGACCCTCACGGTGCGCGAGGTGCGCGTCGGCGACCGTTACCTGGTGTGCTCGGACGGTCTGTCCGACGTGGTCAGCGACGAGACGATCGCCAACACGATGCGCGAGGGCACCCACGACGAGTGCGCCGACCGCCTCATCGAACTGGCGTTGCGCAGCGGCGGCCCGGACAACGTCACCGTCGTCGTCGCCGACGTCATCGACCTGGACTACGGGCAGAGTCATCCGATCGTCGCAGGCGCAGCGTCCGGTGAGGACGAGGACACTCCCCCGCCGAACACCGCAGCCGGTCGCGCCGCGGCGATGCGCCCGCCGCGTGCCACCCCGAAGCGGGTGATCAGCGCGCCCGAACCCGAACCGAAGCGCAAGCGCAGCCGCCTGTGGTGGATCATCGGGGCGATCGTCGTACTGGCGCTGCTCGCGGCCGGCCTGGTCGTGGGTCGCACGATGATCCGCAACTACTACTACGTCGGCGCCGACGACGGCCGGGTCACCGTGCTGCGGGGCGTGCCCGGCAACGTGCTCGGCTACTCGTTGCAGGAACAGGCGCTCGTGGGATGCGTCACCGACGAGGGCATGCTGACGCTGATGGAACCCGACCACGCCAACTGCCGGGTCATGGTCGTCGACGATCTGCAGCCCGCCGCGCGCGAGCAGGTGCGGGCCGGTCTCCCCTCCGGCAACCTGGACGACGCGAAAGCGCAGATGGGCCGGCTCGTCGACGGTGATCTGCTTCCGGTGTGCATCGAGGAGAAGCCGGCACCGGCACCGGTTCCCGCGCCCGCCTCTGCGGCGCCGGCTCCGGACGGCACGGCTGCCCCGGCACCCGCGCCGGACACCCCGACGACCCCCGTTGCCCCGCCCCCTGCCGAGGCCGCAGCGCCCGCACCGGTAGTTCCGGCGCCGGGCCAGACACCCGTCACCGCCGCCCCGCCCGCTCCGGAGCAGACACCCTCCCCGACCCCGGCCGTACCGCAGGTACCGGGCCAGAACTGCAGGGTGGGAGCCTGATGTCGGTGTCTCACGTCGCGGGGGCTTTCCCGAGCCCACCGGGTGGATTTGCCCCTGCGCCACTGCAGTCCACCCGCCGCAACACCGAACTCCTGCTGATTCTCGCCGCGATCGGCATCACGCTGGTGTCGCTGATGCTCGTCGAGGCCAGCCAGGAACAGGCTCTCACCTGGGACCTCGCCAAGTACGGGCTGACGTACGCCGCGCTGTTCCTCGTCGCGCATCTGGCGGTGCGTCGATTCGCGACGTACGCCGACCCGCTGCTGCTGCCGATCGTGGCGCTGCTCAACGGACTCGGCCTGGTCCTGATCCACCGCCTGGACCTCGCCGACGCGGAGAACGCCCGGTTCATGGGCAATCCCATCCCGTCGCCCGACGCGAACCAGCAGGTCCTGTGGACCGCGCTGGCCATCGCCGGGTTCGTCGCGGTGCTGGTGCTGCTGCACGACTACCGGCTGCTCGCCCGCTACAGCTACACCCTCGGCCTGATCGGCCTGGTCGCGCTGGCCATCCCGGCGCTGCTGCCGTCGAGCCTGTCCGAGGTCAACGGCGCGAAGATCTGGATCCGGCTGCCCGGTTTCAGCATCCAGCCCGGCGAGTTCTCGAAGATCCTGCTGATCATCTTCTTCGCGTCGGTGCTCGTCGCGAAACGTGACCTGTTCACGACCGCCGGCAAGCACTTCCTCGGCATGGATTTCCCGCGCGCCCGCGACCTCGGCCCGATCCTCGCCGCGTGGATCCTGTCGATCGGCGTCATGGTGTTCGAGAAGGATCTGGGCACCTCGCTGCTGCTCTTCACGACGGTGCTGGTGATGCTCTACATCGCCACCGAACGGGTGGGCTGGCTGCTCATCGGCTTCGGTCTGCTCGCCGTCGGCTTCTTCTTCGCCTACCAGATGTTCGGGCACGTGCGGGTGCGGGTGCAGACCTGGCTCGACCCGTTCGCCGACTACGCGAACACCGGCTACCAGATCTCGCAGTCGCTGTTCGGCATGGCGACCGGCGGTGTCGGCGGCACCGGCCTGGGCAGCGGCCGGCCCGCTCAGGTGCCGTTCGCGAAGACCGACTTCATCGTCGCGGCGATCGGTGAGGAACTGGGCCTCATCGGCCTGGCCGCGATCCTGCTGCTGTTCCTCGTCCTGATCGTGCGGGGGCTGCGCACTGCGCTGGCGGTGCGCGACAGCTTCGGTAAACTGCTCGCCGCAGGCTTGTCGTTCACCCTCGCGATCCAGCTCTTCGTGGTCGTCGGCGGTGTCACCAAGCTGATTCCGCTGACGGGCCTGACCACCCCGTTCGTCTCCTACGGCGGATCGTCGCTGCTCGCGAACTATCTACTGCTGGCGTTGTTGATGAAGATCTCGCACTCGGCCCGCGAACCCGTCCTCCCCCGCAAGAAGCCTGCGCCCCCGATCGCGGACGCGCAGACGGAGATGATGGGGCGCGAATGAACGGTCCTCTCCGCAAGGTCGCGATGGCCGTGATGTTCCTGGTCGCCGCTCTCCTCGCCAACGCCACGTACGTGCAGGTGATCAAGGCCGACGATCTGCGCACCGATCCGCGGAACTCGCGGGTGCTGATCGACGAGTACTCCCGCCAGCGCGGCCAGATCTCCGCGAGCGGGCAGGTGCTGGCGGTATCGGTGCCCACCGACAGCCGCTACAAGTACCTGCGCACCTATCCGGCCACCCCGGAGCAGCCGATGAGCCCGCTCGCGTACGCACCGGTCACCGGCTTCTACTCGATGCAGTACGGCAGCACCGGCCTGGAACGGTCCGAGGACGCCGTCCTCAACGGGTCGGACAGCCGGCTGTTCGGGCGCCGCTTCTTCGACCTGGTGTCGGGACGCGACCCGCGCGGCGGGAACGTCGTCAGCACCATCGACCCGATGATGCAGCAGGTCGCCTACGACGAACTGACCGCCAAGGGTTACACGGGTGCGGTCGTCGCGATCGAACCGAGTACCGGCAAGATTCTGGCGATGGTGAGCACACCGAGTTACGACCCGAACCGGCTGTCCGGGCACGACGGGGCCGCCACCAGCGCCGCCTGGGACGAACTCAACGCCGACCCGGACAAGCCGATGCTCAACCGCGCGGTGTCGCAGACCTACCCGCCGGGTTCGACGTTCAAGGTCGTGGTCACCGCCGCTGCCCTCGCGAACGGGGTGAGCCCGGAGGACCGGTTCACCGCCGCCCCGAACATCACGCTTCCGGACACGACAACGACACTCGAGAACTACGCCGGTTCGACGTGCGGTTCCGAACCGACCGCGACGCTGCGCGAGGCGTTCGCCCGCTCGTGCAACACCGCGTTCGTCGAGATGGGAATCAACACCGGCAGGGAGGCTCTCGCGGCGCAGGCCGAGGCGCTCGGAATCGGCGAGGACATGTCGATTCCGCTGTCTGTGGCAGAAAGCACAATCGGTCCGATTCCGGACGGTGCGGCACTCGGACAGTCCAGCATCGGGCAGCGCGACGTGGCCCTGACTCCGCTGGAGAACGCGGTGATCGCCGCGACCGTCGCGAACGGTGGGGTGCGCATGAAGCCGTACCTGGTGGAGCAGTTGCAGTCCCCTGACCTGTCGGTTCTCGCCGAAACGGTGCCGGAGTCGGCCGGCCAGGCGATCGCCCCGGAGGTCGCCGCGACCCTCACGGACCTGATGATCGGCGCCGAGAACTTCGCGGGCGGCGCGGGCAAGATCCCCGGCGTCCAGATCGCGTCCAAGACCGGCACGGCCGAGCACGGCAGCGACCCCCGTAACACTCCGCCGCACACGTGGTATATCGCCTTTGCGCCCGCGCAGCAGCCCACGGTTGCGGTAGCGGTGATCGTGGAGGACGGCGGCGACCGGGCGCTCGCGGCCACCGGCGGCTCCGTGGCCGCGCCCATCGGACGGGCCGTCATCTCGGCCGGATTGCAGGGAGGCTGACATGGCTGTGAACAGCGGCGCCATGATCGCCGACCGCTACCGACTGCAACGGCTCATCGCGACCGGCGGCATGGGCCAGGTGTGGGAAGGACTCGACACGCGGCTCGACCGCCGGGTCGCGGTGAAGATCCTCAAGGCGGAACTGTCGGACGACCCCGACTTCCTGACCCGCTTCCGGTTCGAGGCCCGCACCACCGCCCAGCTCAACCATCCCGGTATCGCCGGGGTGTTCGACTACGGCGAGATCCGCGACGCCGAAGGCCAGTCGATCGCCTACCTGGTGATGGAGCTGGTGCACGGGGAACCGCTCAACGCGGTGCTCGCGCGCGTCGGCCGCCTGTCGCTGGGGCACAGCCTCGACATGCTCGAGCAGACCGGCCGCGCGCTGCAGGCCGCGCACAACGGCGGTGTCGTGCACCGCGACGTGAAGCCGGGCAACATCCTCATCACGCCGACCGGCCAGGTCAAGATCACCGACTTCGGTATCGCGAAGGCCGTCGACGCGTCCCCGGTGACGCGTACCGGCATGGTGATGGGCACCGCCCAGTACATTTCGCCGGAGCAGGCTCTCGGTCAGGAGGCGACCTCCGCGAGCGACGTGTATTCGCTGGCCGTCGTCGGCTACGAGGCCCTGTCGGGCCGGCGGCCGTTCCTCGGCGACAGCGTCGTCACCGTCGCGATGAAGCACGTGCAGGAGGTGCCCGCGCCGCTGCCTACGGATCTGCCGGCCGGCGTGCGCGAGGTCATCGAGATCGGCATGGCGAAGGACCCTGCGCACCGCTATTCCAGCGGCGGCGAGTTCGCCGACGCGATCGCGGCGGTCCGCGCGGGGCGTCCCGTGCCACCGCCCGGCAACGTACCGCCGATCACCAACGCCAACCGCGTGCTGCCGCCCGGGGTGCCGGGCACGGCGCCGCCCACCGCGTCCACCCGGGCCATGACGACGCCGCCGCAGGCCTACACCGGCGACGTGTATTCGGGGGCGACCCCGCCGCCGCAGACCCCGTACACGGGACCGAACTATGCGACGGGCACGCAGCCCCCGATCGGCGATTCCGGGAACGGCCGCTCCTCGAAGGCGCTGCTGTGGGCCGCGGGTATCGCGCTCGTGCTCGCAGCGATCGCGCTCGGCGTCGTGCTGTTCGACCGGGCCGGCTCGGACGAACCGGTGCCCGGTCCGTCGCCGACGACGCAGATCACCACGACGCCCCGGCCGACGACCACCACGACGCGGCCACCGGTGACCACGACGACCGAGGAGCCGACGATCCCGGTGCCACCACCGGTGACGACGATCCCGCCGACCACCACACCGCCGCCGCCGACCACGACCCCGCCGATCACCACGACTCCGGAACCGACCACCACGACTCCGGAACCGACGACGACAACGACCACGACCACCACCGCCACGACGACCACGACCACCACCACGACCGCACCGGCCGGCGGTGGCGGTACCGGGGGTGAGAACGGTGGCGGGGAAGTCGAACCCGGGGCCAACGACAATACGAATTCGAACACCGAGCCGGAAACAGGAACGTGATGACCACACCGCGCAAGCTCTCCTCCCGCTACGAGCTGGGTGAGATCCTCGGCTTCGGTGGTATGTCCGAGGTTCACCTGGCTCGCGATCTCCGGCTCGGTCGCGACGTGGCGATCAAGGTCCTGCGCGCCGACCTCGCCCGCGACCCCACGTTCTACCTGCGGTTCCGCCGGGAAGCGCAGAACGCGGCGGCCCTGAACCACCCGGCGATCGTCGCCGTCTACGACACCGGTGAGGCCGAGACCGAGACCGGCCCGCTGCCGTACATCGTCATGGAGTTCGTCGAGGGCGAGACGCTGCGCGACATCGTGCGGGGCACGGGTCCGATGGCGCCGAAGCGGGCGATGGAGATCATCGCCGATGTCTGCGCGGCCCTGGACTTCAGCCACCGCAACATGATCGTGCACCGCGACGTCAAGCCCGCGAACGTCATGATCAACAAGGCCGGCGCCGTGAAGGTCATGGACTTCGGCATCGCCCGCGCCATCTCGGACGCGGCGAGCCCGATGACGCAGACGGCCGCGGTGATCGGCACCGCCCAGTACCTGTCGCCGGAACAGGCGCGGGGCGAGCAGGTCGACGCCCGCTCCGACGTCTACTCGGTGGGCTGCGTGCTCTTCGAGATTCTCACCGGCGAACCTCCCTTCAAGGGTGATTCGCCGGTCGCGGTGGCCTACCAGCACGTGCGGGAGGATCCGCCGCTGCCGTCGTCGGTGAATGCCGCGGTGCCGCCGGAACTGGATTCGGTGATCCTGAAGGCCATGGCGAAGAACCCCGCCAACCGGTACCAGAGCGCCGCCGAGATGCGCAGCGACCTGATCCGGGTGCTCAGCGGGCAGCGGCCCAGCGCACCGATGGTGATGACCGACGACGAACGCACCACCTTCCTCGGTGCCGTCGACACCGGCTCGAACTACCGGGACAGCGCGGCACCGGCCGGGGCGGCTTCGTCGGGTGGTTCCGGTGGCGGCGGCGCGGTCGCCAAACGCATCCTGCTGGGTGTGGCCGCGGCGGTCGTCGTCGGCATCGTCGGGGTGTTCCTGTGGTCGCTGGGGCCCGGATCGTCCGCGGCTCAGGTTGCGGTGCCCGACGTGCGAAATCTCGCGCAGCAGGTCGCCGAGGCCCAGCTCCAGGACGCGGGTTTCCGCGTGGCCGTACAGCCGAAACCGGACGCGGTGGTCGCGACCGGCAACGTCATCAACACCCGCCCGGTCGCCGGCTCGCAGGTCGAGGAGAACTCGACGGTGACGCTGGAGGTGTCCAGCGGGCCCGAGCAGGTCGAGGTCCCGAGGCTGAGCGGGATGAGCCGGCAGGAGGCCGCGGAGGCACTCGCCGACGTCGGGCTCCGGCTCGACACGAACGTGCTGAAGGCACCCTCCACGGAGGCGCAGGTCGACACGATCGTCAAGCAGGAGCCGTCGTCCGGCAGCAGCGTCGACCGCGACAGCGCCGTCACCATCACCCTGGGTTCCGGCCCGGAGCAGGTCCGGGTACCGAACGTGGCCGGCCAGACCCTGGACGTCGCGCGGGAGAACATCGAGAGCGCAGGCTTCACCGTCGTGGTGGAGCAGGTCGAATCCGGTCAGGCCGAGGGCACCGTCGTCTCGACCAGTCCGGCGGGCGGCGCCAGCGCCACGAAGGGCCAGACCGTCACGATCCAGGTGTCCAACGGCGACCGCGTCGAAATGCCGGTGATCACGAACCGGTCGGTGTCCGAGGCGCTGGCCGCGCTGCGGGCCGCGGGCTGGACGGGATCGGCCTCACAGCTGCAGCAGACCCGTGAGGCGACGCTCGCCCCGGAACTGGTCGGCATGGTCATCACCCAGCAGCAGCCTCCGGGCTCGGAGATCTCCAAGACCGAGACCATCACGGTCGGGGTCGGGGCCCTGGGAATCCGGTAACGCTGTCCGGTAGCAGCATTGAACGAGCAGGGGCTCGGGCGTGATGCCCGAGCCCCTTCGTTCGTTCCGGAACGGTTCCGTCCGGTCAGGCCGCTCCACCGTCGAGAGCACGGGCCATCTCGGCTTCGAGCTGCGCGACGAGCTCCTCTTCCGGGGCCTGTCCGCACACCGCCAGCCAGTTGGCGAGCATCCGGTGACCGCCCTGCGTGAGCACCGACTCCGGGTGGAACTGGACACCGTGGATCGGCAGCCGGGTGTGCCGCAACGCCATCACCACACCGGATTCGGTGTGTCCGGTCGGTTCCAGCTCGGCCGGCATCGTCTCCGGCAGCACCGTCAGCGAGTGGTAGCGGGTCGCGGTGAACGGATCGGGCAGGCCCGCGAGGACCCCGGTGCCGTTGTGGTGCACCAGGCTGGTCTTGCCGTGCAGCAGTTCGGGGGCCCGGTCGACGGTCGCGCCGAACGCGACCCCGATGGACTGGTGCCCCAGGCACACCCCGAGCAGCGGCGTTTCGGTGTCCGCGCACGCCTTCACGAGGTCGATGCTCGCTCCCGCCCGTTCCGGGGTGCCCGGGCCGGGGCTCAGCAGGATGCCGTCGTAGTCCTTCGCGGCGGCCGTGAGGGCGCCGGGCGCGGTGAGGCGTTCGTCGTCGTTGCGCCAGACGTCCGCTCGCGTCCCGAGCTGCCCCAGATACTGGACCAGGTTGAACACGAAGCTGTCGTAGTTGTCGACCACGAGAATGCGCATGGGAGGAAGCGTACCGACCGGTCAGCGAACGGTCGCGCTGCCGGTGTAGGCAGGGACGGTCAGATCGTCCGACGCCTGCTGCGTGTACCCCAGCCCGAACCGCGCCGCGTACTGCTTGTACACGTTGATGCCCGGTTCCGCGGCGAGTGCTGCCTCGAGCCGCGCGCGGTCGCCGAGCGCGGTGATCACGTACGGCGGGGAATAGGTGCGACCGTGCAGCAGCAGCGTGTTGCCGATGCAGCGCGGCGCCGACGTCGCGACGATCCGCTGGTCCTGCATCGCGATCGCCTCGGCACCGCCCGCCCACAGGGCGTTGAGCACACTCTGCACGTCCTGCTGGTGGACCACCAGGTCGTCGGGTGCGGCGTCGGTCGGATAGCGGCCGTCGGGTCCGCGCGGTGCGTCGGTGAGGGTGACGGTGATTCCCGGCCCCCGGCGGGCGGTCAGTCCCGCCGGATCCGCGAGGGCGTCCGCCTCGGACAGCACCTCCGCGACGTCGCCGTCGGTGGCCGCGGCCTGGTTCTGCAGGGCGGCGACGCGGTCGGTGAGATCGTCACGCAGTTCGCCGAGCTCGTCGACCTGCAACTGCGCGGCCCGGACGAGATCGGACAGGCGGGTGGAGTCGGAGGCGCGCAGTTCGTCGCCGTCGGAGACGCCGCGAGTGGTACCGAGCAGCAATCCGGCGACCAGGGACACGGCCAGGACCGCGGAACCCCAGGCCAGCGTGCGTATCCGCCCGTCGGGCACCCGAGCCTCCCCTCGCCGGTCTGCGTTAGCGTGTACTGGAAACGTAGCTGCCCAACCTACTCTGCCCGCCACGCGGGCGGTTCCGCACGAGCGAGGACATCATGCCCAAGTCGAAGGTCCGGAAGAAGAGCGATCAGCCGCTCAAGTCGGTGAGCCGCACTCCCGTCAAGGTCAAGGCCGGGCCGTCCAGCACCGTGTACGTCGCGGTGATGCTGGGGCTGATGATCCTGGGCCTGCTGTGGCTGGTGGTCTACTACCTGGCCGCCGAACAGATCTCGTGGATGAACGATCTGGGCGCGTACAACTTCCTCATCGGATTCGGTCTCATGGTCGTTGGGCTGATCATGACCATGAAGTGGCGCTGAGATTACACAATTGTGATTCATCCCCAGCTGTGGAGAAACCTGTGCACTAGCAGTGCATCCGTACATACGGGGACCCGGCGGTGAGCGATCCGCAGTGGTCGACACCGCCCGTCGCGGTCGCCGCACTCGTCGTCGGCGGCGGGGTGCTCGCGTCGGCCGCGGTGTTCACCGCGGACCCGGCGGGGCGTTTCCTCGCGGGGGCGGCCGCGCTGCTCGTCCTGGCGACCGCCGCGCTCGCCGTCCGGCAGCGGCCGCGGCTCGCGGTGACCGAGGACGGTTCCGGGCTGGCCTGCACCCGGTTGACCGGACGCCGCGTGTTTCCCCGCGAGACGCTGACCCGGGTGCGGATCGTCGAGTATCCGCGGTTCGGCCGGCGGGTGCCGATGCTCGAGATCGACGCCCGCGATCCCGACGGCACCGAACGCCTCATGATCTTCGGCCGCTGGGATCTCGGAGCCGACCCGCGGGACGTGTACGACGCGCTCGTGCTGCGCGACCTGGCGCCCGATCAGAGCCCGAGCTGAATCACAGCCCCAGCTGAGACCGCAGCCGCAGCACCCCGAGCACGATGACCAGCACGACCGCGACGGCGACCGCGACGAGCGCGATCCAGCCGGTACGGACGACGCGATCACGGTCGGTTCCGGCGCCGAGAGCCTGCGGACCGTAGAGGAACGCCGCGGTCGCCGCGGCACCGATCACCAGGCCGCCGAGATGTCCCCACAGGGAGATGCCGGGGATGGTGATGCTGATGAACACGTTGAGGGCGACGACGGTGAGCACCGGCGCGGGGCTGCGCCGCAACCGCAGCAGGATGACGGCCTGCGCGCCCATGAGCCCGAACACGGCGCCGGACGCGCCGGCGGTGACCGCATCGGTCTGCATCAGCACGACCGCCGCGGAGCCGCCGAGCAACGACAGCAGGTACACGGCGAGGTAGCGGGAGCGACCGAGCACGATCTCGGTGTCGCGGCCGATCACCCACAGGGCGAACATGTTGACCGCGAGGTGGATCGGGCCGAAGTGCAGGAAACCGCTGCCGAGCAGGCGCAGGTATTCGTCGTTGCCCGCGATCATCGGCGGCCACAACGCGAGGTCGCGGAACAGGCCGGACCGCAGCTGGTTGTTCATCACGCTCGACGACTGCGCGGCCGTGATCGCGAAGACCAGGACGTTCAGTCCGATGAGGATGTAGGTGACCAGCGGCGTCGGATGCGCGTTGCGCACGGGGGCACCGGCGACGGTGCGGGCCTGCGGGGTGGCGCTACGGGCTGCGGCGACGCAGTCCACACACTGTTGTCCGACCGACGCGGCGCGCAGGCAGTCGGGGCAGGCAGGCCTGCCGCAGCGGGTGCAGGAGAGCAGGGTCGGACGGTCGGGATGGCGAACGCACCGCGGCTGGGGCGTCCGGCCGCCCCCTTCGGCCGCCGGGCCCCAGCCGGGGTTCGTCATGGAGTTCCTTCTCAGGCGATGGTGATGCTTTCGATGACGACGGCGTCGAGCGGGCGGTCGGCCCGGTCGGTCGCGGTCGTCGCAATCGCGTCGACGACCTTGCGCGAGGCCTCGTCGACGACCTCACCGAAGATGGTGTGGCGACGGTTGAGGTGCGGCGTGCGGTCGACGGTGATGAAGAACTGCGAGCCGTTGGTGCCCGGACCGGCGTTCGCCATGGCGAGCAGGTACGGACGGTCGAACTGCAGCTCGGGGTGGAACTCGTCGCCGAACTGGTAACCCGGGCCGCCGCGGCCGGTACCGGTCGGGTCGCCGCCCTGGATCATGAAGCCGTCGATGACACGGTGGAAGACCGCGCCGTCGTAGAACGGACCGCTGGTCTCGCCCTTGGCGTTCTGCGTCTTGTATTCCTTGGTGCCCTGCGCCAGGCCGACGAAGTTCTCGACGGTCTTGGGAGCGTGATTGCCGAACAGCGAGATCACGATGTCGCCGCGGTTGGTGTGCAGCGTGGCGGTGGCGGTCTGAAGAGGTGAAGTCACCTCTCCATCGTGCCATCCGGACATCTCGCGCGGGAGGAGTGCCCGAAGTGCGCGCCGCGCCCGTGCCGGGCCACGTTGTGCCGTCGCAACTTGTGTCGCACCTTGTGTCACAGTGGAACGATGACGCGTTCGAAAGAGTCCGGAAGCCATGGTGGATCCCACACCGCGCTCGCACGTCCGCTGCTCGTGAATCCGCTGAAGGAATCGACCAGCCTCGGTGGTGCACTACAGGTGGTGAGTCAGGGTGCGCTCGCGCTCGCGTACGGTTCCCTGAGTGCGGGAAGGCTCGTGGCCCGCAGGTCGGCGGACCTTGCGAAGACGGTGCTGAGTCGCACGCGTCGTACTTCTCCTGCCGGGGTGGTGGCGTTGGCGTCGACCGACGGCACCCGCACCGGCCGCGGTCGCAAGGCTTTGGTCGTGGCCGGCGCCGTCGGTGCGGTCGTGGCCGGCGGTGTCGTGTTCTTCCGGGCGCGGCGTTACGAGCATCCGCCGGTGGCGCCGGAGCCGCCGCGCGTCGATCAGGCTCGGCCGGTGTCCGAGGGCACGGTGTCGGAGGGCACCGACTGATTTCGAGTTCGGAACGACGGCCCGGTCACCCGGTGGTACAGGTGGCCGGGTCGTCGTTTGCTGCCTGCCGGTCGATCTCGCGGGCGGCGACGCGGATCTGACGGTCGACGATGTAGCAGGACAGGGCGTAGACCACTGCGAGGAGCACGAACAGGATCGGTACTGCGGCAAGGATTTCCATGTGACGACTCCGTCGGCGACCCGGGATCACCGGGGGAAGGGGGACGGTCGGGGGTGTCAACGTCGACATGATCAAGAGTACGGACCCACCGGCCGCCCGGCAGGCTCACATCCACTCAGTGGACGTGATTCCGTTCACATGCCACAACGACCTCAGGTTACCGGTCGGTACCGATATTCCGGATCGTGTGTTTTACCTCACATGGGCGTGGATACTGGCCAGTAGCAACCCGATCGTGGAGGCCCGCGATGTCAGAACCCATTCAGATCAGTGAAGAACAAGCCCGGGCGGTGGCCGAGGAGGCCCGCGAATCCGGGTGGGAGAAACCCTCGTTCGCCAAGGAACTGTTCCTCGGCCGACTCACCCTCGACCTCGTCCACCCGTTTCCCCGTCCCACACCCGACGAGGACGCCCGCACCGAGGAATTCCTGGCGAAACTGCGCCGGTTCTGCCTCGAGATGGACGGTGCCCGCATCGAACGCGATGCGCGAATCCCCGACGAGTACGTCGCCGGGCTGACCGAACTGGGCTGCTTCGGCATGAAGATCTCGCCGGAGTACGGCGGGCTCGGACTGTCGCAGGTGGCCTACAACCGTGCCCTGATGCTGATCGCGTCCGTGCACCCCAGCCTCGGGGCGCTGCTGTCGGCGCACCAGTCGATCGGCGTTCCGGAACCGCTGAAACTGGCCGGTACCCCCGAACAGAAGCAGGCGTTCCTGCCGCGCTGCGCGCGCGGCGCGATCTCGGCGTTCCTGCTCACCGAACCGGACGTGGGCTCGGACCCCGCCCGGCTCGCGTCGACCGCGACCCCGGTCGAGGACGGCTCTGCGTACGAACTCGACGGCGTGAAACTGTGGACCACCAACGGCGTCGTCGCCGAACTGCTCGTCGTGATGGCCCGGGTGCCGCGCAGCGAGGGTCACCGCGGCGGCATCTCCGCGTTCGTCGTCGAAGCGGACTCGCCGGGCATCACCGTCGAACGCCGTAACTCGTTCATGGGTCTGCGGGGTATCGAGAACGGGGTGACCCGCATGCACCGGGTGCGGGTTCCGAAGGAGAACCTGATCGGCCGCGAAGGCGACGGGCTGAAGATCGCCCTGACCACGCTGAACGCGGGACGCCTCGCGATCCCCGCGATGTGCGCGGGGGCCGGCAAGTGGTCGCTGAAGATCGCCCGCGAATGGTCCGCGACCCGGGTGCAGTGGGGCCGGCCGGTCGGCGATCACGCCGCGGTCGCCGCGAAGATCTCCTACATCGCCGCCTCCACCTACGCGCTCGAGTCCATGGTCGAGCTGTCCGGGCAGATGTGCGACGAGAACCGCAACGACATCCGGATCGAGGCGGCTCTGGCGAAGCTGTGGTCCAGCGAGATCGCCTGCCGGATCGCCGACGAACTCGTCCAGATCCGCGGTGGTCGCGGCTACGAGACGGCCGCGTCGCTGGCAGCACGGGGTGAACGGGCGGTCCCGGCGGAGCAGCTGATTCGGGACCTGCGCATCAACCGGATCTTCGAAGGCTCCAGCGAGATCATGCGGCTGCTCATCGCCCGCGAGGCCGTGGACGCGCACCTGAAGGCGGCGGGCGAGCTCGCCGACCCGAAGGCGAATCTCGAGGAGAAGGCCAAGGCCGCGGCGAAGGCCAGCGGCTTCTACGCGAAGTGGCTGCCCAAGCTCGTCACGGGCAAGGGCCAGTTGCCCACCTCGTTCTCCGAGTTCGGGCAGCTCGCGCCCCATCTGCGGTACATCGAGCGCAACTCCCGCAAGCTCGCCCGCTCCACGTTCTACGGAATGGCCCGGTGGCAGGCCGGTCTCGAGAAGCGGCAGAACTTCCTCGGCCGGATCGTCGACATCGGCGCCGAACTGTTCGCGATGGCGGCGTCCTGTGTGAGGGCCGAACGGCAGCGGGCCGACGGCCACCCGGATTCGGCGGGTGCCTTCGAGCTGGCGGACGTGTTCTGCCGTCAGGCCCGGCTGCGCGTCGACAAGCTCTTCGACGAGTTGTGGACGAACACCGACGACGCCGACCTGCGCCTGACCAGCAGCATTCTCGAGGGCCGCTACGCGTGGCTCGAGCACGGCGTGCTCGATCCGAGCGAGGGCACCGGGCCGTGGATCGCGGCATGGGCGCCGGGACCGTCGACCGAGGAGAACCTGGCACGCCACTTCACCGAGACGCGGCATCGAACCCAGTAGATCCCCCGCAACGGCGAACGGCCCGCACTCGAAGAGAGTGCGGGCCGTTCGTCAGCAGGTCAGAACCCGCCGCAGTTCGACGGTGCCGGCACGCCGTTGAACCGGTCGAGCAGGTACGAGACCGACTCGGGCATGCCGACGAGCATCGGCGACAGGTGGTTGACGACGAAGCCCGGCAGGATCGGCGGGGTCAGGTTCTGCGAGAACTGGACGGTCGCGCCCTGGGCACACCAGTCCAGTGCGAGCTGACGGCCCTGACCGAAGGGCACGGCGTCGTCCTGGGTGCCGTGCTGCAGCAGCACCGGGACCTGCGGCTTCAGGCGGCCGATGCGCTGCTCGTCGACGATGGCCCGCGCCTTGGGCAGGCGCTCGAGGACAACGGAGAGCGGTTCACCGGTCCGGGTGTAGTCGCTCGTGCGCTGGAAACCGTGGCGGAAGATCGTTTCGGGGACGCACTCGTTCGCGACCTGGGCCAGCATCTCGCGGCCGTAGTCGTTGATCTCGGCGTCGATCTCGTCGGAGATCTCCGGGTACGCGTCCTGCAGGCCGTTGATCGTGTAGCCGATCACGCCGGTCAGCGCGGTGCCGTCGATCTGGGCCAGGGTTGCGGCGAGATCGGCCGGCGGAGCACCCGCGTAGACGCCCTGCAGGTCGAGTTCGGGGGCGTAGCTCGGAGCGAGTTCGGCGGCCGCCGCGGCGGCACCGCCACCCTGCGAGTAACCGAAGATGCCGACCGGGCCGTCGTCGGGGATGGACGTGCCCGGCAGTTGCTGGGCGGCGCGCGCCGCGTCGAGTACCGCGTGGCCTTCGGCGAGGCGGTTGACGTAGGTGTGGTGTCCCGGGGTACCCAGACCGTCGTAGTCGGTGACGACCACGGCGATGCCCTGCAGCAGCATCGCGTTGATGGAAATCAGTTCGTACTCTGTGAACAGATCCAGCGGCGGGTTGTAGTCCACCAGGTAGTTCAGGGCCTTCGACGGCGCGCAGCGATCGCCCTGGCCCTGGGTGCCGGGGGCGAGCACGACCAGCGGTCGCTCACCCGGACCGGACCAGGGGGTGGACGGCTCGAGGTAGGTGCCGCCGACCGCGTTGGGAACCCCGTTGGCGTCGTGGCTGCGGTACAGCAGGCGGGTGCCCTGGGCGGGGAACACGCCGTTCGTAGTGGGCACGCGGATCGCGAGATCCGAAGGCTCGCTGCGCAATACGTCGCCCGGGTTGCCGGCGGACAGCGGGCTCGGCGGTAGGTAGAAATCGCCCTCGGCATTGGCGATTGCGGGAGCCGCGAGCACGCTCCCCGCCACCGTGGCGGAGGTCACCGCCGCGGAGAACCAGCGTCCGACCCTGCCGATCGCCATACTTCCCCCAGATGTTCTGTGTCCTGCATTCGAAAGCGGGATGCGTGTGCCCCATCGCACAAGCGGTACGGACTGTAACACGTAACTTACCCATGCGTAAGGTCCAACCTCTGCGGCGCACCGCTCGACGAATCCGCAGGTCAGCCCTTCAGCGCGGCGCGCACCGCCTCGATGTCGGCCTCCGTCCACCCGTCGGGGTCGAGGATGTCCGACCACAGATCCGCGGCCTCCGGGCCGTAGGAATGCCCGTAACCGTCGGGCACCTCGGCCGAGAACACCATGTCCAGGGTCACCTGCCAGAACGTCACGAACGGCATCCAGCGCATCCCCGGATCCACATCGGGCCCGAGGGGTTCGCGCAGCCAGTCGGGCTTGTGCAGCAGCAGATCGAACGACCACCAGGTGATCGGATCACTGCCGTGCTGCCAGAACACGATCCGCGGAAGTTCCCACGGCTCAGGCAGATTCACGTCGTCCGGGCTCGACGCGAAGCGAATGTTCCGACCCTCGTCGACGATCGGCAGACGTTCGGGCGAACCCGGATCCCGCTGCTCGGTGATCCGCCCCCACGGTTGCGAGAAGTTGGGGGTGCCGACGAACAACGCGCCGTCGGTCCGCGCGACCAGGTCGGAACCGGACGCGAACGCGGACTGCCCGCCGTACGACCCGAGACTCTCGCCGAAGACCACGAGCTTCGGCCGGGCATCCTCCGGAAGACTCAGCCACACCTCGTAGACGGCCTCGAACAGTGCCCGCCCGGCCTCCATCGGCGACTCGCGGTCGGCGATGAACGCGAGCGGGCTCGGCAGGTACGAGTACTGCATCGCCGCGATCGCCGAATCCCCGCCGTTGAGGTACTCGAAGGAGTCGGCGACGCTGCCGTTGACCCAGCCGCGACCGGTCGTGGTCACGACGGCGAGCGCCTTCCGGTCGAATCCGCCGGTTCGCTTCAGCTCGGCGACAACTCGCTCGGCGATGCCCTCGATCGTGTCCGCCGAGACCCGGCCCGCGTACACGCGGATCGGTTCCCGGGCGGGCCGTCCCGTCACGGCCTCGATCTGCGCGGCCGACGGTCCGCCGGCGACGAACGTGCGCCCCTCCCGGCCGAGGGTGTCCCACGCCTCCGCGGATTCCGGCGACCCGGAACGTTCCGGCGCGGCCGGCTGCTCCACACCCTCCTCGGTGCCGGTGTCCGCGACCGCGGACGCCTCCTCCGCAGCGCCGAGAATCCCCCGGTACAGCGCACCGTTGACGAGCACGACGAGCAATGCCACGACGACCACGAGCGCGGTCACCCGCGCGACCGGCGCCGGCGTGTAGCGGTCGACGAACCGCGCGAGCTTGTTCGTCCCCGCCCGCAGGCCCCGCCCGATTGCCAGCAGCAGCAACGCCACCACCAGGGCGATCAGCAGAACCGGCAGGTAGAGGGACCGTTCGACCCGCTCCATGGTCACGAGGTCGCGGACGATCTGCTGCCACCACGAACCGAGAATCAGGAAGGTCGGAACCACCACGACCGCCACGGCCGCGAGCACCCACCAGCCGATGCGGCGCGTTTTCGGCGACCAGTCCGGGTGCACACCGCAGCGCCGCAGTGCCCACGCGATCAGGCAGCCGACGCCGTACCCGGTCGCCACGCCGATTCCCGTCGCGACTCCCTGCAGGTACCAGGTGCGCGGCAGAAGGGACGGGGTCATCGACCACACGAAGAACAACAGTGCGAACGCGAGACCGACCGGGTGGAACGAGCGCGCGAAGGCCCGGGCGCGTGTGGGGGCACTCATCCTCGGGAGTGTAGGGGCGAAACCGTCCGGTACGTATCGACACGCCGTACACGGCTACTGTCCGGTATGGGCCCGGATGAGCGGTTTCGGTAGCAAGATGTAGGCGGTTCGTTACCTGCGAGGCGAGAGGGCTGTCATGGCAATCGGGGTCGGGCTCCGGATCGGCAGAGTCGTGTCCACCGCAGTGGTCGCGTCCAACGAACCGGGCACCCAGGATCCCGTGGTGATCGCCCGGGACACGGTCCTGCACATCGACGAGGACGGCACCACCACCCTCGGCTCCTACTCCTCCGGCAACGAGGCACGCACCCTCGCCGGGTTCCTCGCCCGGGTCGGTGACGCCGCGGGTGTCACCGCCAGCGACGGTCGCGTGTACCGGGCGGAGGACGCGATGGCGACCGCGATCCAGTGCCTGCTGAACGAGACCGAACCGCTGCCGAAGTTCGGGGGCGCCGACGACGGATCCGAGCCCGGCTACACCGCGACCTACCCTTCCCACTGGGATTCCGATGCGGTCGCGTCGCTGCGCGCGGCCCTCGACTACGCGGATCTGCGGCACGTGGACCTGGCGTCGGACGCCCAGGGCGCCGCGACCTGGTATGCCTCCGAGATTTCCGAGACCCCCGGTCAGCTCATCGGTGTCTTCCACATCGACGACGCCGGTTCGACGGTGACGCTGGTGCGATCCGGGGTACCGGCGGGCAAGGCGTTCCGGATACCGACGAAGGGCGCACCGTCACCTGCCTCGCAGCTCGCGACCGCGCTCGGCTCGTTCGGGTGGCTGCCGCCGAATCTCGACGCGGTCGTCGTGATGGGTGACGGGATCGTCGCCCGCGACCGCTCGTACATCCAGGAGATCGCGAACAGCATCGCGACGAAGCTGATGGTCCGCACCCTCGTCGGTCCGGGCCCGGAGCAGACCGCCGCGCTGGGTGCGGCGATCCTGGCCGCCGGTTTCGTGCCGGCCCGGGAGACGAAGCGTGCCCGCATCGGGCTTCCGCCGTCGTACGACGAGACGGACGTGCTGACCGGTGGGCTCGCGCGCATCCGGGCACAGGAGATGCTCGAGGCCGGAAAGAACGACGTCGTCGCGGCGCGGTTGCTCGCCGTCGAGCCGGACGACGAGAACGACCTCGAACCGGACGCGACCGAGCACGACGAAACCGAGAAGCGGTCGCGCAAGCCGCTGATCCCGATCGTCGCCGGGGTCGCGCTGGTCGCGGTGCCCCTGCTCGTGTTTCTCCTGTGAGACCCTTGCCCGTGAGACGCCGGGTCAGGCGTCGTCGGTGAGCGACGCGAGCTCGGCGGCGTCCTCTTCGCCGAACTTCTCCTCGAGCGTCTCGGGCGTGTAGTCCAGGTCGATCTCCTCGACGGGACGGCCGCGCGCGGACTCGATCGCACCGAGCCGACGCTGGGCGCGATCCGCCGCGTACGCCACGAACTCGTCCGGGTCCAACCCGAACGGCTGTTCCTCGAACTGATCGTTGATCCACTGGATCACCCCGAGCGCGTGCGGGAGCAACTCCCCCATACGTTGTTGCACCACATCCCAATTCGCGTCGTCGGCAGCGACGTGCCGGCGGCACGTGAACGTTCCCCACGCCATGTGGCGGCGCTCGTCGTCGCCGATCCGGCGAATGAGCTCCTGCATGCCGGGCAGGATCCCGCGGGTCGTGCACACCTTCTGCCACGCGTAGTAACCGGTGAGGGCGAGGCTGCCCTCGATGACGTGGTTGTAGGTGACGCTCGCGCGCACCTGGTTCGCCGGACTGGGGTCGCGTTCGAGAATCCGCAGGGAATCGGGAAGCTCCTCGTAGAACAGCGCGCGGTAGTGCGGGTTCTCCGCGACGTACGGCAGCAGGTCGCCGGTCAGTCCCACCGCGTCCATCCACAGCCGGAACACCTGGGTGTGCTTGGCCTCCTCGAAACAGAACTGCGTCAGGTACAGCTCGTCGCCGAGCCGGTTCTCGGCGGCCATCGCGTGCAGGAACGGCTGGATGTCCTGGGTGACGGCCTCCTCCCCCGCCGCGAAGTGCGTCACCAGATAGGCGGTGCTGCGTTGCTGTTCGCTGTTCAGGTCCGCCCAGTCCGCGACGTCCTGCGAGAAATCCAGGTCGAGGGGATCCCAGAACTTGGCGTTGCCCTTCGCGAACAGGCGCAGCGGGAAGGCGTCCCAGTTCAGTCCGCCTTCCCGCAGCGACGCGAATCCGTCTCGCCGCCGTGATACCTCGGTCACCCGTCCAGGCTAACCCCGTATCACCACCCCGACCTGCGTTTTCAGCCCTCGAACAGCGTCTCGCCGGGATAGCCGCCGGCGCCGAACCCGGGTGGGATCGCGAACACCGCCGAACCGATCGGGGTGATCCACGGGTTCAACGCGTCGTGGTCCGCCAGACGCTGCTGCACCGGCACGAACTGACGGTCGACGTCGGCCTGGTAAGCCGCGAAGAGCAGGCCCGCGCCGTCGGCGTCGTCGTAGTTGTAGCCGCGCCGCAGGAACTGCTCGTCCGCGTTGCGCGGCCGTGCCCGCGCCATGTGCGATTCCGGTGGGATCACCGGGATGCCGTACCGGTCGACCGCGTCGAAATCGGGATCATCGTGTTCGGCCGTGCCGGTGAGCGGCGCACCGTTCGACAACGTGCGCCCCACCGTGAGTTCCCTTGCCGGACGGTCCAATTCGTCCCAGGTGTCGAGTTCCATCCGGATCCGCCGCAACACCAGCGAGGAACCACCGGCCAGCCACGGGGGCGACCCCGGATTCCACACCCGGCCTTCGAATTCCGTGCTGCCCGCGGCGGGATTGACGGTGCCGTCGACCTGGCCCATGAGGTTGCGCATGCTCGCACCCTCGGGGCGGGTGCCGGGGGCGTGCCGGAAACCGCGCTGCACCCACCGCGCCGACACCTGCGAGCGCACCGTCCGGGTCAGCGTGCGCACCGCGTGCGCGACCGTAACGGGATCGTCGGCGCACACCTGGAGCATCAGATCGCCTCCGCTCCAACGGTCTTCGAGCCGGTCGATGCCGAACGCGGGCAACGGTCGCAGCCATTCGGGCCGAACCTTCTCCGCGTCGGCGGACGCGAACACCGCGGGACCGAACACCCCGGGGCCGAATCCGACCGTGACGGTCAGGTTCGCCGGGTCCTGCGCGAGTTCGGGTTCGGTGTCGCCGAGGCCCCCGGTGCCGGTGGTGAGCCGATACGAGTCCTGCGCCCAGACCTTCAGCACGCCGACGAGCGCGCGCCGATCGGTGCCGGGCAGCAGGTCCAGCGCCACGAACGACGCGAACGCCTGCGGTTCGGTCTCGATACCGGCCTGGTGGGTGCCGTGGAACCCGACGATGCGCGGGTCCTCGTCACGGGCCGTGACGCGGCCGATTCCGGCGGCGCCGAGCCCGACCACGCCGAGCGCGGCGGCGCCGCCCCCGAGCAGGCGCCGCCGGGTGAGCTCAGCCACCGTGGTTCGCCCCCTCCTCGGCGCTCGGCACGTAGTTCTCGCGCGCCCCGGCGAAATCGCGGACCTGCGAGGTGAAATCGATCGACGAACCGTCGCTGAAGGTCAAGGTGAACTCGATGTCGGTGCCGGGCGTGACGGGTTCGATCAGATCCATCAGCATCAGGTGATCGCCGCCGGGAGCGAGGCTGTGCCGGCTACCGGCGGCGACGGTCAGCCCGCCGTCCATCTCGCGCATCGCCATCGCGCCGTCGGCGGCGGGAGCCATCTCGTGCAGTTCGGTCCGACTCGAGACCGGACTCGAGACGGACACGATCTGGACGGCATGGTCGCCGGTGTTCTCCAGTTCGGCGAACGCACCGGTCATTCCGCTCTCGGCGGCCTTGGTCCACGCCGACGACACGACGATCGAGTCGGCCGCGGTCGCGGGGTCCTCGGATCCGCACCCGGCGGCGGCGAGCGCCGCCGCTGCGATCGCGGCGAACGCGAGGAACTTGGTCTTCTTCATGGGGGTCTCCCGTACAGGTCTGAGCGCACGCGGGCGCGCGATCGCCTCATGCGGGCGATCGTGAAAGGAAAGGAATCGGGGTCAGACCGTGACGGGTGGGCCGCGCGGGACGATGCCGGCGGACCGGGGAAGACCGCGCAGGACCGGCGGCCGGGGAGCAACGAGCACTGCGCCGGGCACGCGGAGTGGCGTGAACGGGGTCGGCGCGACGCGACGCAGCGCGGCGAGCACGAACCGGCATCCGCGTTCGGCGGCCACGACCAGCAGTGCCGCCACCGCGATCGCGACGGCGTGGCCGGCGATCATCGCGGGTCCGGGAACGTGGAAGTGGCCGGTGTCGAGGGAGAGCACGAGGTGCCCGAGCACCTGACCGGCGACGAGAATCGACGCGACGGGAAGCCGGGTGCCGGCGGCCACCACACCCACGGCGAGCGTCGTCGCGATCAACAGCGCGACCGCGCTCTGGGAGGGAGTACCGCCGCCGCCGAGTGCGTGCGCCGCAATGCTCACGGCTCCGGAAACGGCGCCGGTCAGCCCACCGCGCAGGCGCGCGACGAGGGCTTCGGCGGTACTCATGACGACAGGATACGACTTTCTACGACTGCCAGTAGTAGTGGTCCGCGGGAACTTGTCGACAGAGTGTCGATATGATTGCGACAAGACGTCGACAAACCGGCGCATCCCATCCGACCTCGCCTGCGAAGGACCCACATGTTCCTGACCCTGCGCGAACTGTGGTTCGCGCGCACCCGATTCCTCCTGATGGGTGCCGTCGTCGCACTCATCTCGATCTTGATGGTGATCCTCTCCGGCCTGTCCTCCGGCCTGGTCACCGACGGCGTCTCCGCGCTGCAACGCACGCCCGTACAGGCGTTCGCGTTCGCCGAAGGCACCAAGACCGACTCCGCGTTCTCCCGTTCCGTCGTCACCGACGAGCAGGTCGCCGCCTGGCGGGAACGACCCGACGTCGCGGAGGCCGCCCTGTTCGGCAACGCGATCGTCAACGCCAAGACCGGCGACGGGATCCCCGTCGACCTCACCCTCTTCGGCATCGAACCCGGCTCCTTCCTCGAACCGGCCGCGGCCGAGGGCAGCGCCCTCCAGCAGACCACCGACATCCTCGTCAGCGACAGCGCGCGCGACGCCGGCATCGAACTCGGTGACACGGTGGTCGTCGACCGTCTCGGCACCGAACTGACCGTCGTCGGGTTCACCTCCGACAAGCGCACCTTCGGGCACGTCGACGTCGCCTACGTGCCGCTGTCCACCTGGCAGGAGATCCACGCCGGCGTGAAGGTCGGCGAACAGCCGCAGCCGGACATCTACCGCGAGGCCAGCGTCGTCGCGTTGCAGGGCGTCAACGGCGGTCTGCCCGACCTCGCCGCCGGGGATGCCGCCGCGGGCACCGTGTCCAAGACGCTCGAGGAGTCGTTCGACTCGTCGCCGGGTTACTCCGCCGAGATGATGACCATGTCGATGATCAAGGCGTTCCTGTACGCGATCTCCGCCCTCGTCGTCGGCGCGTTCTTCAGCATCTGGACCGTGCAGCGCAGCCGCGAACTGTCGGTGCTGCGCGCGATGGGTGCGTCCACCGGCTTCCTGCTGCGCGACGGACTGCTGCAGGCCGTCGTCGTTCTCGTCGCCTCCGTCGCCCTCGGTGTGCTCATCGGTCTCGGGCTCGGTTCGGGCCTCGACGGCTCCGGCATGCCGTTCGCCCTCGAGAGCGGACCGATCGTGCAGGGTGCGGTGCTGCTCATCGTGCTCGGCCTCGTCGGAGCCGCCGTCGCCGTCGTCCGCGTCACCCGCGTCGACCCCCTCACCGCACTGGGAGAAAACCGTTGACCGCCGCCACCTCCACCCGCGCCGGGCTCGCCCTGACCGACACCTGCCTGAGCTTCGGCGACGGCGACAGCACCGTGCACGCACTCGACCACGTGACCCTCGAGGTCGCGGCCGGGGAACTCGTCGCGATCGTCGGCCCGTCCGGCGCCGGCAAGTCCAGCCTCCTCGCGGTCGCGGGCGGCCTCACCCGGCCGACCTCCGGAACCGTGACCGTCGACGGCGTCGACATCACGAACCTGAAGCCGCGCGAGCTCACCCGGCTGCGCCGCGATCGCATCGGGTTCGTGTTCCAGTCCGGGAACCTGATCCCGGCGCTCACGGCCCGCGACCAGCTCCGGCTCGTCGAGAAGATCACCGGACGCGAGGGCCGCGACCCCGACGAGCTGCTCGCATCCGTCGGCATGAGCCACCGCGCCGACCGCCGGCCGGGACAGTTGTCGGGCGGCGAACGTCAGCGCGTCGGTATCGCACGGGCGCTGATGGCCCGGCCGGCGCTGCTGCTCGTCGACGAACCGACGGCCGCGCTGGACCGCAAACGCAGCCACGAGGTCGTCGAACTGCTCGCCCGTGAAACCCACGAGGCGGGGGTCGCTACGATCATGGTCACCCACGACCACGACGTGCTCGACCACTGCGATCGGGTCCTCGAGATGGTCGACGGCGGGCTCGGACCACACGACTGACCCGCCGGGATACGAGAGGAGGGTCCGTGCCGAAGATCTCCGCGGCGACGGTCGTCGAGCACCGCGCCGCGCAGCGGCGGGCCCTCCTCGACGCCGCGCGCGACCTGCTCGCGGAAGCCCCGGACCGGGTCCCCTCCCTCGCCGACGTGGCCGTGCGGGCCGGTCTGGCCCGGTCCAGCGTGTACCACTACTTCGGTTCCCGCGACGATCTGTTGCGCGCCGTCGTCGAGGACATGTTCCCGCGCTGGAACGCCAAGATCGCCGCGGCGATGAACGCCGTCGACGATCCCGCGGAACGCGTGCTCGCCTACATCGAGGTGAACCTGCGGCTCGTCGCCGACGGCGAGCACGCCGTCATCGGTGTCCTCGCGACCTTCACCCCGCAGGCGTTCACCAACGAACGGATGCACGCGCTGCATCAGGAGCTGGTCCTCCCCCTGCTCGACGCGTTGCGCGAGCAGGGGCGGCCCGACCCGGAACTCACCGCGGAGTTCATCAACGCCCTCGTCTACAAGGGCACCGAACTGATCGAATCCGGCCGCAGCCTCGACGAGGTGCTGGACACCATCCGGAACCTGGCCGCGTTGGGATCGGAACGCACGAGCTTCTAATCGCTTCGTGTTTCACGTGAAACAGTGCGTTCGTTTCCGACGCGCTCGCGCACTGCCGGCGCAACCTCTCCGGCGAACCGTTCGAGGTCGGCAGCGGTATCCGAACCGAGGAGGAACGTGCTGGTGCCGTGGAGCAACGTCAGCTCCGCCAACTGCTCGGCCCACACCTCCGCAGGTCCGTGCAGGAACGTCCCGTCGGCGGTGTCGTCGAACCTCCCGGCGATGTTGTAGAGCCGCCGGATCGCCGCCGGATCACGCTCGGCCTCGGTCGCGGCCGCATCGACCTTCGCGGTCATCGTGCCGAGCGCGTCCGGGGCCGCCGCGAACGAACTCGGCAGCCAGCCGTCCGCGTACCGGCCGGTGACGGCCAGCATCCGGTCCCCGTACGCCCCGAGCCAGATCTCCGGCTCATGGGCGGCGCGCGGCCCCCGCTTCGCACCGTCCAGCCGGTAGTACGTGCCGTCGAGCCGCGCCGGCCCGGCGTCATCGGACCACAACGTCCGGATCACCGCGATCGCCTCGACGAGCGCATCGACCGACTCCCGGGGACTGCGCCGCGGCCCGCCGTTCGCGGCGACGGCGTCCCAGAACGCCCCGGCGCCCAGCCCCAGCTCGACGCGCCCACCGCTGAGCCGGTCGAGCGAGGCCGCGCTGCGGGCCAGGATCACCGGACCGCGCAGCGGCAGGTTCGCGACGTTCGGAGACAGGATCAGCGACTCCGTGCGGGCCGCGATCCAGGTCAACAGCGTCCAGGTGTCGAGGAACCGCGGCTGGTAGGGGTGGTCCTGGACGGTCACCAGATCCAGTCCTGCCCGTTCCGCGACGAGTGCGAGTTCGACGACTGCGTCCGGATCGGCGGCGGTCGGGGTGAGGGATACCCCGAATCGCAGTTCGTGTCCGTAGTCCGGCACGGTCAGGACTTCCAGGACTCGGGATCGACGCGGTGCCGGCTGACGATCGACACCCGGTTGAACGCATTCATCGCGATCGCGACCCACACGATCGCCGAGAACTGGTCGTCGGTCAGGTGCCTGCGAGCCGCCGCGTAGACACGATCCTGCTCGTCCGGCGACGGCAGATCCGTCACCGCTTCCGCCACCGCGAGCGCGGCCCGCTCGACGTCGCTGAACAGGTCGGTGTCCCGCCACGCCCGCAGCACCGCGATGCGTTGCGCTTTCTCACCGTCCTTCAGCGCCTCGCGGGTGTGCACGTCCAGGCAGTAGGCGCACCCGTTGATCTGCGAGACCCGCAGGTTCACCAGTTCGACGACCGTGCGGTCCAGACCGGCCTGCGCCACCGCGTCCCGCACCGCCACCGCGACGGCGACCTGTGCCCGGTACACCGGACGAGTCTGCTTGTCGATGGGGATGCGCTCGGTGCTCGCCACAGAACGATTGTCGGCCATCGGGGTCGACGCGGCCGGCCGATTCCGGAATCGGCCGGCCGCGCGCACGCGATCGGTGGCACGCTCTGAGCATGAGCAACACCGACGTCCATCCGGTCGAGACAACCTGCGAGACCGGTCCGTGTCCCCGTGACGAGGCAGGTCATCCCTACGTCGAGATCCTCACCGCCCGCGAGGTGCCGCTCGGCGGTCCCCGCGCGATGCCGGTCCGGCGCACCCTCCCCCAGCGGCAACGCTCCCTCATCGGCGCGTGGTGCTTCGCCGACCACTACGGTCCCGACGACGTCGCCGCCACGGGCGGGATGGACGTGGCGCCCCACCCGCACACCGGACTGCAGACGGTGAGCTGGCTGTTCACCGGCGAGATCGAACACCGCGACAGTCACGGCGTGCACGCGTTCGTCCGGCCCGGCGAGGTCAATCTGATGACCGGTGGCCACGGCATCTGCCACTCCGAGGTGTCCACCCCTGACACCACGACGCTGCACGGTGTCCAGCTGTGGGTCGCGCTGCCGGACAGCGCCCGCGACGCACCCCGCAACTTCCAGCACCACGCGCCCGCGACCACCTACCTCGACGGCGGTTCCGCGAAGGTCTTCCTGGGCTCGCTCGCGGGCAGCACGTCGCCGGTGGAGACGTTCACGCCGCTGCTCGGCGCCGAGATCACCCTCGACGCCAACGCCGAACTGCACCTCGACGTCGACGCGTCCTTCGAGCACGGTGTCCTCGTCGACACCGGCACCGTCCGTCTCGCCCGCACGGAGCTGTCGCGCGGCACGCTCGGCTATGTGGGCACCGGCCTGACGTCGCTGACGCTCACGAACCTCACCGACTCCCCCGCCCGGGTCGTGCTGCTCGGCGGCACCCCGTTCGGCGAGGAGATCGTCATGTGGTGGAACTTCGTGGGCCGCAGCCACGACGAGATCGTCCGTTTCCGCGACGCCTGGGAGAGCGAATCCGATCGGTTCGGCCGGGTCGAGGGTTATCAGGGGAAGGTCGCGAGGCTGCCCGCGCCCGCGCTGCCGAACGCGCAGCTGCGTCCGCGCCGGAATCCGCTGTAGGGCCACAAGCAGAAAGGGCGCCTTCCCTGATCCGGGAAAGCGCCCTCTGCTGTGTCTTCGATTGTGGAGACTGTGTTTTCTATTGTGGAGCCTAGGAGATTCGAACTCCTGACATCTGCCTTGCAAAGGCAGCGCTCTACCAACTGAGCTAAGGCCCCGTCCGCCGTCAGCGGCTGGTGACCTCGTGCCATTCGTCTTCGCTCCGAAGCATCCGAGCGATTCCGATGGCCACCAGCACTGCAGCTCCCACGAATGCGAGAACCTTCATGCTGGCTGCCCTTCCGGCACGGGGAGTGGGCCTAGGAGGACTTGAACCTCCGACCTCTTCGTTATCAGCGAAGCGCTCTAACCGCCTGAGCTATAGGCCCTCGAACCGATTCGGAACACTACCCCACCGAACCGCGAACAACAAAATCGGTTCGGCGGGGCAGCGTTTTCCCAGGTCAGTCGGGGTCAGCGAGAGTGACCTGCACACCGCCGACCAGATCGGTGCAGAGGTTGTAGATGAACGCCCCGAGCGTTGCCATGGCCGTCAACAGGATCGTGTTGGCCAGGCCGATCACCGTGGCGTAGCCGAAGACCTGACCTGCGCTGATCAGGCCCCCACTACCGGATTCGGACACGATGTCGGTAAAAGCGCTGTTCAGGCGCTCCCACACGCCCATGCCGGCGAGGATGCCGTAGAGCAGACCCACCGCGACCATCCACACGAAGAAGAGTGAGAGGGAAATCACGGAGGAAATCTTGAGCATCGACCACGGATCGATGCGACGGACCTGAACGGTCGCGCGCAGCGGCTCCCCGGCCATCGGCACCGCCGCGGTCACAGCCGTGGCGGACGACGCGGCGGGAGCGCCCGCAGAGGCCTCCCCGGCCACCGGTGCCGAAGCCGGAAGCGGGTGCTTCACCGTCGACAGGTCCGGCAGGTCCTTCGCGAGGTCCTTACGTTCGATGTGCCGCGTCGGCCCGTCGATGATCGCCGACTTGGCCTTGACGGACGTCCGATCCGCACCGCCGGTCAGCGACGCCGCCGCGGTACCTGTCACGACGGGCCGTGTCGGAGGCGTCGGGGCACTCTGCGGCCGTGCGCTGGCGGGCTGGGCCGAGGCGCGCTGCGGAGCAGCGTTCCCGGTGACCGCCCGGTCGACGCCCTGACCACGACCCGGCAGGTTCGTCTGCGGAGTGTTCTGGTGCGCGGCCGGGGTCTGCTGTCCCCGCTGCCACGGCGGGACCTGACCGGCGGCAGCCGGGCGCTGGGCGCCGGACTGCGCGGGGTTCACGCCCTTGTCCGCGGCCGGACGGACGGTCGGTGTCGTCTGTGCGGTCGGATTCGGTGCGGGCTTGTCCGCAGCGCCCGCCGCAGGCTTGTCGGCACCGGCGGCCGGCTTGTCGGCACCCGTAGCGGGCTTGTCGGCACCGGTCGGGGGCGGATCCGACGGCTCGGACGGTTCCGGCTTCGCCGCAGCCTGGGCCGCCGGGCCTGCGGGGGCCTTCGGAGCGTCGGGCGACTTCGGAGCCGCCGGAGCCGATGCGGCCGACGGAGCCTCTGCCGACGACGGCTTCGCTGCGTCCGGCTTCACCGGCGCATTCGCCGTCTCCTGCCCATTAGGCCCCTTCGGTGCCGGCGACCCCTTGTCGGCACCGTTCGGTCCTTGGGGAGTGCTCACTTACGACTCCTTCGCATCTGATGTGGCGCCCTCCTCGGGCTCATCGGCGTTGCGTGCGATCGCCAGCAACGTGTCGCCCTCGGCCAGGTTCATCAACCGGACGCCCTTCGTCTGGCGGCCGGCCTTGCGCACCTGCTTGGCGGCGGTACGGATGACCCCACCACCGGAGGTGATCGCGTAGAGCTCGTCGTCATCGTCCACGATGAGCGCTCCGACCAGGGTGCCACGCTTGCGGTCGTACTGGATCGTCAAGACACCCTTACCGCCACGGCCCTGGACCGGGTAGTCCTCCATCGGCGTGCGCTTGGAGTAGCCACCGGACGTCGCGACCAGCAGATACGTTCCCTCGCGGACCACGTTGAGGGACAGCAGCTTGTCGTCGCCGTTGAACCGCATGCCCTGCACACCGGACGTCGCGCGGCCCATCGGCCGCAGCGCCTCGTCCGTCGCCGAGAACCGGATCGACTGGCCCTGCTCCGACACGAGCAGCAGGTCGTCGTCGGCGGAGCACAGCACCGCACCGACGAGTTCGTCCTCGTCGCGCAGGTTGATCGCGACGATGCCGCCGGACCGGTTGGAGTCGAAGTCCGCGAGCCGCGACTTCTTGACCAGGCCGTTGCGGGTGGCGAGCACCAGGTACGGCGCGTCCTCGTACGACTTGATCCGGATCACGCCCTGGATCCGCTCGTCCGGCTGGAACGCCAGCAGGTTCGCGACGTGCTGGCCGCGCGCGGTGCGGTTGGCCTCGGGCAGCTCGTACGCCTTGGCCCGGTAGACGCGGCCCTTGGTGGTGAAGAACAGCAGCCAGTCGTGCGTCGACGTCACGAAGAAGTTCTTCACGATGTCGTCCTGCTTGAGCTCGGCGCCCTTGACACCCTTGCCGCCGCGCTTCTGCGACCGGTACAGATCGGTCTTCGTCCGCTTGGCGTAGCCGGTCTCGGTGATCGTGACGACGACGTCCTCGCGGGCGATGAGATCCTCGTCGGACACCTCGCCGTCGGACGCGATGATCTTGGTGCGTCGCTCGTCGCCGTACTTGTCGACGACTTCCTTCAGCTCGTCACGGACGATCGCGCGCTGCCGTTCCGGCTTCGCCAGGATGTCCTTGTAGTCGTCGATCTCGCGCTCGATCTCGGCCAGTTCGTCGATGATCTTCTGACGCTCGAGGGCGGCGAGGCGGCGCAACTGCATCGCGAGGATCGCGTCGGCCTGGATCTCGTCGACTGTGAGCAGGTCCATCAGGCCCGTGCGGGCGATGTCGACCGTCTGCGAACGACGGATGAGGGCGATGACCTCGTCGAGCGCATCGAGCGCCTTGACCAGGCCGCGCAGGATGTGGGCACGTTCCTCGGCCTTGCGCAGCAGGTACCGGGTCCTGCGGACGATGACCTCGATCTGGTGGTTGACGTAGTACCGGATCATCTGGTCGAGGCGCAGTGTGCGCGGCACCCCGTCGACGATCGAGAGCATGTTGCAGCCGAAGCTGGTCTGCAGCTGCGTGTGCTTGTACAGGTTGTTGAGCACGACCTTCGCGACCGCGTCGCGGCGGACCGTGATCACGATGCGCATACCGACGCGATCGGAGGACTCGTCGTGGATCTCGGAGATGCCGGCGATCTTGCCGTCCCGGACCTGCGTCGCGATGGACGTGATCAGGTTGTCCGGGTTCACCTGGTACGGCAGTTCGGTGACGACGATCGTGGTGCGCCCCTTGGCGTCCTCCTCGATCTCGACGACCGCGCGCATCCGCACCGAACCGCGACCGGTGGTGTACGCGTCGTGGATGCCCTGGCTGCCCACGATCAGACCCGCCGTGGGGAAGTCCGGGCCCTTGATGCGTTCCATCACGGCCGCGAGTGTGGTCTGCTCGTCCGCCTCGAAGTTCTCGAGCGCCCAGTAGATCGCCTCGGCGACCTCGTTGAGGTTGTGCGGCGGAATGTTCGTCGCCATACCGACGGCGATGCCGTTGGACCCGTTGATCAACAGGTTGGGGATACGGCTGGGGAGAACCGTCGGTTCCTGCGTGCGGCCGTCGTAGTTCGGCTGGAAATCGACCGTCTCGTGGTCGATTTCGCGCAGCATCTCCATCGCGAGCGGCGTGAGGCGGCACTCGGTGTACCGCATCGCGGCGGCACCGTCGTTGCCGGGGGAACCGAAGTTGCCCTGACCGTCGACGAGCGGGTACCGCATCGACCACGGCTGGGCGAGACGCACGAGCGCGTCGTAGATGGAGGAGTCGCCGTGCGGGTGGTAGTTGCCCATCGTCTCGGCAACGGCGCGGGCCGACTTCACGTAACCGCGGTCCGGGCGGAAACCGTTGTCGTACATGGCGTACAGGACGCGGCGATGCACCGGCTTGAGGCCGTCGCGCACATCGGGCAGCGCGCGGCCCACGATCACGCTCATCGCGTAATCGATGTAGCTGCTCTGCATCTCCTGCTGGATGTCGACGGGCTCGATGCGGTCGTGCCCCGGCCCCTCCGGCGGCAACGTGGTGTCGGTCATGAGCTCCTTCTTCTACTCGGCTCGAACGTCTACCCGGAACCGTCGCCCGGTGGACGTCTCGCAACCACCCGAGTCTATAGGTGCAGGTCAGCGAACACCCAGAAGGACGGCACTTTCCTTCCATCACGTTGCACACAGGACGGTCGTGCCGGCGGGGAGGGCCGGGACCGGTCTAACCGAGCCGCGCGCCCTCGTCGTTTCCGCCCTGTTCGGCGACCCACTGATCGACTTCCCGTTCGAGTTGCGCCGCAACACGATCCGGGTCCATGAGGGTCAGCACGATGGGCAGGGTGATGACCACCGTGCCCACGACGAACACCGCGAACAACACCGAGAAGAGCTCGATCCCACCGGGCATCGCGATCGAGGAGTCCGGTGTCACCTCCACCGACGCCATCCCGAGGAAGTAGACACCGAGGACGGCCGCGCCCGTCACGACACTTCCACAGATGCGCAAGAGCGTGCGGTCCGCGACCTCCACGAGCCACAGGAAGGAGAACGCCACGACCAGCGACACCGCCGCGGTCGCGATGACGAACGGGGTGTCGAAGGTGAACGTGCCCTGCAGCCGCACGGACCACATGAGGGACAGGAACACCACGCAGATCCCGGCGCCGAACAGCACCCCACCGGCGAGCAACCGGCCGGGTGAATGCCCGTCGCGGCTGATCGAGACGACCAGCGCGACGAACGAGCTCACCAGCGCCACCGCCAGCGAGAACGCGATGGTCACCAGATCGTGGCGCACGATGCTGTCGGTGACCCCGAATCCCGCGACGGCGAGAAGCAGGGCGAGCCACGTCCCCACTCCCCCCGCGCACGCGGCCGCCAGCAGCATCCACAACAGCCCTTGCCGATCGGTGGTGGCGAATCGTGCCTTCCTGGCGCTCACGAGGCCGACCAGCAGACCGATCGACGACGTCGCGAACGCCAGGACCACCACCCATGCCCCCATCGAGAAGAGCTGGATGTCGGCGTCCACTACCGGGCCACCGGCTGGTGCAACTTCCTCAGTGCATATTCGGTGACGGTCACCAGAGCGGACTTCGCCGATTCGCGGGCCCGGGCGTCGATCGAGACGATCGGGACCTCCGCCGAGACGGCCAGCGCCTGCCGGATGTCCTCCACGGGGTAACGAGGCGCATCGTCGAACTCGTTGATCGCGACGATGAACGGGAGGTTCCGCGCCTCGAAGAAGTCGACGGCGGCGAAGCTCTCGTCCAGGCGACGGGTGTCGATCAGCACGATCGCCCCGATGGCACCGCGGATGAGGTCGTCCCACATGAACCAGAACCGATGCTGTCCCGGCGTACCGAACAGGTACAGCACGAGATCCTCGGCCAGGCTGATACGACCGAAGTCCATGGCGACGGTCGTCGTGGCCTTCTGGGGCGTAGCGCTCAAGTTGTCCACGCCGTCGCTGGCGTTGGTCACCAAGGCTTCCGTGCGCAGCGGGACGATCTCCGACACTGCCCCCACCAACGTGGTCTTTCCGACACCGAAGCCGCCGGCGATCACGATTTTGGTCGAGGTCACCCGCTTGGGGTCGTTAGAGTTCGCGAAGTCCACTGAGGACCCTTTCAATCAGCTCACGACGCTCCGCGTCGCTCGAATCGTCTTTGAGCGTGGCCAAGATCTGGACGTGTCCGGCCTCGACGAGATCCGCGACGAGGACGCGTGCCACCCCGATTGGCACACCCACCCGAGCAGCGATCTCGGCTACCGACGGGGACTCCTTGCACAACTCCAAAATGGTGGCGTTGATGTTGTCCAGGTCCCGGGCCCGATCGTCGGTGCCCGGGATCGCCTGGATCAACGCCTCCAACGCCAGTTCGACTGCGGGGTTCGTTCGCCCCGAAGTCAGCGAGTACGGGCGGACCAGACTGGGTTGGTCCGGCACCGACTCAGGTTTGCGCGATTCCATGGCCACCTCGACGTCAGGACCCCTGGCCGACCCGCGGGGTCGCCTCGACCGACGCTCCCACGCGGTCGACCAGGAGTGCCATCTCGTAACCGACCTGTCCGATGTCGCATTCCGAGGCGGTCAGGGCGGCCAGGTGAGAGCCGTCGCCGACGCTCATGAGCAGCAGGTAACCGTGCTGCATCTCCACGACGGACTGCAGCACGCCGCCGCCGTCGAAGAGCTGCGAAACACCGTTGGACAGGCTGGCGAGACCGGACGTCACCGCAGCGAGCTGCTCGGCGCGGTCGACCGGAAGGTGTGCGCTGGCGGCCATGAGCAAGCCGTCGGCGGACACGAGCACGGCGTGGGAAACACCGGGAACCTCGCGCGCGAAGTTCGATACCAACCAGTCCAAAGGACGAGTTACATCGGATCCGTGGTCAATATTCATCGAACTCCCTGTTCGTTGTTCTCACGTGTGGTCGCGTTCACCGTAGACCGGCCGTTGCGGACACCCTGCTGGTGACGGCTGAGGTTCGCCCGGATGGCTTCCGGATCGCGCCGTCGGATCGTCGGCCGTTCCACGGGTGCCACGGGTTCGACCGCACCCGGCACCAGACGGTGACCGGGGGCGCGACGAGGCAGACCTGCAGTGGTGTGGTCCTCCACAGGAACCTCGGCCGCGCGCTGCGCTGCTTCCCATCCTGCATCGGCCGCCGACGTCCATTCCCGCTTGCGCCGATCCTCCGGCAGGCTGGTCGGGTCGACGAGCCAGTCGGACATCACGTCGTTGAAGATCGGCGGTGCTGCGGCCTGGCGGCGGAGGGCTCCGGTTTCGCCCCGAGGCTGGAAGAACGAGGCGGTCTTCGCCGAGTTCGTCCGGTACCGGTGCCGTGCGGCCTGGCTGGCCTCACTGTGCGGCGAAACCGAGTCGCCGTTGGCGATGCTCGGCGCAGTCTGCGCGGGCGCAGCGGAAGCTGCGGCTCCGACGGTCGCGGCCGGCTGCGGTGCATCCGACTGCGCGGGCCGCTGCGGCAGGCCCGGGGTGGCACCCGGCTGACGCTGCGGCAGACCGGGAGTCGAGGCCGGCTGACGCTGCGGCAGGCCGTTGACCTGCGCCGGGGTTGCCGTCTCGACCGGAGCTTCGGCGACCGGTTCAGGCCGCCGCGCCGGCTGCTGGGCGTGACGCTGCGGCAGACCCGGCGTCGAGCCCGGCTGACGCTGCGGCAGACCCGGCGTCGAGCCCGGCTGACGCTGCGGCAGACCCGTGACGGGTCCACCGACCGGCGCGAGCGGTGCAACCGGCGCGATCGGCTCGGAAGGCGCCGGAGCACTCACACCGGAACCTGCCGGAGCGGGAGTCAGACCGGGCGTGGCACCGGGCTGACGCTGCGGCAGGCCCGGCGGGGGCGACTGACGCTGCGGAGCAGGCGACTGCGAGGCACCCGGCTGTGACGTCGAGGGCTGTGACGTCGAGGGCTGTGACGTCGAGGGCTGGGGCGCGGGCTGCTGGGCGTGACGCTGCGGCAGGCCCGGGGTGGCACCCGGCTGACGCTGCGGCAGACCACCCTCCTGCGGACGCTGCACCGGACCGGAGTCGACGCTCGGCGTGACCACCGTGCGTTCGGAATCCGACTCGACCGCAGGCCGCTGACGCGACGGAAGCGCGGAGGCCAGAGCCGCGGCAGCGTCGGGCTGCACCCGGGGCGTCGGCGTCGACGCGGCCGGAGGCGTAGCCGGCGACTGCGGGACCGGCAGACCGGGGGTCGCGCCGGGCTGGCGACGCGGAAGACCCGGGATCGCACCCGGCTCACGCTGCGGCAGACCCGGAGTCGCACCCGGCTCACGCTGCGGCAGACCGTCCACCGGCCGGCCGTTCGGCGCCCGGTGGTGGCCGTTGCGTTCCGGCAGCTGATGACCGTTCTGCTCCGGCTTCTGCAGCGACTGAGGCTGGGACACGGGCTGGACCGGTGTGACCGGAAGCTCGCCCGAGATCTCGGGACGGGCCTGACGCGGCACCTCCGGGATCTCGCCCGACTGGTAACCCGGCCGATCCTGCTGTGTCGCGGCCGGAAGCTGCGCCACCTCACGCTCCACGCGCGGCAATGCCGGCTGCTCCTGGGCATCGTTCGGCATGTCGGTGCCGCGCCAGGGCTGCGGACCGGTGTGGGACAGCGCGAGCGGCGAGACGAGCAGAACGTCCGGGATGTGCACGCTGGCAGTGATACCGGGGTTGCGTGCGGTGTCGAAGGTCGGACGCAACCGCACGGTGAGACCGTGCCGGTCCGCGAGCCGCGACACCACGAACAGACCCATGTGGCGGGCCGAGTCGGGACCGACCTCGCCGCCCTGCGACAGGCGGTGGTTGATCGCTTCGAGTTCCTCGGCGGGGATACCGATACCGCGGTCGGCGATCTCGACGAGCAGGCCACCGTCGACGGCGCGAGCGAAGCTGAACGTGACGTTGCTGTCCGGCGGCGACGCGCGCAGCGAGTTGTCGACGAGCTCGGCGAGCAGGTGGACGATGTCGGTCGCGACGGCGCCGCTGAGGGCACCGTCCGGCGTCGAACCGATCTGAACGCGCTGGTAGTCCTCGACTTCGGACATGGCCGCGCGGAGGATGTCGCCGAGCTGGACGGGCGCGGAGTGACCGCGACGCACCCGCGTACCGGAGAGAATCAGAAGGTTGTCGCCGTTGCGGCGCATGCGGGCCGCGAGGTGGTCCAGACGGAAGAGGCTCTCGAGTCGGCTCGGGTCCTTCTCCTCGAACTCGAGTCGTTCGATGAGGCCGAGCTGCTGCTCGACGAGCGACTTGCTTCGCCGGGCCAGCGTCTCGAACATCTCGTTGATCTGGAGGCGGAGGTGCGCCTGCTCACCGGCGAGACGCAGTGCCTGCCCGTGCATGTCGTCGACGGCGCGGGCGAGCTGGCCGATCTCCTCGGTGGTGTGCACCGGAACGCGGGTGAACTCGATGTCCTCGATGTTGTCGCCGAGCTTGATGCGGTCGACGGCTTCGGGCAGTTCCTGACGCGCGACCTTGAGTGCGCCGTAACGCAGCCGGCGGATCGGTCCGACGAGGGACCGCGACACGAGCAGCGCGAGCACGAGAGCGGCGAGCAGCGTCGCGAGAACGATCGCGGTGTCGCGCAGTGCGGCCGAGCGGGTTTCCGCGGCACGCTCTTCGACGGTGCTGGTGATGCCCTCGGTGGCCTGCTCGATCAGCGACCCGTAGATCTCGAGGCTTCGCATCATCGAGGTGCGCAGGTTCAACAGTGGCAGCGGACCGTCGCCGGCAGCGTCGACCATGTCGGAGCGGGTCTTCACCGCGGTGCGCAGTTCCTCGATCTGGCCGTCGGCCAGCGGGTAGGAACGCGCGAGCGTCTCGAGCATGGCGAGCTCGGCACCGGACGCGGAAACCAGCTGCGTGCCGGGCTGATCGGGATCCCGCAGGATCGAGACGATGCCCATCACCTGGTCGAACAGGTAACGCTGGGTGGCCCACGCGTCGACGAGGCGGGTGCCCTCGAGCAGCACCTCTTCGTCCTCGATCGGGTCGACGATCGCGCTCACGATGTTCGACATGTCGCTTCGCACTTCGGTGGTGCGCTGATTCAGGTCGGCGATCGGAACCTGGCCGGCCTTCATCTGGTCACGGAGTGCTTCGGCGCTCGCCAGCACGCGGGTGAGGTCCGCCGCGACGACCGGATCGAGCTCCGGATTCAGCGCGACGGTGCGGACCTGCTCGAGTGTTTCGTCGAGTCGAGCGACTTCTTCCGGCGTGCTCAGACCCGCCGCGGTGGTACCCGCGAGGGTACCGAGCGCGGTACCGAAGTCGACGAGATCAGGGACGTGCGCGACCTGATCGGCAGCCTGCGAGAAGTGAACAGCGTTGGTGAGCTCTTCCTGGATACGCAGACCACCGAGCACCATCGCCACCGTTACCGGAATGGCGAGTACTGCAGTGACCTTCCAGCGAAGACCCCACCCCTCGATGTTCCACCACCGCTGCCGGGGCGGCGAATCGTCACTCATGGATCAAGCTCTCCTTCCACCCCGATCACGACTCTGCACTGCACTCCACCCGACCCGATCCGACGACCGGGCGCGAAGCACCGCGTGGAAGCAGTCGAATGAGGCGTTCCTGGGTGAGGGCACCTTAGCGGGACATACAGGGAATACGGAAGAACTTTCCATTTCCCCCGGCACCGCCGTCCCCCGATCGACAATCGCGAACACACGATCGCAGCAGATAGTACTCACCGGTAATGTGCCCGCGCTATTACGTGCGCCACCGACACGCGAAAACGGCAGGGCAAAAGCTGTGATTTGCAACACAACTCGTGCCCTGCCGTCACACCGGCATCACACGTCGAGGAACCTGACGTCCTTCGCGTTCCGGGTGATGAAGCTCCGGCGAGCCTCGACGTCCTCGCCCATCAGCACGCTGAACAGCTCGTCTGCCGCGGCGGCGTCGTCGAGGCTGACCTGACGCAGGACCCGCACACTCGGGTCCATCGTGGTTTCCCACAGCTCGGTGGCATTCATCTCACCGAGACCCTTGTAGCGCTGGATGCCGTCGTCCTTGTTGATCTTCTTGCCGGCCTCGAGACCCGCCTTGAGCAGTCCGTCGCGCTCGCGGTCCGAGTAGGCGAACTCCGGCTCGGAACGCTGCCACTTGAGCTTGTACAGCGGCGGCTGAGCGAGATAGACGTGGCCGTTCTCGACGAGCGGGCGCATGAACCGGAACAACAGCGTCAGCAGCAGCGTCGCGATGTGCTGGCCGTCGACGTCGGCGTCGGCCATGAGCACGATCTTGTGATAGCGCAGCTTCGAGATGTCGAACTCGTCGTGGATGCCGGTGCCGAACGCCGTGATGATCGACTGGACCTCGGCGTTCTTGAGGACACGGTCGATGCGGGCCTTCTCGACGTTGATGATCTTGCCGCGGAGCGGCAGGATCGCCTGGTACATCGAATCGCGACCGGACTTGGCGGAACCACCTGCGGAGTCGCCCTCCACGATGTAGATCTCGCACTTGCTCGGGTCGTTGGACCGGCAGTCCGCGAGCTTGCCGGGCAGGCCGCCGAGGTCGGTGGCGCTCTTGCGGCGCACCAGCTCGCGGGCCTTGCGGGCCGCGACGCGGGCCTGCGCCGACGACACGGCCTTGGTCACGATCGTCTTCGCGTCCGCAGGGTTCGACTCGAGCCAGTGCGTCAGGTGCTCGTTGCACGCCTTCTGCACGAACGACTTGACCTCGGTGTTACCGAGCTTGGTCTTGGTCTGGCCCTCGAACTGCGGTTCCGAGACCTTCACCGAGATGATCGCCGCGAGGCCCTCGCGGATGTCGTCACCGGTGAGGTTCGGGTCCTTGTCCTTGAGGAGCTTCTTGTCCTTCGCGTACTTGTTGACCACGCTGGTCAGCGCCGCACGGAAGCCTTCCTCGTGCGTGCCGCCCTCGTGGGTGTTGATGGTGTTGGCGAAGGTGTGGACGGACTCGGAGTAGCCCGAGTTCCACTGCATCGCGATCTCGAGTTCGTGGCCGGTACCGCGCGCGGTGAAGCCCACGACCGAGTTGTGGATCGGCTGCTTGGTGCGGTTGATGTGGCGCACGTAGTCCTCGAGACCACCCGGGTAGTGGTAGACGCGGGACTTGACCTTGTGCGGCGCCTCCGGAGACTGCTCGGTCTCCTGCTCCTCGGCGGTCTTCGGCGCCTCGGCGAGTTCGCTGACGACCTCTTCGGTGACTTCCTCGGGGGCGACGCGCTCGTCGGTGAGCGTGATCGTGAGGCCCTTGTTGAGGAACGCCATCTCCTGGAGGCGGCGCGCGACGGTCTCGAAGTTGTAGGTCGTGGTTTCGAAGATCTCCGGATCCGCCCAGAATCGCACGGTGGTGCCGGTGGTCTTCCTCTCCTCACCCCGGATCAGCTCACCGGGCTTGGACGCGGTGTACGTCTGCTCCCAGTGGTAGCCGTCGACGTCGATCTCGACCTCGAGTTTCGTGGACAGCGCGTTGACGACGGAGATACCGACGCCGTGCAGACCACCGGAGACGGCGTAGGCGTCCGAATCGAACTTGCCGCCTGCGTGGAGCTGTGTCAGGACGACCTCGACGGTGGGGGCACCGGAGGCGTGCATTCCGACGGGGATGCCGCGGCCGTCGTCGACGACCTGGACGCCGCCGTCCTCGAGGAGGGTCACGTCGACCTTGGTCGCGTATCCGGCCATCGCCTCGTCGACGGAGTTGTCCACAACCTCCCAGATCAGGTGGTGCAGACCGCGTTCCCCGGTCGAGCCGATGTACATGCCGGGGCGCTTGCGCACCGCCTCGAGTCCCTCGAGAACGGTGATGGACGAAGCACCGTAGTCACTCTTGCTCTTGTTCGACTTCTGGGCAGCCACGGGTGGGTAGCTCTCCTTCTCCGCCTCGGCCTCGCGCGCGTTCGCGCCACGCATGTCCACCCATCCTACTTGCAGCGACGACAAGCGCCGGGGACGACACAGGACGGGCTTACCGCCCCGCTCATTGCCACGCAGCGGCGATCACGCGGCCCGTCGCATCAAATTTGCCGCGGAGACTCCCGCTCGGCCGTCTGCCGGACGAAGTTCCCGGTCAGGCGGGCCAGCTCGCCGGGGTGGGTCCGCGGCGACCAGTGTCCCGCATCGAGCCGTTCCCGGTGCAGGTTCGGCACCCACCGTTCGGTGTCCTCGTATCCCACGGGCCGCACCGCCCGGTCGCGGCCGGCCAGCACGAGCTGAACGGGCACGTCGGTGACGCGCTCCCGCGGCGAGTCCAGCCGACGCCGGATGTTGGCGCGGTAGAGCTTCAGGCCGTGCACCATGTCGTCGGCGAGGGTGGGCGCCGGCGACACGACGGACGGATCGGCGCGGTCGAACAGGCCGACGAAACGCGCCCAGTTCGGGGCGAGCACCCACCGCAGGACGGGGACCGGCACCCCGGGGAGCTGGAACGCCAGCGTGTACGCGGACGCGACGGCCTGGGCGAGCGGGCCGGCGAATCGGCCCGAGCGCAGGCTCCTGCGCATCCACAACCCCAGATGGTCCAGGTTCGGTCCGGACACCGAGGTGTAGGAGGCGATGCGGCCGGCCGCGCCGGGCTCCCACACCGCCTCCCAGCACACCACCGCACCCCAGTCGTGGCCGAGCAGGTGCACCGGTCCCCCGCCGACCGCGTCGACGACCGCGTTCAGATCCCGGACCAGTTCCCTGAGCCGGTAGTCCCGCACCCGCGGCGGAATACTCGAGGCTCCGGCACCGCGGTTGTCGTAGCGCACGACGCGGAATTCGTCGGTGAGCAGCGGCACGACGCGGTCCCACAGCGCGTGCGTGTCGGGCCAGCCGTGCACGAGCACGAGCGTCGGGCCGTGCGGATTCCCCTCGACGACGACCTCGAGACGGATCGAGTCGCGGGTGACGGTGAGTGTGGACACAGAAACCTCCCGAGTGACAGGAAGCGACGAAAACCGTTGAACAACAACAGTTTCCAGCGATCCGCCGATGGCCGTGCGAGACCCTTTCCGGCCTGGGCGAATTTAACGTAACACTCGGTTATAGATAAATCTACGGTTGCGGCTCAGCCGTACGTGTCGCGCGGTCCGCGACCGCGGATGTGCCGCTCGCCCTTGCGCCAGCTCGGCGCCGTCGGACCGGTGATCCGCAGTTCCTTGACCACCCCGTGCCCGACCGCCGCGGCGATCTTCGCGAGGATCTGCGCCTGCATCATCCGCAGCTGCGTCGCCCACGCCGTCGACTCCGCGGACACGTGCAGCACGCCCTCGCGCAACGTCGTCGGGGATGCGTGCGCGGCGATGTCGTCGCCCACCACACGCGCCCAGCTGCCCAGCACCGTGCCCTCCGACACGTGGCCGGACCATCCGCGCTGCTTCGCCAGGGCGTTCACGAGCGCACCGAACGGCTGCGGATCGCGCTCGTCGGGGCCGGGCCCGGACCATCCACGCCGACGACGACGCGGCCGCACCGGTCCCCGCGACGCACGCCCCTGCCCGACGGACTTGCCGCTGGCCTTGGCGGCCGCTCGAGCCTCCTCGAGAGCACGACGCGCAAGATCGATGCCCCGCAACGGTTCCTGTGGATCATCCTGTGGATGATGTGGAGAAACGCTTCCGTTCTCGTCGTTCACGGCCGCACCTCCTCGACCTCGGTTCGGGTCAGCACCGACAACCGGCCCCGCTCGGTGTCCTCGGCGCGCACCGAGAACCGGGTCCCCGCAAGCTCGGACGGCACGTCCTCCGGGACCGCCGCGGTGATCAGCACCTGCTCGGCCGACGCCGCGACCGCCGCGAGCGCGGTACGCCGCCGCCGGTCCAGCTCCGCGAACACGTCGTCGAGCATGAGCACCGGATCGGTGCCGTCGGACCGCAGCAACTCGAACGCACCGAGCCGCAACGCCAGCGCATACGACCACGATTCCCCATGGCTGGCATAGCCTTTCGCCGGCTGATCACCCAGCACCAACTCGAGTTCGTCGCGGTGCGGACCCACCAGGCAGACGCCCCGCTCGATCTCCCGGGTCCGGGCGGCGGCCAGCGCCGCGACGAACGCCGCCTCGATCGTCGCGCGGTCCCCGGGTTCGGGGCGGCGCGCCGGGTCCGCGAACTCCGGGGGAAGGGCGTCGCCGAGACTGCTGCGATAGCGCAGCAGCGCCGGTCGCGACTCCGGGGCGATCGAGCGGTACGCGGCGACCACGTGCGGCGCCAGATCGTGCAGCAGCGCGATACGCGCCGCAAGTAGTTCGGCACCGTGCGACGCCAGGTGCCCGTCCCACACGTCCAGCGTCGCCAGGGCCCCGGCACCGTCCGCCGAGCGGGCACCCCGGCGCAGGGCACCGCCGGCGGTCTTCAACAGCGCCGACCGCTGCCGCAGCACCTTGTCGTAGTCGGCACGAACGCCCCCCAGCCTGGGGGTACGGGTTGTGAGTAGTTCGTCGAGGAAGCGCCGGCGATCGCCGGGATCGCCGCGGACCAGCGACAGGTCCTCCGGGGCGAACAGCACGGTCCGGAGGATTCCGAGGATCTCCCGGGGCCGCCGCGTCGGCGACTGGTTGATCCGGGCGCGGTTGCTCTTGCCGTCGTTGATCTCGACGTCCAGGGCCAGTTCGCGGCCGGCGTTGACGACGTGTGCGCTCACCAGCGCCCGTGACGTGCCGGCGCGGAGCAGCGGCGCATCGCCGGACACGCGATGCGAGGTCAGGGTCGAGAGGTAACCCAGCGCCTCGAGCATGTTGGTCTTGCCGTGGCCGTTGCGCCCGAGCAGCACCGTCGGCCCCGGAACCAGGTTCACCGAGACGGCGTCCCAGGACCGGAAGTCGCGCAGTGAGAAGGTGCGAACGTACACGGGCCGCTCACCTCGTCCGTGCCGGTCAGCCCGGCAGACGCACGGGCATCAGCAGGTACGTGTAGTCGCTCTCCGGCGCGGCGAAGGTGCCCGACGCGTCCGGCTCCGGCTCCTCGTCGAGAGCCGGGCGCAGCACCGCCGGACGGCTCGACGTGGTGAAGCCGAACGAGACCTTCTCGGTGTGCAGCGAACCGAGCCCGTCGAGCAGGTAGCCGGGGTTGAACGCGATCACGAGCGGCTCGCCGTAGAACTCGGCCGGCAGCGATTCCTCGGCCCGGCCGGCGTCGTCGCCACCGGCCGACAGCAGCAGGCCACCGTCGGCGAACTCGAGTCGCACCTGGGCACCGCGCTCGGCGACCAGCGCGACACGCTTGATCGCGTCGACGAGCGGCGCGATCTCGACGGTCGCCATCGCGGTGTGCTCGGTCGGCAGCAGCTGACGGAACTTGGGGAATTCGGCGTCGAGCAGGCGCGTGGTGGTGCGGCGGCCGTCGGCGACGATGCCCAGGAGCCCGTCCGCACCGACCGCGGATCCGCTGCCCAGCGCGAGCTGGACGGGCGAATTACCGGAACCACCAACGGTTTTTGCCGCCTCGGAGAGAGTCTTGGCGGGAACCAGCACCGCCGAGCTGGTGGATTCCGCGGTGGGCATCCACTCGACCTTGCGCACCGCGAGACGGAACCGGTCCGTGGCCGCGAGGACCATGTCGGTGCCGTCGATCTCGACGCGGATGCCGGTGAGCATCGGCAGCGTGTCGTCCTTGCCGGCCGCGACCGCGACCTGACTGATCGCTTCGGAGAACACGTCGACGGGCAGCGACCCGGTCTGCTGCGGCAGCTCCGGCAGCTGCGGGTAGTCCTCGACGGGCATCGTCGGCAGCGAGAACTTCGCGCTGCCGCAGTTGATGAGCACGCGGGTGCCGTCGAGCACGACGTCGACGGGCTTGTTCGGCAGCGCGCGGGTGATGTCCGCGAGCAGCTTGCCGGACACCAGCACCTGACCGGGCGTGATCACCTCGGCCGAGACGTGCACCTGCGCGGAGACCTCGTAGTCGAAACCGGAGACGGTCAGGCCCTGCTCGTCGGCCGCGAGCAGTACCCCGCCGAGGACCGGGACCGGAGGACGCGACGGGAGGCTGCGAGCCACCCAAGCGACAGAGTCGGCGAAGTCCTCGCGAGCAACACGAAACTTCATGGTTCCAAGCTCCATCTGCCGGTGGATCCTCTCGTCCGAGCTGACGTGCTCCAGTGCACGTCGGGGGGCTGCCAAGTCCTTAGAAGTCTGACACAGGGCCCCGACACCGAAAGGTGGCATCGGGGACGTCGCTCCACGGTATGCCTTCGACTGCGGCTTGGAAAGCCGAGGGCTCGAGCGAGTCGGCGCTCTCGAGAGGCCTGTGGACTCGAGTGCTCCACACCCCCTGTTTTCAAAGAGTTTTTCTTGAAAGAAACTCAAAAGCAGTAATAGGGGGTGTGGAATCTGTGGAGTAACGACCGTCTACGCTGGTGACGCGCGGTCCGACGGGGTGGATGACTCGAGGATGAACTCGAGGACTACTCGAGGATGAATGTGAACATCTCGAGACTATCCACGATCGGTGCACCGTTCGTCCACAGAGATTCCACGTTCTGCACATGCTAGTCCACAGGTGTGAGGATGTTTTCCGATCTCGAGATTCGGGATACCTCACAGGTGTGCAGAGCCTGTGCACGGACTGTGGACGAACGAAAACGGGCCCGGACTCGAGAGTCCGGACCCGTTCGATGTGAGTGTCTCCTTCAGCGCTTGGACCGCTGCTTGATGCGTGCCGTGAGCTCCTGCACCTGGTCGTAGACCTTGCGCCGCTCGGTCATCTCCTTGCGAATCTTCTTGTCCGCGTACATGACTGTCGTGTGGTCGCGGCCGAACGTCTGCCCGATCTTGGGCAACGACAGGTCCGTCAGCTCCCGGCACAGATACATGGCGATCTGCCGTGCCTGTGCCAGTGGCCGTGCCTTGCCGGGGCCGCACAGGTCGTCGATCGACGTACCGAAGTACTCCGCGGTCACGGCCATGATCGTGGCCGAGTTGATCTCGAGAGCCGTCGAGTCCGGGATGAGATCGCGCAACACGACCTCGGCGAGGGTGAGATCCAGCGGCTGCCGGTTCAGCGACGCGAACGCCGTCACACGGATGAGGGCACCCTCGAGTTCCCGGATGTTGCGTTCGATCCGGCTGGCGATCAGCTCGAGTACGTCGTGCGGGACATCCAGCCGGTCCATCCGGGCCTTCTTGCTGAGAATCGCGATGCGGGTCTCGAGTTCCGGCGGCTGCACGTCGGTGATCAGGCCCCATTCGAACCGCGTGCGCAGCCGCTCCTCGAGGGTCGCGAGCTGCTTCGGCGGACGGTCCGAGGACACGACGATCTGCTTGTTCGCGTTGTGGAGGGTGTTGAAGGTGTGGAAGAACTCCTCCTGGATACCTTCCTTGCCCTCGATGAACTGGATGTCGTCGACCAGCAGAATGTCGGTCTCGCGGTAGCGCTTCTTGAATGCCACCTTGCGGTCGTCACGAAGGCTGTTGATGAAGTCGTTCGTGAACTCTTCGGTGGAGACGTACTTGACCCGCATGCCCGGGAACAGCCGCTGCGCGTAGTGGCCGGCGGCGTGCAGCAGGTGGGTCTTCCCCAGGCCCGACGCACCCCAGATGAACAGGGGGTTGTAGGCGCGGGCGGGTGCCTCCGCGATCGCGACCGCCGCGGCGTGGGCGAACCGGTTCGACGCGCCGATGACGAACGTGTCGAAGGTGTACTTGGCGTTGAGGCTGCTGCTACCGCCCGACGGCGTCGGTGCGCTCGGGGCGGGCGGCTGGGTGAAATACGACGGCCACGACTCGCGGACGGCGGTGATGGCCTCCCGATCGTCGTCGACCTCCTCGAGTTCGCCGGCCTCCACCTCGAGCACCTCGTGGTCGAGGGACGACAGACGACAGTGCCGGAAGGGCTGAGCCATGTCGCGTGGGCTGGGCTTGCGGGTGCGGGGCTCGGCCGGCCGGGCATCGAGCGGCAGCCCCTCCAGGGGCAGGGTGTCGCGCGGGACCGCGTACGGGTCCTCGCCGGGGTCGCCGGTCTCCTCGGTCGCTTCGATCCGCACTCCGAGGCCTTCCACACGATGGCCCAGATTACGGTTGAGCGAGCGCAGGATCGGCTCGCGCAGATCCCGCTCGATGGCCTCCTGCGCGAACGACGACGGGACCGAGAGCAGAGCGAATCCCTGTGCGAGGGTCAGCGGTTTGACCAGCGCAAGCCATGCTTTCTGGCCTTTGGTCAGCGCACCGCCGTCGGCGGTGAGTTCGGCGACGACGTCCGACCACACATCGGCCAGCGCGTTCGGCTCGTCGGTCACGTAGCTGTCCTCCACAGTTCCTGGGTTCGAGTTTCCACACAATTATCCACAGGTGTGGACAAGCATCGTGTCACGCCCTGCTGCGGGTCGCGGAGGTCGCAGGGCGCTGGTGAACGATCTGTTCGAGTGAACCGGCGGGTCCGGGGGACGCCCGATCGGCGGCGGGGTCGAGGCACCCCTGTCGATGCACCCCGTGGGACCGCGGCTTACCGCTTCGGTCAGGGTCGTTCTCGAGTGAGGCACGAAACCGGCGGGCGGGCACATCGCCGGTGGCACGGCAGCACACATCGCCGGTGACCCGGCAGCGACAACAGTCGGTGGTGCGCGTGAACCTTCGTCCCCTGCGAAGCCATGAGGGGAGCCTACACCGCAGGTGACCGTCGTCACATGCATTGCGTGACATGGGGAACCGCAGGCAGGCGGCGTGTCGGGTTGCGTCCGCCGAGGTGGCGCGGTTTGATTTCGCACCCCGCTCCGAGTAGCCTCGAACAGTCACTCATACGGCAGTGACGGATCCGTGCTGCGTCGCTGCACAGCCGCGTTCGGTACGGGTCATGCGATTTCCGAAAATGTTAGACCGCTGACGCCTGCGGGCGTCACAGAACTTCGAGGAGTGTCGACCGTGGCCAAGGGCAAGCGGACGTTCCAGCCGAACAATCGCCGCCGCGCGCGCGTTCACGGCTTCCGTCTCCGGATGCGCACCCGTGCGGGTCGCGCGATCGTGTCGGCGCGTCGCCGCAAGGGCCGCGCCTCCCTCACCGCCTGATCCCGGTAACGGGAGCTCGGGGTGCTGCCTGAGCCGCACCGCCTGCGCCGTCGCGCGGACTTCTCCGAGACAGTCCGCCACGGGCGCCGGCAAGGTCGGCGCGATCTCGTCGTACATGCGATCGAGAGGGATCGGTCCGAGTTCGTGGTGAACAGCGACGGCCCGCGTTTCGGGCTGGTCGTGAGCAAGGCTGTCGGGCCGGCGGTGATTCGACATCGAGTCGCCCGCCGGCTTCGTCATATCTGTGCCGGCATCGTCAACGACGTTCCGTCCGACGCCGACATCGTCCTTCGTGCTCTGCCCGGTGCGGCCACCGCGACCTCCCGCGATCTCGAGCGTCAGGTTCGCTCCGGTCTCACCAAGCTCGGCCTGTTCGCGGACTCGGGGCAGTCGGCATGACTGCCGCCTGGTCGAAGATCCGCTCGGCGCCGGCCCGGGCACTGATCTTCTGCATCGAGCTGTACCGCACGTACGTGTCGCCGACACGGATGCCGACCTGCAGATTCACTCCCACGTGCAGCGAATACGCCGTCGAGGCGTTGCGCACGCGAGGGGTCGTCGTCGGATCTTGTCTGGCGATCGTGCGACTGCTCAAGTGTGCGCCCTGGCACCCTGGTGGGTGGGATCCGGTGCCCGAACGTCGGCCCCGCTCCCCCGGCCGAGTTCTGGACGGGCGAGCGTAGACCTGAGACCGACGCCGTGGGTGGCGATCATGGACGACCAGAGGAGTACACAGAGCCGTGCTCGACTTCATCTACTATCCCGTGTCCTGGATCCTGTGGGTCTGGCACAAAGTTTTCGGTGCCATCCCCTTCCTCGGTCCGGACAGCGGTGTCGCATGGGCGCTGTCCGTGGCGTTCCTCGTGTTCACGCTGCGGGCGATCCTGTACAAGCCGTTCGTCAAGCAGGTCCGCACGACGCGGCAGATGCAGGAACTGCAACCGCAGATCAAGGCGCTGCAGAAGAAGTACGCCAACGATCGCCAGCGGCAGGCGCTCGAGATGCAGAAGCTCCAGAAGGAGCACGGCTTCAACCCGCTGATGGGCTGCCTGCCGGTTCTGCTGCAGGTGCCGGTGTTCATCGGCCTGTTCCACGTGCTGCGGTCGTTCAACCGCACGGGCACCGGCATGGGACAGCTCGGTCTGGACCCGGTAACCAATGCGCAGATCGGTAACTACGCGTTCAGCCCGGAGGACGTGCAGTCCTTCCTGAGCGCCCGCCTGTTCGGCGCCCCCATCTCGGCGTGGATCACCCAGCCGATGGCCTCGCTCGAAGCATTCGCACCGTTCGGTGGTATCCCCACCCGTTGGCAGATCGCCGCGGTCGCGATTCCGCTCATGGTCATCGCCGGTATCGCCACGCATTTCAACTCCCGCGCGTCGGTTGCGCGGCAGAGCGCCCAGGCCGCTGCGAACCCGCAGGCCGCGATCATGAACAAGCTGGCGCTGTACGTCTTCCCGCTCGGTGTGCTCGTCGGTGGCCCGTTCCTGCCGATCGCCATCCTCATCTACTGGGTGAGCAACAACATCTGGACCTACTGCCAGCAGCACCTCGTCTTCCGCAAGATCGACCAGGAGGAAGCCGAGAAGAAGGCGGCTGTGGTCGCGCGTCGCAACGAGAACGCGCCGAAGCCGGGCGCTCGGCCGGATCGTGCGAAGAAGAAGGGCGCGAACCCCGCCATCGCCGACAATCCTGGAAGCGACGAGAACGAACTGTCTCTCGAGAAGCCTGTGAGCGACGAACCGGAGAAGCCCGCGGGCGGATCCGGGTCCACGACGGCGAAGAAGCAGGGCGGCTCCAAGAACTCCAAGCGCAAGCGGCGCTGACCGAAGTAGAAGAGGGCGAACCATGGCCAGTGACCTGGACAAGGCACAGGAGGACATCGACGTGACGGCCGATTCCGCGAAGCTCGACGCGGACCTCGACACCGAGGACGACGACTACCTGGTCGAGGAAGGCGAAATCGCCGGCGACTACCTCGAACAGCTTCTCGACGTGCTCGACTTCGACGGTGACATCGACCTCGATGTCGAGGGCGATCGCGCGGTCGTGAGCATCGACGGCGGCGCCGACCTGACGAAGCTCGTCGGCCGGCAGGGCGAGGTGCTCGACGCGCTGCAGGAACTGACCCGGCTGGCGGTGCAGCAGGCCACCGGTGAACGCAGCAAGCTGATGCTCGACATCGCCGGTTGGCGTGCGGGCAAGCGTGCGGAGCTGACCGAGCTCGGCACGGCCGCCGCGAAGCGCGTCCTCGAGACCGGTGAGCGCGAGTCGCTCGCACCGATGACACCGTTCGAACGCAAGATCGTGCACGACGCCGTGGCCAAGATCCCCGGTGTGTCCAGCGAGAGCGAAGGCGCCGAGCCGCAGCGTCGCGTCGTCGTCATCAAGGACTGAGCGCCACAGGCATTCGGTGAGAATCGACAGCGGAGGGGCACCGACGGTCACGTCGGGCCCCTCCGTTCGTGTGTGACCCCGGTGTTCCGGGGCAATGGGCGGTAGGGAGAGGATGTTTCACGTGGAACATGACGAGGAACGCGTCCTCGAGGTCGCGCATCAGGTATTCGGCGAGCGGTTCGCTCTCGCCCAGGAATACCACCGGTCCTTGTCGACCGACGGCGTCGAACGGGGTCTCATCGGACCCCGTGAAGTCCCGCGGTTGTGGGACCGGCACCTGCTCAACTGCGCGGTGCTCGGTGAGCTCATCGAGAAGGACGAGAGCGTCGTCGATGTCGGCAGCGGTGCCGGACTCCCCGGCATTCCGCTTGCAATCGCGCGTCCGGATCTGCACATCACGCTCGTGGAACCGCTGCTGCGTCGCTCCGTCTACCTCGCGGAGTTCGTCGAAACACACGGACTCGAGAACGTTCTGGTCGTGCGCGGGCGCGCCGAACAGCCCGGGGTTCTGCAGGAGGCGGGTGGCGCGGACGTCGTCACGTCCCGTGCGGTTGCCCCCCTCGCGAAGCTTGCCAAGTGGTCGCTGCCCCTGATTCGGGTGGGTGGCCGGATGCTCGCCCTCAAGGGAAGCTCCGCTGCCGAGGAAATCGAACGCGACCGGGACGAACTCGAACGACTCGGTGCCGGCCATCTCGAGGTGCTCGAGTGTGGCGTCGGATTGCTGGAGACACCCACCATCGTGGTGAAGGCCGAACGGATGGCACGCCAGCCGCGGCGGCGCAAGAAGAAATAGACGCGCACGTTCCACGTGAAACATCGACCCCTCCCCTACCCCACCGGGTGGCGGAGGGGTCTTTTCGTGCCACCGAATTCCTGTGGTTCGTGTTGCTACCGAACTCGAGGTTCGACACATACGAGAAAACCTCGAGTCCCTCGAGCATCTCGAGCTCGAGTAATTCTCTCGAGATCTTTCGGGACGACTTCGGAACGCCGAATGAGGCGAAAACGGTCGCGTGCGCGGTGGTACCGGGAGGTCGATTTCATTTCGTCACTGTGACGCCACTTTCGGGTGCTGCAACTCCGGATCGCCATGTTTGTATACCGAAATCTTTGAAAGCCAATAGATTTGGCTAGATATCTGTCGAAAGTTGTTCCTGCAAAGAGGCTTTCGATGGATCGTCCTATCCGCCCGCGGTGGAGCGGTGACGGGCACCTCGGCGACAGCTCTCGGAGTGTCGTGTTTCACGTGAAACACGGGCGCGGCCCCGCCATGTTTCACGTGAAACAGAAAAGTCGGCAGTGTCACCGTGTGGCCCTAGAATGCGGGATGGAATACTGAACGAAAAGAGGGGACCAATGCGACGGCGGTGGTTCGACGGACCTCGGGCGTCGCATCGAGATGTGCAATCTCGCGCCTCAACCACGTCAACGCCGACCGTCCCGGGTGCGGGTCGACGATAAAGGAGCGTTCAATGTCGGGTGGATCCGAGTCTGCTGTTTCACGTGAAACCGAAGCTATCGACGACGAATTCTTCCCGGTGCCGTTCGACGGAATCTCCGCGGCGGACACTCCGATCGGGGCCGCAGCCCATCGCGCGAGCCAGGTCCTCCACCCGAGCGCCGCAGACTCTCTGCCGAAGCCGACCGAACGACGGATCTTCACCGTCGCGAATCAGAAGGGCGGCGTCGGCAAGACCACGTCGACCGTGAACCTTGCCGCCGCGCTCGCGGTCCAGGGGCTGACGGTGCTCGTCGTCGATCTCGATCCGCAGGGCAACGCCAGCACCGCGCTCGGTGTCCCCCACTACTCGGGGGTCGCGTCGAGCTACGAGGTGCTGCTCGGTGAGGTGAAGGCGTCCGAGGCGGTCCAGCAGAGCCCGCACAGCGAGAGGCTGTTCTGCATTCCCGCGACCATCGATCTGGCCGGTGCGGAGATCGAACTGGTGTCGATGGTCGCCCGCGAGAACCGGCTGAAGAACGCGCTGACCGCCGCTGCTCTCGGTGATCGCGACTACGACTACATCATCATCGACTGCCCGCCGTCGCTGGGTCTGCTGACCGTCAACGCGCTCGTCGCGGCGAAGGAAGTGCTCATCCCCATCCAGTGCGAGTACTACGCCCTCGAGGGCGTCGGTCAGTTGCTGCGCAACATCGAACTCGTCCAGTCGCATCTCAACCCGGAACTGCACGTCTCGACCGTGCTGCTGACCATGTACGACGGTCGCACCAAGCTCGCGGATCAGGTCGCGGCCGAGGTGCGAGCCCACTTCGGGGACGCGGTCCTGAGGTCCGTCATTCCCCGCAGCGTGAAGGTTTCCGAAGCTCCCGGGTACGGAATGACCGTGCTCGACTACGATCCAGGTTCGCGCGGTGCGATGAGCTATCTCGACGCCGGGCGCGAACTGGCGGCGCGAGGTCACGACAAGAATCAGGGGAACGAATGAGCGCGACACGCAAGGGAGGTCTCGGACGGGGTCTGGCGGCGCTCATCCCGACCGGGCCGGTCGAAGCACCCCCGGTACCCGCGCCGGCTCCTGCCGGGACCGCGACGGCACCGACGGCACCCGCTCCCTCTGCGCCGGCTCCCGCCGGGAACGCGCCGAGCAAGAACAACACCACAGGCAAGACCGCCGCGGCGCGTAAGGCGAGCGGTGTGTCCGGCATGACGATCCCGTCGAGCGGCCTCGGATCCGCCGCCGCCGACGTGATCATCGGCGACGGAACCACACACGCTGCGTCCCCGGCGACTGCTTCGACGGAGCAGCCCCTCCCCTCCCCCACCGGAGCGGTGTACGTCGAGGTGCCGATCGACCGGATCGAGGCCAACCCGAAGCAGCCGCGTCAGGTGTTCGACGAGGAGGCCCTCGCCGAGCTGGTCCACTCGATCCGCGAATTCGGGCTCATGCAGCCCATCGTGGTCCGCCGCACGGAGGGCGACCGCTTCCAGCTCGTCATGGGCGAGCGCCGCTGGCGGGCCTGCCAGGAGGTCGGCCTGGAAACGGTCCCGGCCATCGTCCGCGACACCGACGACGACGCGCTGCTGCGCGACGCTCTTCTCGAGAACATCCACCGCGTCCAGCTCAACCCGCTCGAGGAAGCCGCCGCGTATCAGCAGCTGCTCGAAGAGTTCGAGGTGACCCACGAGGAACTGGCGTCGCGCATCGGACGGTCGCGGCCCGTCGTGACCAACATGATCCGTCTCCTCAAGCTTCCGGTCGCGGTGCAGCGCCGGGTCGCCGCCGGAGTCCTGTCCGCCGGGCACGCGCGGGCGCTGTTGTCTCTGGAGGCCGGTGCCGACGCTCAGGAGGCCCTGGCGGCCCGCATCGTCGCGGAGGGCATGTCGGTGCGTGCCACCGAGGAGGCGGTGATGCTCGCGAACCGTGGTGACGGTCCCACCGCCGCGCCGCAGCGTCGCAAGCCGATCCAGATGCCCGGTCTGCAGGATGTCGCGGAGCGGCTGTCGAACTCCTTCGACACCCGCGTCACCGTGAGCCTCGGCAAGCGCAAAGGCAAGATCGTCGTCGAGTTCGGATCGGTCGACGATCTGCAGCGCATCGTGACGATGATGGAGTCCCAGGTCGATCCTTCTTGACGGGCCGCCCATGCAGGACGACAGTCGAGAATACGGACGTGGAGGCGAAGTAGACCGGTGTCGACTCGAGTCACATCACTCACGCTGAGTGGAATCGACCAGTTGCCGGCGCACGCGCGGCGCTGTGTGTTCTGGGAGATGGATCCGGGGGCGGTCCGCGGTGCGCGCGATTTCTGCGATCCGGAGTTCGAAAAGGAAGCGTGGCTGTCGATGGTCATGCTGCAGTGGGGTTCGTGCGCGCAGCTCGCGACGGTCGACGACAAGCCGGCCGGCTGCGCGTTCTATGCTCCGCCCAACATGGTTCCGCGCGCGCAGCTGTTCCCGACCTCGCCGGTCAGCGCCGACGCGATCCTGCTGACGAGCATGCGGATCGAGCCGTACGCCGACGACCTGGATCTGGGCAGTCAACTGATCCGCGCGGTCGTCGACGATCTGGTCCGGCGCAATGTGCGCGCCCTGGAAGCGTTCGGGATCCGGGCCACCGAGGATGCCGAGCAGAACAGCGGGGTGCCGACGGCGACGGCGGCACTCGACTGCTCCCCCCTCGAGTGCATGATCCCCGCCGATTTTCTGGAGGACATGGGCTTCGAGGTGGTTGCCCCGCACCCGCGCTTCCCCCGGCTTCGCCTCGAACTGAATCGGGATCACGGGTGGAAGGAAGAGGTCGAGGCCGCGCTCGACCGGCTGATCGAGGCCGCGTCGATCACCATCGCGGAACTCGACGGGTCCCGCACCCCGGTCGGAGCGCGCTGACGCGAACGCACTGTTTCACGTGAAACAAACACCCCGCCGGCCCGAGGCCGGCGGGGTGTTTCGTGTTCGGGGTGGACCGCGCTCAGCGGGTCTCGGTGATCGACAATTCCTCGGCGAGCAACTCGGCGAACGTGTAGGTGCCCGTCGGCTGGTCGTCCTGTCCGAGCAGATACAGACGCTTGACGGCGATGAGGATCGCCTCGGCGATGACGTCGCGCGATCGCGGATCCGAAAGCAGCGCCGCGTCCTGCGGGCTGGTGAGGTAACCGAGGTCGATCTGCACCGTGGGCATGTTGGTCAGTCGCAGCAGGTCCCACGTGCGGCCGTGGCTGCGGCAGTCCTGCAGCGAGGTGCGGGCGACGATCTCACGCTGGATGTAGCCGGTGAGGACCTGACCGATCATCGACTCCGAGCCGTGCGCGTTGCCGTAATGGAAGCTGGCGATGCCGCGCGCCGCCGGGTTGGGGCTCGAATCGCACCGCAGCGAGATCATCAGGTCCGCGCCGAACGCATTCGAGGTGCCGGCGCGTTCGATGTCCGTCGGGTTCGCGTGGTACGGCCGCGACAGGAACGTCTCCATGCCGGTGGCGGCCATCCGCCCTTCCAGCCGGCGGGCGAGGTCCCACAGGATGTCCGCCTCGGAGATCACACCGTGGCGGCTGCGCACGATCACGCCGTGATCCTTGCCGCCGAGACCGGGATCGATCACGATCCGCTTGCCGCTGAGTTGTGGGCCGGAGCGGCGGACGATTTCCTCTTCGCTGATCGCGTGCGGTGAACCACCGGAGACGCGGGTGCCGAGCAGTTCCAGCGCGCGCAGTGTCTCCGGACCACAGATGCCGTCCGAGGCGAGGCCGATCTCCCGCTGGAAGGAACTGAGCGCTTCGTGGGTGCGGGGCCCGAAGTAGCCGTCCACCCGGTCCACGTAGAACCCGAGGTCCTGCAGGCGGGTCTGCAGCGCGGCGACGTCGTCCCCGTACAGCGGAGCCGACAGTTGGTAGATCAGTGTGCGGGCGCCGAGCCGGTACGACGCCTCCTTCAGCGACCGGTAGGTCGCGGGGCCGACAATCCCGTCGACGAGCAGCCCCCGCTGCTGCTGGAAGGCGCGCACGGCACCGTCGAGTTCACGGTCGAAGACGACGTCGGAGCCGACCCAGTCCCGCGAAGCGGTGGCGTCGTGGAGGAAGCCCAAACCGGCAAGAGTGCTGCGGATCTCGGCGACAGCGGGGCCGTGGTCGCCGTGACGCAGTCGGTGCATGTCTCGGGCCTTTCCGTGCTGACCTGATGGTGCCCGCAGGGCAGGCCGCATCGCTCGATTGTCGCAGATGCGCCCGGAACAGGAGAAATCCGGGCGCATCCGTGGCGAAGGTGTCGTGTCCTTCGCCGGGCGTCGATCGGTGGGACGCTACTACAGAACGTCACCCAGGTCGCGCAGAAGCGCAGCCTTGCCCTTGGCGCCGACGATCGTCTTCACCGGCTTGCCACCCGAGAACAGGATCATCGTGGGAATCGACATCACCTTGTAGTCCTGGGCCGAGGTGGGGTTCGCGTCGATGTCGAGCTTCGCGACGGTCAGCTTGTCGCTGTGCTCACCGGCGATCTCCTCGAGGACCGGGGCGACCATCTTGCACGGGCCGCACCAGGTGGCCCAGAAATCGACGAGGACCGGCTTCTCGGACTGCAGAACGTCCTCGACGAACGAGGAATCGGTGATGGTGATGGTGTTGGCCACGATGTCTCCTAGAAATTCGGATGGGCGAAGCGGGGGTGTCAGGCCTCTGCCGAGGCTGTCGCTCAGGCCTCTGCCGAGGCTGTCGCTCAGGCCTCTGCCGAGGCTGCGGACAGGTCGGCGGCCGCATGCTCGGCGAGCCAGCGCTCGGCGTCGATGGACGCGGAGCAGCCGGTGCCGGCCGCGGTGATGGCCTGCCGGTAGGTGCGGTCGACCAGGTCGCCGGCGGCGAACACGCCCGGGACGGACGTGGCCGTGGTCGGCGACTGCACGAGCACGTAGCCGGCGGCGTCGCGGTCGACCTGACCGGCGACGAGGGAGCTGCGCGGGTCGTGTCCGACCGCGACGAACAGGCCCGTGACGGCCAGGTCGCTGCGCTCGCCGGTCACGGTGTCCTCGAGGACGAGGTTGGTGACGCTGTTCTCTCCCTGCACCTCGACGACCTGCGCGTTGGTGACGAAGCGGATCTTCTCGTTGGCGCGGGCACGCTCGAGCATGATCTTCGATGCGCGGAACTCGTCGCGGCGGTGGATCAGCGTGACGCTGCGCGCGAAGCGGGTGAGGAAGGTGGCCTCCTCCATGGCGGAGTCCCCGCCGCCGACCACGGCGATGTCCTGGTCGCGGAAGAAGAAGCCGTCGCAGGTTGCGCACGCACTGACGCCGCGGCCGAGCAGCCGCTCCTCGCCCGGGACGCCGAGGTAGCGCGGCTCCGCGCCCATCGCCAGGATGATCGCGCGGGCCTGGTAGGTCTCACCGTTCGCGACGACCGTCTTGATCGGACCCGTGACGTCCAGTTCGTCGACGTCCTCGGTGCGGATGTCGGCGCCGAAGCGCAGCGCCTGCTCACGCATCTGCTCCATGAGCTCGGGGCCCATGATGCCGTCCTTGAAACCGGGGAAGTTCTCGACCTCGGTCGTGGTCATGAGGGAGCCACCGAACTGGGTGCCTTCGAAGACGAGGGGCGCGAGTTCGGCGCGGGCTGCGTACACCGCGGCCGTATATCCGGCCGGTCCCGAACCGACGATGATGAGGTCGTGAATCGTGGGCGGAGTGGTCATTCGGGCCTTCCGGTTCGTCTGTGACTGGTGGTGCGATGCGCGTCGGTGTGCAGCAACGAAAGAAACAACACCAGGGTAAAGGGTGTTGTTCCGCCCGCGCCGTGCGTCACACCACACTCTGTCCGTTCGGGCCCGTTCGTCGTCCGCTGCCGGGGCGGAACCACTCCCCTCCCCCACTGTGCAGAGACACCGCTGCCACCGTGCAGTGACACCGCTGCCACCGTCCGCAGGCGGGCGGTGGCAGCGGTGTCGCGGGAGCGGATCAGACCGTCTGGGGTGCCTCGCGGAGCGCTTCGCGGATCACGCAGTGGGTGCCGGAGTAGATGGTCGGCATGCACTTGTTGCAGTGGATGCACAGACCTTCGTCGGCCTTCTTGTCCCGGAACTTGTTGACGACGTCGGGGTCGCGCAGCAGTGCCCGGCCCATCGCGACGAAGTCGAATCCCTCCTCGAGGGCGTTCTCGATGGTGTCGAGCCGGTTGATGCCGCCGAGCAGGATGATCGGCAGTTTCAGTTCGGAGCGGAACTGGCGCGCTTCCTTCAGGAAGAAGCCTTCCTCGAAGGGGTAGGTCGGGAAGATCTTGGGACCGTAGAACTTGAGACCCCAGCCCACGATCTTCGGCTGCGAGGCCACGAACTCCTTCAGCGGGACCTCGCCGCGGAAGAAGTACATGCCGTTGAGCAGCGAGCTGCCGCCGGTCAGTTCCATCGCGTCGATGTGGCCGTCGGCTTCGATCATCTTGGCGATGGGCAGCGACTCGTCGAGCCACAGGCCCTGGGGGACGCCGTCGGTCATGTTGAACTTCGCGATGACCGCGACCTTGTCCCCGACGGCCTTGCGCACGGCTTCGAGCACGCGGCGCGGGTACGCGCTGCGCTTCTCGAGGGATCCCCCGTAACGGTCGGTGCGCTTGTTGAGGTTGGGGCTCATGAACGAGCTGAGCAGATAGTTGTGCCCGAGGTGCACTTCGACGGCGTCGAAGCCGGCCTCGACGGCGTTGCGGGCGGCGTTCTCGTAGTCCTCGACGACACGGTCGAGCTGTTCGAGGGAGGCCCCGCGGACCAGGCCCATTCCGGGCGCGCTGATGCGGGTGGACGGGGCGAGCGATTTGGTGCCGTTGGAGATCTGGTTGGCGACGAGACCCGCGTGGCCGACCTGGGCGGAGGCGAGGCCACCTTCGGCGTGCACGGCGTCGGTGAGGCGGCGCAGTCCGGGGATGCTTTCGCGGTCGAGGACGACGGTGTCGCGATGGACGCGACCTCCCGGGGAGACCGAGCAGTAGGCGACGGTGGTCAGCGCCGTGCCACCGCGAGCCACCTCGGCGTGGAATTCGACGAGTTCGTCGGTGATCGCGCCGAGCGGCATGACCCCTTCGAAGGTGGCCGCTTTGACGATGCGGTTGCGGAGCGTGAGTGGTCCGAGTCGAGCCGGTTCGAACACTTGGGGTCGCGACGGAGACATGGCCCTACTTTCGATGCCAGTGGTATCGTAATTGCCGTTCAACTATAGCCCTGCGCGATGGTCTGGATCACATCGCATACGGAAAGATACAACCTGTATGTCGCTGGCCGCACCCGGACGCCCCCGCGAACCCCGAATCGACGCCGAAGTACTGGCCGTGACCCGAGAAATGCTGGTCGAGGTCGGCTGGGAACGTCTGAGCATGCGGGGCATCGCCGCCCGCGCCGGCGTCGGCCGCGCCGCCCTGACCCGCCGCTGGTCGAGCAAGGAACATCTCGTGCTCGACGCACTGCTCGGTTCCGCGCCGGATCTCGAACCGTACGACGGCATCGATCGGCGCGGATGGATCGAATGGGTGGTCACCGGCAGCGCCGAACTGTTCTCCCGCCCGGACGTGCGGGCCGCGCTCCCCGGACTGCTCACCGCACTCCGCGACCACGAAGATCTGCGGAATACGTTGTGGCGCACCTTCAGTGGCCCGAGCACCGCGTTGTTCTCCGACGGTACCGACCGGGACCCGCTCGATGCGCTCGCCGTTCTCGTGATGGCCGCGGGCTCCGCGTTGTTCAGCAGCCTCATCGCCGCGGAGGACGATACGCCCGCGCTGCGGGCCCGGATCCTGGAACTGCTGCTGCCCGTGGCGGATCGCTGATCCCCGACCTCACCCGATCGAGGTCACGTACAGAGTTTCGGGATGTGTTGCGTCGCAACCTGTTCCGACGACCACAGCGGTGAGCTGCGGCGGGACCTCGCCCGGCACCAGCAGCACGACCGCGTCCCGGTCGCCGTACTCGATCGTCCTGGACCCGAGCACCGGCCCCGCGGGGTCGATGCCGTTCGCGGCCAGGCAATCGGCGAGCGCGCGATCGTCGGACAGCGGCCCGAGATCGGTGGAACCGACCAGGCTGCGCAGGGTGTCCGGTTCGAGCGCCGCGGCGTCGTCCGGGCCCTCGGCGATCGGCGTGACCGGTCCCTCGGTCGAGGAATCCGGGCCCGGGAAACCCACTCCCCCGACGACCACGACCGCGACCACCGCGACGACGGCCGCGGCAGCACCGACCACCGCACCCGCGAACATGCGACGACGGCGCCGGTGGGCCCGGACGGCACCGAGGACCGCGTCGTCGAGTCGCATCGCCACCTCGGCCGGCATCGGCTCGCCGGGCGCATCCGGATCCGCGAGCCCGCGCAGGCGCTCCTGCACGGCGTCGAGGGCGTCGAGAACGGCCATGGCGTCGGAGTCCTCGCGCACCAGCGGCCACAGACGCTCGGCAACCTCATCGTCGAGCGCGCCTGCGTGAAGGTCGGCGAGCAGGTCCGCAGGGTACGGCGGACGCAGCAGTTCGCCCTCGTTCATGCGAAGTCCTCCTCGGCGGTTCGGTGCCCTCTCGAGACAATTAGACGGTCCGGACTCAGGTTCGGTTCCCCGGGTCCTGCAGATCGCCCAGAAGTACTGCCAATTTGTAGCGTCCGCGTGCGCAGCGGCTCTTCACGGTGCCCTCCGGGACACCGAGGCGCCGGGCCGCCTCCCGAATCGAGTACCCCTCGATGTCGACCGTGACCACCGCGACCCGCTGATCGTCGGGAAGAGCCTCGAGAGCGGCCTCCACATCGAGTGCGGTCTCGACCTCGGCGATGTGGTTGCGTTCGGTTCTCGGTTCGTCCCCGTCCTCGAGATAGAGAGGAACCGTGGGCCGGGCCCGGTTCCGGCGGATCCGATCGAGACACGCATTCACGACGATCGTGTGCAGCCAGCTCCGGACCGCCGCGTCCGCCCGGAACGACGAGGCGGTGCGGTGCGCCGACAACAGCGCCTCCTGCAGTGCATCCGCCGCGTCCTCCGGCGAATAACTCGTTCGCCGGGCGACTTTCCACAGATGGTCGTAGTGTCGGCGCAGCAGTGTTGCGAACGCCTGGTCGTCCCCGGCCGCATGCGCTGCCAGTAACTCGGCATCGGACACGGCGATTTTTGCGATCCCCCCGAAAATTCGCACGCGCGGATGGTATCCGATCCGCCCGCGGAATCTGCGGTGAGCGAAGCGGTTATTCGCTTGCGGTGAAGGTGACCTCGGCGATCGTGCTCTTGTTGCTGCCGCCGCTGGTGGCGAGGTCGGTGATCCACAGCAGCACGTTCGACGTCCTGCCCTCCGCGCTGATCGGGATTTCCGTGGTACCGGAACCCAGAGTGGCCGAACCGATCACCTGCGTCTGATCCAGCGACGCCTGATCCGAAGGCGCACTGCGGATTTCGACGACGGTGCCCGGATCGTCCGTGGTGACCGAGACCGATTGCAGCGCTACCGGATCGGCGAGACCGAACATCAGGCCGACGCCGTTCTTGAGCGACGGGAACGGATCGAAGTACGCGTCGGTGCTCCACTGTGTGCCGGGATCACCGTCGATGGCAAGGGACGCCGTCGCAGGCGAGTCCGGAGTGCCCTGCGGCGAGAACACCTCGACCGAGGTAGCCGAGACCGGGCCGGCCGGGGCCGGTTCCTCCGCCGGTGCCGCCGCTTCGGGGGCGGGCGTCTCCGCGGTCGGAGTGAGCCCGAACTCCTGACTCGTGAGCGGTTCGTCGGAGCTGCCGCCGGCCAGGAGATTCGCGATCCACCAGCCGATCAGCGCGAGCAGCACCACGGTCGTGATGCCCAGTCCGACGAGCGCCATGAGCATCCGCTCGGAGCGCTTCTTCTTCTCGGCGAGCGCTTCCGGATCGGAGAGTGCGTGTGCCTCGGCGGCCGCCCGCTGTCCCAGTCGCAACGCCGGGATCATGTCCGTCTTCTGGTCGACGACCGAAGCCTGGTCGAGGATGTGCTGCACGGTCGCCGCGGTCCGGATCCCGCCGTCGTTCTGGAGCGCCCGCACCGCGACCGCGGAGATCTCGAAGGGCACCTCGGGCCGCAACGCGCGCGGTTCGACGAGCGCGCCGTCGGCACCGTGGTCGGCCGGCGCCATGCCGCCGATGGTTCCGCCCGCCGGTGCGGGGGCTCCCGACGCCGCCACGTCGGGCAGCGGCCACCTGCCGGTGATCAGCCCGTACAGGCCGGCGCCGAGGCCGCGCACGTCGGACACCGCGTCGGAGTCGGCGAACGTGGCGGGGAACGCGAGGACCGCGTCGCCGGCGACACTGATGCGGATGCGGTCGGGATGGTCGATCGACAGGGCGCTGCCGGCGCGGTGGGCGGCCTCCGCGGCCGCGGCGAGCGCGCGCACGGCACGGGCCGCGCCGATCGGGGACGGCTCGGTCCCGGACATCTCCCGCAGCGACCGGCCCGGCGTCCACTCGGAGACGACGATGCCGCCCGAGCTGCCGCGGACCACGTCGAGGACGCGGGCCAGACCCGGCGAGCTGATCCGGCCGAGACGCAGCGTGCGGGACAGGATGGCCTGCGGTCCGTCGGGGCCCGTGACGTTCGCGGACTGCTGCTCGGCGTCGACGAACGTCAGCGCCACCTCGCGGTCGAGCTTGACATCCTGGGCCTGCCAGAACCGCAGCCCCCGGGCACCGCCGTGCGGGGCGAGCAGTCGATAGCGGCCACCGGCGACCGAGGCACCCGGAATGAGCTCGGGTCCACGCATCGGCGCCCGCGGTGCCGAACCGGAGACCCGCAGCGGGGGAAGCTGCGGCGACCCGATCGGGATGACCCCGGTGTCGTAGTTGGGGTCGCGTTTCGGACGGGCGGCGCTCTTCGGCGCGGGGGGCTGGACCCGGTCGGTCGACGGGTTCGGCTTCGCGACACCCTCCGGCGGCGTGGCCTGCGCGTTCTTCGCCGCGGCGGACTCGTCCGCCGGTGCAGCGTTCGCCTCCGGGGGGACGGCAGCATCGATCGTGGACTTGCCGGCAGCGTGGTCGTCGCTCACCCTGACTCCTTCTTCTTCGACTCGTCCACCTGGCGCGCGGAAACGGGCACCGCTCGGACCCGGGAACCGCTGCAACCCGTACCGCGAGGGCCGAACCTGCTGGTGACCAGGGTACGGGAGGTGCTGCTGAGCATCGAGTTCCCCAGGCCGGTCCCGGATGACAGGGATGACTTCTGTGATCGCGTCGTACGGGGAACCGCCGTACGAGAGGTAATCGAGGCGCGGCAGTACGACGGTCTTCTCGGCGTCGCTCTCCGGGTAGCGGCGGCGGGGCGCGGCCGGGGGATTCGCCGGCAGCACCCGGGTCGGGTCGGCCTCGGGGACCTCGGCGACCTCGGGGGCGCCGCGACCGCGCAGCGCCTCGACCTTGCGCCGGACCGCGGCGACGATCGCGAGCACTTCGGGCACCTTGAGCACCCACATCACCGTCAGCGCGACGAGGATCATCAGCACCCCGGTGATGCCCACCCGGACGATCGATCCGATGCCGCCGAAACGCTCGCTCAACGCGTCGAGCTGCAGCAACCGGTCCGCGAGCAGGATCGCCGCGGCGGCCGCGGCGGACGCGATCACCACGTTCCAGACGGTGCGGCCGACGTTCGACATCTGCAGATTGCCGAGCGTCCGATGCAGCAGGAAACCGCCGATGCACGCGCCGACCGTGAACGCGATGCCGGTGGCGACACCGAGCAGCAGCACCACGTGCTCGTTGTCGCTCGCCAGGGCCGGTGCGAGAGCCGACAGGACGACCTTGACGGCCGTGATCCCCAGGATGATCCACGTCGGCGTCCACGCCTGCTGGCGCGCGTAGAACACCCGCAGGTGGATCAGGACCAGCGAATACGGGATCAGCGTGAACGCCGACCAGCTCACCGCCTGCCCGAGCAGGTCGGCGTTCACGGAGCCGAAGCTGCCGTACCCGTACAGGGCGGTGCCGATCTGAGGTCCCGCGATCGTGAAGAACGTGACGATCGGGATCAGCGCGATCATCGTCAGACGCGTCGCGACGGACAGGTCGTCGACGACGGCCGGGGTGTTGTCGTCGGCGGCGTTGCGGCTGAGCCGCGGCATGATCGCGGTCAGCAGCGTCACGCCGAGCACGCCGTACGGCAGCTGTAGCAGGGCCCACGCGTTGTTGTAGATCGCCGGACCGGCCTCGTCGGCACCGGAGGAGATGTGGGTGGCGAAGACCGTTCCCGCCTGGCTGATCAGCACGTACAGCACGATCGCGGCGGCCATGCCGCCGAACTGCCGCAGCCGGTCGTCCAGGCCCCACAGCGGCTTCAGGCTGATCTTCTCGCGCCGCAGCGCCGGCACCAGCGACAGTGCCTGGGTGACGACACCGAGCGTGACACCGATGCCGAGCAGAAGCAGCTTCGGATCGCTCATCCGCACCGGATCGAGCGTGATCTCGCCGGGCAGCACGAAGTACAGGACCAGCACCACGAGCACGACGAGGTTGTTGAGCACCGGCGCCCAGGCGCCCGGTTTGAACACCTGCCGCGTGTTCAGGATCGCCGTGAGCAGCGCGGACAGGCCGTAGAACAGGATCGCCGGCAACAGCAGATAGGTCAGTGCCGTCGTCAGCGTGGTCGAGACCTCGCCGTCCGCGTCGAGGAAGAACCGGGTCACCAGGAACGAGGCCGAGGCGGTCGCGAACAACGCGGCGACGGCCAGGACCGTCAGCGACATCGTGAACAGACGACGGACGAAGGCCGCACCGCCGTCCGGGTCCTCCCGTTCCGCGCGGACCAGCACCGGCACGACGATCGAGGTGAGCACGGCGCCCAGCACCAGCTCCGAGATCATGTTCGGGATCTGGTTCGCGACCGTGAACGAACTCGCGACACCCGCACCGAGCAGAGTCAGCAGCAGGACCTGCTTGAAGAACCCGGTGATGCGGCTCATCAGTGTCGCGATCGCGATGGAGCCGGATGCGGCGAGCAGACCGGAGGTCTTCCGTGACTCGGAAACGGCGGACTCGGAGGCGGCGCCGGAATCCGCAACATCGGCCGACACGGCCTCGGTCGAGACAGCTCGGGTCGACACGGCCTCTGCCTCGGCCGACGCGCCGCCGGGCATGGGCGTCGCGCGACCGTCGCGGGTCGGGTTCCCGGTCATCGCTTCTCGTACCCTTCGTCGGCTGGATCCGGTTCACCGCGGAACCGGTGCAGGAGTCGCCGCCCTGCAAGGAACAGCAGGAGCGCCCCCGCACAGCCGGTGACGATGGCGAGGATCTGGCCGTACGCATTGGAACGTACCGTCACACTCGTCGGCGTGCCGAGAGACAAACCGGACTCGGTGGTGAGCGCGAACTCCACACCGAGCTTCCGCGAGTCGCTGATCTGCGTGGGCACCGTGAGAGTGCGGCTCCCGCGCGGCGGCAGCTGGGTCGGCCCGATGTCGGTGATCTCCATCTCCGGGGGCGCGTCCACGTGCAACCGCACGGTGATGCCCACGGGCAGATCGTTGCGCGCGACCAAGACTAGGGGACTCTGCTCCGAGGTCAGCGTGTAGACACCGCCGGGTGAGAGGACCGTCACGCCCGCGAACATCCCGTCCACTGCGTCGCTGACGGCCCTCGACCGCGTGTAGGCGGCGTGTTCGGCCGCTCCCGGATCGGGTCCCCGGCGACCGGCCAGGCTCATCGACCGCAGCAGGTCCTCGCGCAGCGGAGCCATGAACATCTGCGGGGTGAGCTGGGCCTGCGGGTCCTCGACCAGCGCGAGTTGCAGCGCGTCGAGTCGCCCGGCCTGTTCGGCGGCGTGCCCCACCACCACGTTCGACGCACCGTCGACGATCGCCTGCTCCGGATACGACAGCAGCACGGTCTCCGGGGCGTTCACGGTCGCCGCCGCGGCCCCGACGACCTGCTCGAACGGACGCGGCACCGCGAGCCCCGCCCGGATGAGGGTCTCGAGCAGCGACAGCATGTCGGTGGCCTCGTCCTCGGTCGGGGTCCACGTCTGCGGCGGCGCGAACAGCACGGAACGGTTCGCCGTGCCGTCCTCCCACCCGTTCGCGTCCGATCCGTTCAGCGCCGGCCACGCCAGAGCGCCCAGCGCGTCCTGCAGGCGAGCGGTCGCCGAATCCTCCCCGAGTTCGTAGCGCGCGGACTCGGGCACGAAGGACGGCGTCGACGGGCGGTCCCCGACGGCGGCGAGCGCCGCGGCGGCCGAGCTGTCGAAGAGTGCGGCGGTGAGTCCGTCCACGCCCGAGACGCGCGTGACGGACGGTGTGGCCGAGGAGGTGTCGACCCCGCTGTCGGCGAGAAGTGTGGTCACCGGGCCGTCCTGGGCCAGCAGCAGCCCGGCCTTCTCGGTGAGGACACCGGAATCCGGCCACACGACGCCCCGCATCGACGTGACGCCGAGGATGTTGTCGACGATGTCGGCGGGCGCGGTGAGCCCCGCCGCGGCGAGCGTGTCACCCGCGGGCGACGCCGCGGCGACATCGGCCAGCGCGACCGGATCGACCTGGGCGAACGGCACCGCGACGGTGCACGTCGACGATGCGAGGGCGCGCAGCCGGGCCAGCCAGTCGATCGCCGCCTCGGTGCCTGCGCCGTCGCTCGCGTCACCCAGCGGATCGGCCGGGTCGTCGACGACGAGGTAGCCCCGCGTCATGTTCGCCACGGTCACCAGCAGGTCCGGGTCGATCGCCAGGCACAGGGCCCCGCCGAGCCGGCCCTGGTCGGCGCCGGCCACCGATTCCGCGGCCCTCAGCAGACCGTCGAGGCGGCCGCCGGACGCGAGGGACGTGGCCAGTTCGTCGTCGACCAACCGCACCGGGTCGGTGACGGATCCCGCCACCCCCGCCGCGAGCCGCGGCTCGTCGGCCAGCGGCCACAGCATCGTCACGACGGCGGGATCGCCCTGCGTCGGTGACACCGGCGGAAGGTCCTCGCCGTCGTCGGGCACCGCGAGGACCGGGAGCAGGAACCGGGCGTCGTCGAGCCGCGCCTCCCCGCCGTACTCGGGGGTGCCGTTGACGTTCACCAACAGCGGATACACGCCGGGCGTGTCGATGCCGAGCGACGGTTCGGCCGCCGAGCGCAGCGGCATCTCCAGGCTGAAGTGTTCTTCCTCGCCCTGTTCGAGCAGGTCGTCGACCGCTTCGAATTCGCCGACCGTGTCGTAGCCGCTCTGGTCGAGGGTGAGGGAGGTGCGCAGTTCGGTCGTATCGGCGACCATCGGTGCGCGTTGTAACCGCACGGCGATGTCCGAGACGTCCCGGTCGCCGATGTTGCGCACGGTCCCGGACACCTTCACCACCGGTTCGCTGCCGTCGGTCACGACGGACGGGGTGACTTCGTCGATGAGCAGTTCCAGGAATCGGGAGGACTCGGTATCGGCGCGTGCGGTCGCTCCGCCGAGCGTCCCGAGTATCACGGTGCCGCCGATCGTCGCGAACACGAGTGCGAGCACGACAAGCACCGCAGCACCGGCCCGGTGCATCATCAGGGTCATCCGAGACGGGCCTCCGGTCCGCCGGTGCCGAGCCGCCACGCGGAGGTCATCTCGGCGATCAGTTGATCCGCGACGTCGGCGAGTTTGCGTTCGTCGGCATAGGCGAGCCGCGACCGCAGCTCGGTCAGGGGCACCCACGCGACCTCGGTGACCTCGATGTCCGCGTCGGACAGTTCGCCACCGAGGTAGCGGAGCAGATAATGATGCACGGTCTTGTGCACGCGGCGGCCTTCGGTGACGAACCAGTAGTCGATACTGCCGAGCTCGGCGAGGACCTTGCCGCGGATGCCCGTCTCCTCGTGGACCTCGCGCATGGCCGTTTCCTCGGCGGTCTCGCCCTTCTCGATGTGCCCCTTCGGCAGCGACCACAGCAGCCGGCCGCGCCGGTCGGTCCGGCCGATCAGCGCAGCGCACAGCTGCTCGGGCGGGCCACCGAGCCCGTCGACGACCAGTCCCCCGGCCGACGTCTCGCGCACCGTCCTCAACTGGGGTTTGGCAGGATTCGCCGTGGATTTGGCGGGGTTCGCCCCCGAGCGGACGGCTGATCCGCCGCTGCCGCCACGCCGCCGCGAGCTGCGGCGGTTCCGGTTGGCACGTTCGGCGGGTGACACCTTGTCGATAGTAGTTGGCGTGAGGTGGCTGCCGGCCGAACCACGCGTTTGCCCGCCTCGGTAAGGTTCGAAGACGTGAACTCTCCCTCCGCAGATGCCGATCGGCGCACCCGGTTGCTGGCCGGCGCCGATGTCACGCTGCGTGCCCTGTCCGACGTGCTGGCGCCGCTCGGTGAGCGTTTCGCCGCCGCCGGCCACGAGCTGTACCTGGTGGGTGGCAGCGTCCGCGACGCCCTGCTCGGCCGCCTCGGTACCGACCTCGACTTCACCACCGATGCGCATCCCACCCGGGTCCAGGAACTGCTCCACGGATTCGTCGATCACCAGTGGGACACCGGCATCGATTTCGGGACGGTCAGCGCCGTCAAGGGTGTCGAGCAGATCGAGATCACCACGTTCCGGACCGACGCGTACGACCGCGTCTCCCGGCATCCCATCGTCGAGTACGGCACGCGACTCGAGGACGACCTCGTCCGCCGGGACTTCACCGTCAACGCGATGGCGGTGCGCATCGGACCCGACGGCGTCGGGGAGTTCGTCGACCCCCTCGGCGGAATGGAGTCGCTGCTCGCCGGGGTCCTGGACACGCCGGCGTTGCCGCAGGACTCGTTCCACGACGATCCGCTGCGGATGCTGCGCGCGGCCCGGTTCGTCTCGCAACTCGGCTTCACCCTCACCGAACGGGTGCACACGGCGATCGAGCAGATGGCCGACGAGATCCTGCGTATCAGCCCCGAGCGGGTGCAGGCCGAACTCGACAAGCTGATTCTCGGCGACTACCCGGTCGACGGCATCGAGTGCATGGTGGAGACCGGACTCGCGGACCGGGTGCTTCCGGAGATCCCCGCGATGAAACTCGAGATCGACGAACACCACCAGCACAAGGACGTCTACTGGCATTCGCTGACGGTGCTGCGGCAGGCCATCGACCTCGAGGACGGCGACCCGGACCCGGTGCTGCGCTGGGCGGCGCTGCTCCACGACATCGGCAAGCCCGGCACCAAGCGCAACGAGCCGGGAGGCGGGGTCAGCTTCCACCACCACGAGGTGGTCGGCGCGAAGCTCGTGCGCAAGCGTATGAAGGCCCTGAAGTATTCGAAGCAGATGGTCGAGGACGTCGGGCAGCTCGTCTACCTGCACCTGCGGTTCCACGGCTACGGCAAGGGACAGTGGACGGACTCGGCGGTGCGCCGGTACGTGCACGACGCCGGGCATCTGCTGCCGCGGCTGCACAAGCTGGTGCGCGCGGACTGCACGACACGCAACAAGCGTCGCGCGGCCGCGTTGCAGGCGACCTACGACGACCTCGAGAAGCGGATCGTCGCGCTGGCGGAGAAGGAGGACATGGCCAGAGTCCGTCCCGACCTCGACGGGAACGCGATCATGGAGATCCTCGGGATTCGGTCCGGTCCGCAGGTCGGCAAGGCCTGGAACTACCTCAAGGAACTGCGCCTGGACCGCGGTCCGCTCGGGCCCGACGAGGCGGAGGCCGAGTTGCGGCGGTGGTGGGCGGAGCAGACCGCCGGCTGAGCCGGGCGGTCGCGACTCCGGCCGAGCCGGACAATTACGACTCCGGCCGAGCCGGACAATCGTGACAGTTCGGGACTGTTTCGGGTACCTCACCCGGTCTCCCCTGATTTCGTGAGCCAGATGTCACGGGGGACTCATCCCTGTTAATGCCCCCGCAACACCGCATCAGCAGCATGGAACGCGGCCGGAATCGGACGGCCTGTTCACTCGAGGGGCGGTGCAATGCGGGGCGACATCACGACGGTCAAGACTGCCTGCTCCTACTGCGGTGTCGGCTGCGGCATGGTGCTCGACGTCGAGACCGACGCCGTGACGGGCACACGCCGTGTCCTGAAGGCATACGGCGACAAGGACCACCCCACCAACTTCGGCCGGCTGTGCACGAAGGGCGCCACCAGCGCCGAGATGCTGGCCGCCGGTGGCCGGCTCGAGACCGCGTACCGCCGCGGCGAACGCGGCGCCGACCCCGTGCCCGTTCCGGTCGCGGCGGCGATCACCGAGACCGCGCGGCGTCTGCGGAGCATCGTCGACACGCACGGCCCCGACGCGGTGTCGCTGTACGTGTCCGGCCAGATGTCCCTCGAGGCGCAGTACCTGGCGAACAAGCTCGCCAAGGGGTTCATCGGCACCAACCGCATCGAATCGAACTCGCGGCTGTGCATGGCCAGTGCCGGCACCGGCTACAAGCAGTCCCTCGGCTCGGACGGTCCGCCCGGTTCGTACGAGGACTTCGACCACGCCGACGTGTTCTTCGTGACCGGCTCGAACATGGCCGACTGCCATCCCATCCTCTTCCTGCGCATGATGGACCGCGTCAAGGCCGGCGCGAAGCTCATCGTCGTCGATCCGCGGCGCAGTGCGACCGCGGAGAAGGCGGATCTGTTCCTGCAGATCAAGCCGGGCACCGACCTGGCTCTCCTCAACGGGTTGCTGCACCTGATCGTCGAGAACGGGCACGTCGACGAGCAGTTCGTCGCCGAGTTCACCGACGGCTGGGACGCGATGCCCGAGTTCCTCGCCGACTACCCGCCCGCGACGGTCTCGCAGATCACCGGGATCCCCGAGGCGGATCTGCGCACCGCCGCGCAGTGGATCGGAGAGGCCGGCAACTGGATGAGTTGCTGGACCATGGGGCTGAACCAGAGCACTCACGGCACCTGGAACACCAACGCCATCTGCAACCTGCACCTCGCGACGGGCGCGATCTGCCGGACCGGCAGCGGCCCGTTCTCGCTGACCGGCCAGCCGAACGCCATGGGCGGGCGCGAGATGGGCTACATGGGGCCGGGTCTTCCGGGGCAGCGCACCGTGCTCGCAGAGGCCGATCGGGAGTTCGTCGAGGATGTCTGGAACGTTCCGCGCGGCACGCTGAGCACCACCGTCGGTGGCGGCACCGTGGACATGTTCGAGAAGATGGCGGCCGGCGAGATCAAGGCGTGCTGGATCATCTGCACCAATCCCGTTGCCAGCGTCGCGAACCGGAAAACCGTTCTCGAGGGTCTCGAGAAGGCCGAACTGGTCGTCACACAGGACGTGTTCCTCGAAACCGAGACCAACGCGTATGCCGACATCCTGCTTCCCGGTGCCCTGTGGGCCGAATCCGAGTACGTCGCGGTGAACTCGGAACGGAACCTGACCCTCCTGCAGCAGGCCGTCGATCCGGTCGGCGAGGCCATGCCGGACTGGGAGATCATCGCGCGGGTCGCGTGCGAGATGGGTTACGCCGAGGCTTTCACGTACTCGAGTGCCGAGGAGATCTTCGAGGAACTCAAGGCCTTCTGGAATCCGCGCACCGGGTACGACCTGCGCGGCGTCACCTACGAGCAGCTGCGCAACACGCCCGTGCAGTGGCCCTGCCCGCCGAACGCCGACAGCGACCGCAACCCCATCCGCTATCTCAACGACGGGAACAGCCGATCGCTGGTCGTCCGGGAGGACGGCTCGGTGCCGCGCCTGGCGTTCGCGACCGACAACGGGCGGGCGGTGTTCTTCCCGCGCCCGCACATGCTGCCCGCCGAGATGCCCGACGACGACTACCCCGTCGTCCTGAACACCGGGCGTGTGCAGCACCAATGGCACACCTTGACCAAGACCGGGAAGGTCGCCAAGCTCGAGAAGCTGAATCCGAATCCGTTCGTCGATATCAATCCCGTTGATGCGCAGCAGTATTCGATCGTCGACGGCGATCGGGTGGAGATCGCGTCGCGTCGCGGCCGGGCCGTGCTGCCCGCCGTGGTCACCGACCGGGTGCTGCCCGGTACGGTGTTCGCGCCGTTCCACTGGAACGACATCTACGGCGAATACCTCGCGATCAACGCGGTGACCAACGACGCGATCGACCAGGCCTCGCAGCAACCCGAGTTCAAGGTGTGCGCGGTGTCGCTGACGAAGGTCGCCTCGGCTCCCGAACCGGAGAAGCCCGAGGTGCAGACGGCGCCGGCCGTGGATCGTCTCGCCGCGGCCCTCGGAATCGACGAACAGGCCGTGCCGGTCTTCGACGGCAACGAGCAGCTCTATCTGGCCGGGCTGCTCGCCGGACTGCGCAACGCGCCGGCCGAGGTGGTGCCGGTGCTGCCGGAGTCCGCGCCGTTCCCGGCCGCCAAGCGGGTGTGGCTCGACGGGCTGCTCGCGGGCCTGTTCTCGCACGCTCCCGTCGCGGTGCGGTACTCGAATTCCACGGTGCTGGAGGAAGATTCGTCCTCCGCGATCGTCGTCGCCTGGGCCTCGCAGACGGGCAACGCCGAGGAGTTCGCGCAGCTGTGCGTGGACCGTCTCCGAGCGGCCGGCCGAGCCGTGACCCTGATGGGGATGAACGACATGGACGTCGCCTCGCTCGCAGAGATCGAGGATCTGCTCGTCATCACCAGCACGTTCGGCGACGGCGACGCGCCGGACAACGGAAGCGCGTTCTGGAAGGCGCTGAGCCGGGAGGACGCGCCGAAGCTTCCCGGAACACGTTATGCGGTGCTCGCTTTCGGTGATTCCAACTACGACGACTTCTGCGGGCACGGTCGCCGGATCGACGAGCGGCTCGCCGAACTCGACGCGACCCGGCTGACCGAGCGCGTGGACTGCGAACCCGACTACCAGGACGCCGCTTTCGCGTGGCTCAACGGCGTCGAGGAGATGTTCCGGGGAACAGGGACGTCGGGAAGCATCTCGGGCGGCGCGCCGGTCGCGGTGCGCGAACCCGTGTTCACCCGCAAGTCCCCGCTCGTGACCCGGCTGACCCGCAACGTGCCGCTCAGCGGTCCGGGATCGTCGAAGGACGTGCGGCAGTTCGGATTCGAACTCTACGACCCGGCGTTCGAATACGAGGCCGGTGACGCCCTCGGCGTGATGCCGACGAACGGCCCGGGCACGGTCGACGAGTGGCTTCAGGTGACCGCGCTCGACCCGGAATCGCCGATCGAACTCGGCGACATGCCGACGATCCCGTTGCGCGAGGCCGCCACCCGATTCCTCGACATCACCCGCGTGACGAAGGACCTTCTGCGATTCGTCCAGAAGCAGAGTGACAGTGCGGAACTGGGCAAGCTGCTCCGTCCCGGCAACAAGATCGAACTGCAGCAGTGGCTGTACGGCAAGCAGGCGATGGACGTGATCTCGGAGTTCCCCTTCAAGGCCCCGATCGAGGAGTGGATGCCCATCCTCACCCGGCTGCAGCCGCGCATGTACTCGATCTCGTCGAGTCCCAAGACCGATCCGCGCGAGGTCCAGTTGACCGTCTCGGTGGTGCGGTACGCATACGAAGGGCACGAACGCGCCGGTGTGTGCTCGAGTTTCCTCGCCGACCACAGCAAGGGCGTCGACATCCCGATCTTCGTGCAGCGCAGCCCGCATTTCCGTCCGCCCTCCGCCTCGGACACCCCGATGATCATGGTCGGGCCGGGAACCGGCATCGCCCCGTTCCGCGCGTTCCTGCACGACCGGCGCGAACTCGGGCACACCGGCGCGAACTGGCTGTTCTTCGGCGATCAGCGCTCGGACACCGACTACCTGTACCGCGACGAGATCGAATCGATGCACTCCGACGGTTTCCTGACGAACCTCGATCTGGCCTTCTCCCGCGATCAGCGGCAGAAGGTGTACGTGCAGGACCGCATGCGGGAGCACGGTGCCCGGTTGTGGAAGTGGCTGCAGGACGGCGCGCACTTCTACGTGTGCGGTGACGCGAGCCGCATGGCCAAGGACGTGGACGCGACGCTGCGCGAGGTCGTGCAGACCCACGGCCGTCTCGACGCCGATGCCGCCGACGCGTTCGTCGACAAGCTGGCCTCCGAGAAGCGCTACGTCCGCGATGTGTACTGAGCGGAATCCACTGTAGCCGCATCCGCGGGTATATCCTCAGATCCGTGACGCATGTGCGGATGAATGAGCTCGTGTTTCGGTCAGGTGCGGATCGGAGCCGACGGTGACGGCCCTCCGGATCCGCGATGCCGCGGCGCTGCTCGGGGTCAGCGACGACACCGTCCGCCGCTGGATCGACCAGGGTGTGCTCGAGGCGAGCAGGGACGAATCCGGGCGCAAGGTCGTCGACGGCAAGGTCCTGGCCGAATTCGTGCGGCATCAGGCGGACGCGGCCCCGGATCTGCTCGGCGTCGGCAGTTCGGCGCGCAACCGGTTCGTCGGCATCGTCACCCGCGTCGTCGCGGACACGGTCATGGCCCAGGTCGAGATGCAGTGCGGCCCGCACCGCGTCGTCTCGCTCATGAGCACCGAAGCGGTGAACGAACTCGGCCTCGAACCGGGCAGCATCGGGGTGGCCGTCGTCAAGGCGACCACCGTCATCGTCGAAACCCCCGGAGGGATGTCGTGATGCGCGCGAGAATCGTTGCCGCCCTGGTCGGTACAGTTCTGACACTGGCTGCCTGCGGCACGAGTGACGACTCGGCGTCGGAGACGACCGCGTCCGCCCCGGAGAGCGCCGAGACGATCACGGTGTTCGCCGCGGCCTCGCTGAAGGCGACATTCACCCAACTCGGCACACAGTTCGAAAGCGCCCACCCGGGCAGCACCGTCGAATTCAACTTCGCGGGATCGTCCGATCTCGTCGCGCAGATCACCCAGGGCGCACCCGCCGACGTGTTTGCCTCCGCCGACACCGCGAACATGGACAAGGCGGTCGAAGCCGGTGTGGTCTCGGGGGACCCGGTGAACTTCGCGACCAACACCCTCACCATCGTCACCGAACCCGGAAACCCCCAGGGCATCACGTCGTTCGCGGATCTGACCCGCCCGGGCCTGAAGGTCGTCGTGTGTGCACCGCAGGTACCGTGCGGCACTGCGACGAGCAGGATCGAAACCCAGACCGGGGTCGACATCCAACCGGTCAGCGAGGAATCGTCGGTGACCGACGTGCTCGGCAAGGTGACCTCCGGTCAGGCCGATGCCGGACTCGTCTACGTCACCGACGCCACGAACGCCGGCGACAAGGTCACCGCGGTGCCGTTCCCGGAATCCGCCGACACCGTGAACACCTACCCGATCGCGCTGCTCGAGGAATCGCAGAATCCGCAGCTGGCGTCGAAGTTCCTCGAGTTCGTCACCGGCGACGACGCGCGGACGGTCTTCGCGGAAGCCGGTTTCGGAGCGCCGTGACCTCGAGGCCGGAAAGCCGGGCGGGCCTGCCGGGGTGGATCTACCTGCCGGCGGCCGTCGGGGGCGTGTTCGTGATCCTGCCGCTGGTGTCGATGGTGCTGGCCGTCGACTGGTCGCGGTTCCCCGAACTCGTCACCTCCGAGGCGTCGCTGCAGGCGCTGGCGCTCAGTCTGCGCACCGCGACCGCCAGCACCGTTCTGTGTGTCCTGTTCGGGGTTCCGATGGCAGCGGTCCTGGCGCGCAGCACGTTTCGGATCATTCCGGTCCTGCGGTCGCTGGTGTTGCTGCCGCTCGTGCTGCCTCCGGTCGTCGGCGGTATCGCCCTGCTCTACACGTTCGGCCGTCGTGGGCTGCTCGGCGAGTACTTCGAGGCGTTCGGTCTCCGGATCGCGTTCTCCACCACCGCCGTCGTGCTCGCCCAGACGTTCGTCGCCCTCCCGTTCCTCGTAATGAGCCTCGAAGGTGCCCTGCGTACCGCGGGCCGTCGCTACGAGGCCGTCGCCGCGACCCTGGGTGCGCGACCCACCACCGTGTTCCGGCGCGTCACCCTGCCACTCGTGCTCCCGGGCCTCGCGTCCGGCGCGGTCCTCGCGTTCGCTCGCGCGCTCGGCGAGTTCGGTGCGACCATCACGTTCGCGGGCAGCCTGCAGGGCGTCACCCGCACCCTGCCGCTGGAGATCTACCTGCAGCGCGAGACCGATCCCGATGCGGCGGTGGCCCTCTCGCTGCTGCTCGTGCTCGTCGCGGTCGCGATCGTGGTCGCCGCGCGGGGACGACGCATCGCAGGTGCACTGTGAGCGCCCTGCACCTCGAGGCCCGGATCGCGGCGCGCGACGTCGATCTGAGCGTCGACGTCGAATCCGGTTGTGTACTCGCGGTTCTCGGACCCAACGGTGCCGGGAAATCGACGCTGCTGAACCTGGTCGCCGGGTTGTTGTGCCCCGACACCGGGCGCATCACCCTCGGCGACCGCGTCCTCACCGACACCGAAGCCGGCGTCGACGTGCCGCCGCACCGCAGGTCCGTGGCCATGCTGGCGCAGGAACCGTTGCTGTTCCCCCATCTCACGGCGATCGCGAACGTGGCCTTCGCGCCGCGCAGCACCGGTACGCGCCGGCGGCGGGCCCACCGCGAGGCGATGCGCTGGCTCGAGGCCGTCGATGCCACGGAATTCGCGTATCGCCGGCCGCGCGAGTTGTCGGGCGGTCAGGCCCAGCGCGTCGCGATCGCCCGTGCACTCGCTGCACAGCCGCACCTGCTGATGCTCGACGAACCGATGTCGGCGCTCGACGTCACCGCCGCCCCCGCGATCCGCTCGTTGTTGCGGCGCATCCTGCGCGACCAGGACCGCACCGCACTCGTGGTCACCCACGACCCCCTCGACGTGCTGGCGCTGGCCGACCGGGTCGCGGTGATCGACGATGGCCGCGTCGTCGAAACAGGTTCGGTGCGTGAGGTTCTCACCCGACCCCGGAGCGCGTTCGCGGCGCGCATCGCCGGTGTCAACCTGGTCGCGGGCACCGTCGCAGCCGACGGTCTCGACACCGAGTTCGGTCCCGTCCACGGCACCGTCGACGAGGGGTGCCGGCCCGGCGACCGCGCGGTCGCGGTGTTCTCACCCGTCGCGGTGGCGGTGTATGCCGAGGAACCGCACGGAAGTCCCCGCAACAGTTTCCGGGTCACCGTCGGTGACCTCGAGGCGCGCGGAGCCACGGTGCTGGTCCGTGCCGCCGGCACCGGTCTCGCCGCCGAGATCACCGCCGCCGCGGTCGCGGACCTGGCCCTCGAACCCGGTGCTCAGGTGTGGTTCGTCGTCAAAGCCACCGAGATCGGCATTCACCGCTCCGCGTGACGACGCTTCCCGTCACCCGCCGACGTGGGCGCGCATGAGGTAGACGTTGTAGCTGTCCCATTCCGACATCGTGAAGTACAGGTCGTCACCGCTCGACCACGGGTGGATGAATCCGCCGTAGGCCTTCGGGTAGTCGGAGGTGCGGACCAACACGGACGGGTCGGACCACTCCCCCTGCGGGACGGTGGCCTGGCGCAGCACGATGCTTCCCGCGACCGGGTCGAGGTAGCTCATCTGCCAGCGGTCGTGCTCGTCGTCGTAACGCACCGACAGTTCGGACGCGACGCCCGCGAACAGTGGCGTCGCGACATGTTCTGCAGCAGGCACCCATTCGCCGGAAACCCAGTACTGGTACGCGGTCGGGTTCAGGACCTCGGCGGTGGGAACCCGGGCGAGCCCGACGGTGCCGATGCGCCCGTTGGGGGTACCGAACATGTAGACGTGATCGCCCTGCGGCACCATCGTCGCGACCTGGAACCGGCCGACGCCGAAGAAGTTGTCCCACCGGGCGTGCTGGTCCTTCGTCCACGTCTGCCCGTGGTCGTCGGACCAGGCGATGCCGCCCAGGTTCGTGTACCACATGCCGGGGATCTTGCTCCACCGCCGCACGGACATGTAGCTGAGGTACTGCCGGTCACCGATGGCGAATCCCGACGTGGGGATGACGGTGGTCTCGTAGTTGTGCACGTGCCGCGAATCGAGGATCTCGGCGGCGTGGCAGGGGCTGTCCTGGACCATCGAATCGATGGTCATGCCGTCGGACAGGTCGGTGTCGGTGCTGAAGGCGAGGACGTTGCTGCGCCAGTCACCGCCCGCACCACCCGGGGGCTCCCATTCGTGGCCGAAGGTGTCGCCGAACGCGACGGCCACCTCACCGGGCGCCGATTCCCAGAAGATCCCGAGATCGGTGCCGTTGACCTGCCAGCGCGAGTCGGTGCGGTTCTCGGAGCCGTGACCGGTCAACTGCGACACCAGGGAAACCTCGCCCACCTCGGGTGCGCCCAGGCGGGCGACGGCCGCCCCGGGCTCGACGGGCGGGGCGACCGGATCCGGCGCCGGCTGCGGCGGCGGCGCCTCGCCACCGGGAACCGGGATGGGGATCGTCTCGGGCTGCGGATCGATCTCGATGCGAGGGAGGAAAGAGGACCCACTGCTGGATCCGCTGGATCCGCTCGAGCCGCCGATCGGGCTGTCCGGTTTCGGCAGGGTCTCCGGGCACGGGTCCGCGCACGGATCCGCCGGCAGCGGCGCCTGCGGTACCCGCGTGGTGTCCGGGGCGGGCCCCGGCACCTCGACCTGCACGAACTCCGGGTACGGCACCGGCAGTTCCAGGACGCGCGGAATCTCGATCGGCGGCGCGCCGGATCCGGGCTTCTCGGCGGACGGATCGAAACCGGTCTCCCCGCACGAGTTCACCGGAGCTGCGCCCTCGGCGCTCGCGGGCACCGCGAGAAGCGGCAGCGTCAGCGAGACGAGGGCCAGCGACGTGAGCACCGCGCGACGGGACATGGGCGCCTCCTGACGGAACTGCACTCGAGTGCTGAACCAGGAGAACCTAGCAAATCGGGCCCGTTCACATCCGAAGGCGGCGCACGGCGAGGACCCCGGCGAGTCCGGCCAGATAGATCCCGACACCCGCGACGGCGAGGGCGGGCGAGCGTCCATCGGGTGCGACGACCACGGCGGCCGCGGCGATCGCGGCGAGGAAGGCGATGTTGAACACGGTGTCCTGGAGCGCGAAGACCTGGCCGCGCCGGGCGTCGTCGATCTCGATCTGCATCGCGGCGTCACCCGAGAGCTTGACGACCTGCCCGGCGAGACCGAGGAGGAACGCGGCGACGAGCAGCGCCGTCTGGGTGAGGAGCGTGACGAACAGCAGTTGCACGATCGCGGCCGTCAGCAGTGCGCCGGTGATCGTGCGCGGCCGTCCCGCCCGGGGCAGGAGGATCGGGGTGACGATCGCGGCCACGAGCATGCCCGTCGCGGTCGCGGCGACCGCGACCCCGAACCCGGTGAGCCCTTCGGCCGCGGAGCCGTTCCCGCCCTCGCGCAACACCAGAACCATGATCAGGGTGTCGATGCCGAAAACGATGCGGTGGGTGCCGATTCCGATCATCGCGACGGTGACGCCGGGTGCCTGCCAGACCGCGACGGCGCCGGTGTGCAGTCCGTCGAGGACGGATCGCACGGCGCTGCGCGGCAGAATCTCGTCCGGACCGAGACCGTGCCGCGGGAAGCCGCCGGCGGCGACCGCCGCGATCACCGATCCGGACGCTCCCAGCGCGACCGCGATTCCCGATCCGGTGTCGCCCGCGCCGACGATCCCGATGGTGCTCACCGCGACCGCGGCACCCGCGGCGGACACCCCCGATCCGACGGTCGCGAGCACGGAATTGACCGGTACGAGCCAGGATTGGGCCACGGTGTGCGGTAGCGACGCGGATACCCCGGCGAGCACGAACCGGCTCACGCCGACGGCGGCGAGCGCCAGCAGGAGCAGTGCGGTCTCTCCCCCGCCGGTGAGCAGCACCGCGGCCGCGGAGAGGATGAATGCGCCGCGCAGCATGTTGGCCCACAGCAGCACGAGGCGCCGGTCCCAGCGGTCGAGCAGCGCACCCGCGAACGGTCCGACGACCGAGTACGGCAGCAGCAGAACCGCGAACCCGGCGGCGATGGCGGCCGGATCGGCGTGCCGTTCGGGGTTGAACAGGATCGCCCCGCCGAGCGCGGCCTGGAACAGTCCGTCACCGAACTGGCTCGCGAAGCGGACGGTGGTGAGCCGGGCGAGGTCCGGTGAGTGACGGAGAGCCGTCGCTGTGGATCGCAATGCCTGCCGCTTCGACTCCTGCACGACCCGACACTATCCCCCGCCCGAGAGGCGGTGGGAACGTCAGGCAGCCGCCCGGTGCTCGCGCCACCACCGCACGGTTTCGGCGGCGGCCACCGGCAGCGGTGTGGCCGTCACGCCGAGTGCCTCCTCGCTGCGGCTCGAGTCCATGACGAACGGGTCGGTGAACTGGTAGAGCATCTCCGCGAGCTCGCGTGCGTCGCGGTTGACCAGGGCACCGCCGCGCAGCACCCACGCGGGGATGGTGCCGACCTTCGGTACCGGTACGCCCGCGGCGGTCGCGAACGCGGCAACCATTTCGCGCTGCGTGACGGCCGGTGCGGTGGGTGCGTGCACCACGGTGTTCCACACGGCGGGGGTGTCGGCGGCGGCGATCATCGCGGCGGCCAGGTCCGGCACGTAGGTGAACGAGTGCGGGACGTCGGCCGAGCCGAGCACCCGCGGGGTGCGTCCCGCGAGGATCGTGGGGACCATGCGCTCTCCGGCGTGGGCGTTCAGCGCGCGCGGGCCGAAGTAGTCGGACGCGACGACGCTGACCGTGGGCGTGGTGTGCGCGGCGCGTTCGGCGAGCAGGCGGGTACGGACGCCGCGCTTGCCGGTGGTGGCGTTGCGCGGGGAGTCCTCGCGCATGACCCGGTCGGGCTCGCTGTAGGAGTAGAGGCTCTCCGGGAAGATCACGACCGCTCCGGCCTTTCCGGCCGCGTCGAGGACGGTGCGTTCGGCGGCCGGAAGTTCGCGTTCCCACGCCTCGGCCCGATAGGCGGAGCCGTGGATGCACATGTGGACGGCGGTGATCGTGTCGTCGCCGAACGCGGCGGCGAGGGCGGCCGGATCGGAGACGTCGGTGCGGACGCGTTCGACGAGCGGATGGTCCGGTCCGCTGCCGGAGCGGGTGAGGACGCGGACGCGGCGGCCGCTGTCGGCGAGCTGCTGGGCGACGGTCCATCCGATGGGTCCGGCACCGCACACGACCTGGAGATTCGACATGGTGTTCTCCTTCTGCATCGAAATGTGAGCACTGCTCTCGTTTGAAACGAGCATGCGCCCCCGGATGCGCACTGTCAAGAGCACTGCTCACTTTTGTTGACAGTGCTCACGGACGAGGGCAGGCTCGGAGGCATGGCTGCAACGACACCTCGCGCCCGGGCCCGGGCGCAGACGATGGCCGACATCCTGCGCATCGGCCGCGAACATCTCGCCGTGCACGGCGCCGCCGCGCTGTCTCTCCGCGCCGTCGCACGCGACCTCGGCGTCGTGTCGTCCGCCGTCTACCGCTACGTCGCCAACCGCGACGAACTGCTCACCCTGCTCGTCGTGGACGCCTACGAGGAACTCGGCAACGCCGTCGACAACGCCGTCGTGGTCGTCGACCCGCACGACGCGCCCGAACGCTTCCGCGCCCTCGCCCGCGCGGTCCGCCGGTGGGCGCTGCGCGAGCCCGCCCGCTACGCCCTGCTGTTCGGCAGTCCCGTGCCCGGTTACCGCGCGCCGGCCGAGCGCACCACCGAACCCGGCACCCGCGTCGTGACCCGGCTCGTCGAGATTCTCACCAGCGCCTACGCGGACGGCACGCTGCGACTGCCCGAGCCGGACGGGATTCCCGGCAGCCTGCACGCCGACCTCGACCGGATCCGCAGCGAAACGGGCACCGATCTGCCCGACGCGGCCCTGGCCCGCGGCATTCTGCTGTGGTCCTCGCTGTTCGGGGCGGTGAGTTTCGAGGTGTTCGGGCAATACGGCGAGAACACCTTCGCCGCCCCCGACGACCTCTTCGAGCACCATCTCACGGTCCTCGCCGAGACGGTCGGTCTCAGGGCCGGACCGCCAAAATCGTGAGCGGGGCTTACGGGCGTCCGGGTGGCGACAGTGGGATGATGTCCGAGTGGCGCAACACCAGGACGAACCCGAGGACCGAACGGCAGCAACAACGCCGAACGTGCGGGCCGGGAGCCTGCTGGTGTCGGCCACCGACCTGGTCGAACCCACCTTTCGCCGCACCGTCGTCTACATCATCGAACACAACGAATCGGGCAGTTTCGGTGTCGTGCTCAACCGCCTGAGCGACACCGCCGTCGGGGCGGTCCTGCCCCAGTGGGTACCGGTCTCCGCCGAACCGAAGGCCCTGTTCGTCGGCGGCCCGGTCCGGCGCGACTCCGCGCTGTGCCTCGGCACCCTCCGAATCGGCGCCTCCGCCGACGGAATCCCCGGAGTGCGCCGCGTCGACGGACGTGTCGTCATGATCGATCTCGACACCGACCCGCAGGTCGTCGGACCCGTCGTCGAAGGCGTCCGGATCTTCGCGGGCTATGCCGGCTGGAGCGCCGGCCAGCTCGAGGGGGAACTGAGGAACCGCGACTGGATGGTCCTGTCGGCACTGCCGCAGGACCTTCTCGCCCCGGCCCGCCTGGACCTGTGGGCCCGCGTCCTGCGCCGCCAGCCTCTGCCGCTCGCCCTGCTCGCGACGCACCCCATCGAAGTCGAACGCAACTAGGTGGGCCTTCGGCCCCGGTGTGCCTTTGTGGCGGTCCCAGCCGCCACAAAGGCAC
>NZ_JBSFRH010000025.1:0-96967 GCF_053589135.1 Rhodococcus sp. NPDC003382
CGGGGCGACCCCCCGGGGGGGGGCGCGGCCCGGGGGCGGGGGGGGGCCCCCCCCCCCCCCCCCGCGCCCCCCCCCCCCCCCCCCCCCCGCGACGGTGAGCACTCTCGGCCCGAACAGGCGCCAAGCGCTCACGACCACGTTTCGCGGTGCTACACCGTCGAATCGGCCGTGGTCGTGAGCGCTTTGCTCCACGCGGGCCTTCCACGGCCCCAGGGCCCTTGCCACGGATGCCGGAGTGCTCACACCGCACACGACGAAGGAGGTGCCGGTGCCCAAGGTCAGTGAGGACCATCTCGCCGCGCGGCGGAGCCAGATTCTCGACGGCGCGCGGCGCTGCTTCGCCGAACACGGCTACGAAGGCGCGACGGTTCGGCGTCTCGAGGACGCCACCGGACTGTCGCGCGGCGCGATCTTCCATCATTTCAAGGACAAGGACGGACTCTTCCTGGCGCTCGCCCAGGAGGACGCCCGGCGGATGGCGGAGGTCGCGGCCGACGAAGGTCTCGTCCAGGTGATGCGGGACATGCTCGCCTCGCCCGAACAGTTCGACTGGCTCGGCACCCGGCTCGAGATCACCCGCAGGCTGCGGACCGATCCCGAGTTCGCGCGGGCGTGGACCGAGCATTCGGCGCAGCTGACCGAGGCGACCGAACGCCGGCTCGAGCGGCAGCGGGAAGCCGGCCGGTTGCGCGACGACGTGCCCACCGGTGTGCTGCTGGGCTATCTGGATCTGGTGCTCGACGGTCTCGTCGCACGGCTCGCGTCCGGGCACGCGGAGAAGGAACTCACCCAGGTCCTGGACCTGGTCGAGGAGTCGGTGCGCCGCCGCGACTGAGCGCGGCGGGCCCCGGGTCCGGCGGTGCCGGTCAGGCGGTGCTGCCCGAGGCCGCTGCGCGCCGACGGTTGGGGCCGCCGCGGCCGCGGAGCGCGACGTGGGATTCGACGAGCACGTTGTGCACAAATCCGTAGGACCGGCCCGTCTCCTGCGCGAGCGTGCGGATGCTGGCCCCGGCCTCGTAGCGGCGCTTGAGTTCCTGTTGGAGGCGGTCCCGGGACTCCCCGGTGACGCGTGTTCCCTTGCTGAATGTGGACTGCCCGTCTTCGGATCTGCGTGCCATCGGATCCCTCCCGTCGGCTCGACAAGGCTCCGCTTACCAGGCTAGTTCACGTAGACGAAACCCGAGGCAGATCGCTGCGCACCGCAACGATTCCGCCCCATCCGTCACCGGAGTTACGCCAGCTGGATCAGCTCGAGGTACTCCTGCGACCAATGGTCCTCGGTGCCGTCGGGCAGCAGGATCACCCGTTCGGGGTTCAGCGCCTCGGCCGCACCCGGGTCGTGGGTGACCAGCACCACCGCTCCCTCGTAGCTGCGCAGCGCGTCGAGCACCTGTTCCCGCGAGACCGGGTCGAGGTTGTTGGTGGGCTCGTCGAGCAGCAGCACGTTCGCCGCCGACGACACCAGCCCGGCCAGCGCCAGGCGGGTCTTCTCACCGCCGGACAGCGTGCCGGCGGGCTGGTCGAGCTGCGGCCCGCTGAACATGAACGCGCCCAGGAGCCCTCGCAGATCCTGCTCCCCCGCGTCCGGCGCGGCGTGCCGGATGTTCTCCCACACGGTGTCGTCGTCGTCGATCGTGTCGTGCTCCTGCGCGAAGTACCCGATCTTCAGCCCGTGGCCGGCGACGAGTTCCCCGAGGTCCGGCTTCTCGACGCCGGCGAGCAGCCGCAGCAGCGTGGTCTTGCCGGCACCGTTGAGACCGAGGATCACGACGCGGCTGCCGCGGTCGATCGCCAGGTCCACGCCGGTGAAGATCTCGAGCGACCCGTAGACCTTGGTCAGTTCCTTCGCCATGAGCGGGGTCTTGCCGCACGCGGCGGGCGTCGGGAACCGGATCTTGGCGACCTTGTCGGCGACGCGCACGTCGTCGAGGTCGTTGAGCAGTTTCTCGGCGCGCTTGGCCATGTTCTGCGCGGCGGTGGCCTTGGTGGCCTTCGCGCCGAGCTTCGCGGCCTGCTTCTGCAGCGCCGCGGCCTTCTTCTCGGCGTTGGCGCGCTCGCGGCGGCGACGCTGCTCGTCGGTGGCGCGGGCGTCGAGGTACTTCTTCCAGCCCATGTTGTAGATGTCGGCCTCGCCGCGGACCGCGTCGAGGAACCACACCTTGTTGACGACGTCGGCGAGCAGGTCGACGTCGTGGCTGATGACGATGAGCCCGCCCTCGTGGTTCTGCAGGAAGCCGCGCAGCCACGTGATGGAGTCCGCGTCGAGGTGGTTGGTCGGCTCGTCGAGCAGCAGCGTGGTGTCGGACTTGCCGCCGGACCCGTCCGATGCCGCGAACAGGATGCGGGCGAGTTCGACGCGGCGGCGCTGACCACCGGACAGGGTGTGCAGCGGCTGACCGAGGATCCGGTCGGGCAGGCCGAGGCTGTGGCAGATGCGCGAGGCCTCGGACTCGGCGACGTACCCGCCGAGGGTCGAGAACCGCTCCTCGAGCGAGCCGTACTTGCGGACGGCGCGGTCGCGGATCTTCTCGTCGACGGCTTCGGCCATCAACGCCTGCTGTTTCTCCATGCCGCGCAGGATCTCGTCGAGGCCGCGTGCGGAAAGCACCCGGTCCTTCGCGAGGACGTCGAGGTTGCCTTCCTTCGGGTCCTGCGGGAGGTATCCCAGCTCGCCCGAGCGCACGACGGTGCCCGCATAGGGTTCGCCCTCCCCCGCGAGGATGCGCAGGGTGGTGGTCTTACCGGCGCCGTTGCGGCCGACCAGGCCGATCCGGTCGCCCGCCTGTACCCGCAGCGCCGACCCCGGTGCGGTGAGCAGCGTCCGCACGCCGGCGCGGACTTCCAGGTCGGTGGCAGTGATCACGCGTGGGACTCCTCGGGGGACGAGCGGGACGGGGGTCGTGATGCCGGGCGAGCGGGCACACGAACCATTGATTTTACCGTGGCTCCGGCCCTGCCCCGGGGTGAGATGCGCTACGTTCCGGCCATGACGAGTACCCCCGCATCCCCCGTCACCCGCGATTTCGCCGGGCGCGTCGCGCTGATCACCGGCGCGAGCCGCGGTATCGGTTTTGCCGTCGCCGCCGAACTGCTCGCCCGCGGTGCCCACGTCGCGATCACCGCGCGGAAACCGGAACCGCTCGCCGAGGCCGCCGCGAGCCTGCGTGCGCTCCGTCACGGCGGCACGGTGCTCGAACTGCCCGGCAACGCCGGTGATCCGGACGCGCGCGCCGGGGCGGTGCGGCGCGCCGTCGACGAACTGGGCGGGTTGCACGTGCTGGTCAACAACACCGGGATCAACCCGACGTTCGGGTCGCTGATGGACGCCGATCTCGACGCGGTGCGGAAGATCTTCGACGTCAACGTGGTTGCGGCCCTCGGGTATGTGCAGCAGGCGCATCGGGCGTGGATGGCCGAGCACGGCGGGGCGGTCGTCAACGTCGCGAGTGTGGCCGGGCTGCGCTCGACCGGGGTGATCGGCGCGTACGGCGCGTCCAAGGCGGCGCTGATCCGGTTGACCGAGGAACTTGCGTGGGAACTCGGCCCGTCGATCCGCGTCAATGCGATCGCGCCGGGCATCGTGAAGACGAAGTTCGCCGCGGCACTGGTCACGGCCGGTGAGGATGCGGCGGCGGCGCGATACCCGCTGAAGCGGCTCGGCACCCCGGAGGACGTCGCGCAGCTGGTCGCGTTCCTCGCCTCGGACGCGGCGCAGTGGATCACCGGCGAGACCGTGCGGGTGGACGGCGGGCTGCTCGCGACCGGGTCCATGTGATCGCGTGACCGCCGATCTGGTGATCGCCGGACTCGGGCCGGCCGGTCGTGCGCTCGCGTTCCGGGCGGCGGCCGCCGGTCTGGAGGTGACGGCCGTGGACCCGCGCCCCGAGCGGGCGTGGAGGGCGACGTACGCGGCGTGGGCGGACGAGTTGCCCGGCTGGTTGCCCGCGACCGCGGTCGCCGCGCGGGTGGAGACGCCATCGGCGTGGACGGTGCGCGAGCACCGCATCGCGCGCCCGTACCGGGTGCTGGACACCGCGGCGCTGCAGCGGGCGCTGCCGCTCGACCGGGTGCGGGTCGTGACCGGACGCGCGGTCGACGTGGATCGCACCGGTGTCACGCTCGCCGACGGCGAGACGTTGCGTGGGCGCTGCGTCGTCGATGCGCGCGGGCTTCCCCCGGCCCCCGGGCGGGCGCAGCAGACCGCGTTCGGGCTGGTCGTGGACGCCCGGTCGGCGGCGGCCGCGCTCGACGGCCAGGAGGCCTGGTTCATGGATTGGCGGCGGGACAACGGCACCGACCGGGGGGATGCCCCGTCGTTCCTGTACGCGGTGCCGGTCGGTCCGGGCCGGGTGCTGCTCGAGGAGACCTGCCTGGTGGGGCGGCCGGCGCTGGTGCTTCCGGAACTGGAAGGGCGCCTGCGGGCCCGGCTCGCGGCGCGCGGTGTGGAGTTGTCCGGTGCCGAACCGGCCGAACACGTCCGGTTCGCCGTGGAGGGCGCCCGACGGCGGCGCGGTGGCCCGGTCGGGTTCGGGGCGCGCGGGGGGCTGATGCATCCGGCCACCGGATACGCGGTGGCCACCGCGCTGTCGGCCGCGGACCCGGTGGTGGCCGCGGTGCGTGCGGGACGCGACCCGGATCGGGTGCTGTGGACCCCGACGGCCCGGACGGTCGCGGCCCTGCGCGCCCGCGGACTGGCGGTGCTGCTGGGCCTCGGCGGCGAGAATGCGGCCGAGTTCTTCGCTGCCTTCTTCGAACTGCCCGTCGACCGGCAGCGCGCCTACCTGTCCGGGCGCGACGATCCGGCCGGTGTCGCGGCGGCGATGTGGTCGTTGTTCGGGTCCGTCCCTCCCGCACTGCGGCGGACGATCCTGCGGTCGATGATCTGAGGACGAAGATCGAATTCGGTCGGTCGACTGCACAGTCGCGTGTTGTCCCGCATGATGGAGCCATGCGGTCGATCTGGAAGGGTTCCCTCGCGTTCGGCCTGGTGAATGTGCCGGTGAAGGTGTATTCCGCGACGGAGAGCCACGACATCCGGTTCCATCAGGTGCACGCGAAGGACGGCGGGCGGATCAAGTACGACCGGATCTGCACCGAGTGCGGCGAGTCGGTTCCGTACCCGGAGATCGACAAGGCGTACGACTCGGACGACGGTACGCGGGTGGTGCTCACCGACGAGGACTTCGAGAAGCTGCCGGCGGCGGAGAAGCACGAGATCCCGGTGCTGCAGTTCGTGCCGACCGAGCAGATCGATCCGATCCTGTTCGAGAAGTCCTACTATCTCGAGCCGGATTCGTCGTCGCCGAAGGCATACGCGCTGCTGGCGGCGACGCTCGAGCAGAGCGACCGCACCGCCCTCGTGCATTTCACGTTGCGGCAGCGCACCCGGCTGGCGGCGCTGCGCAACCGGGACGGGCTGCTGGTGCTGCAGACGCTGTTGTGGCCGGACGAGGTTCGGGCCGCGGAGTTCCCGGTGCTCGACGACGTGCAGAAGCCGTCGTCGAAGGAACTGGCGATGGCCGAGACCCTCGTCGAATCGATGTCCGACGATTTCGATCCGGACGAGTTCACCGACGAGTACCAGGTCGAGCTGCGTGCGTTGATCGACGACGCGCTGGCGCGGGGCGGCGAGAAGGTGTTCCAGGTGCCCGAGACCACGACCGAGGGCGAGGACGCCGAGGTGCTCGACCTCGTCGCGGCGCTGCAGCGCAGCGTGGATGCGGCCGGAGGCAAGAGCGCCGACGAGGACGAGTCGTCGAAGCGCCGCACGCCCGCGAAGAAGGCGTCCGACCGCAAGGCCCCCGCGAAGAAGACCCCGGCCGAAAAGACCGCCGCGAAAAAGACTCCGGCGAAGAAGAGCGCGTCGAAGTCGGCGTCCTCGCGGAAGAGCCAGGCGGACAAGCCCGCGGCGAAGAAATCCGCCGCGCGCAAGCGCGCCTGAGCCCGACCGGTCCCCGATCTAGTCGCCGACCGTCGCCGTGTCGGCGGCGGCCTTGCGGGCGTCGTCGAGTTGTTCGAGGCCGGTGCGGGTGTTGAGCGCGACCTCCTTGATGAACAGGATCGCGACGAGGGCCAGCGCGCCGAGGACCGCGGCGATCAGGAAGATCCGGGCGGTCGCGTCGCCGTAGGCTCCGCGCACGACCGCCGCGATCGGCGCCGGGAGTTCCTGCAGGTTGGACAGTCCGGCCCCGCCGGAGCCGGCGGGAACCTCGATGCCCAGGGCGGCGAGACCCTTGGCGATCAGGTCGACGATGTGGTTCGACAGGACCGCGCCGAGCACGGACACACCCGCGGCGCCGCCGAGCGACCGGAAGAAGGTGACCGTGGAGCTGGCGGCGCCGAGATTGTGCGGGGCGACGGAGTTCTGCACGGCGAGCACCAGGTTCTGCATCGTCATGCCCATGCCGAGGCCCAGGACGAACAGGTAGACCAGGATCAGCCCGATGTCGGTGCTGTGGTCGATCGTCGCGAGCAGCCCGAAGCCGACGGTCATCGCGACCGCACCGACGACGAGATAGATCTTCCAACGGCCGAAGCGGGTGATGAGCGCGCCGGACAGGGCCCCGGACACGGTCGAACCGAGCACCATCGGCACGGTGAGCAGGCCCGCGGCGGTGGGGCTGTAGCCACGGGCGATCTGGAAGTACTGCCCGAGGAACACGGCACCGCCGAACAGGGCGACACCGACCGCGATGCTCGCCAGGGTCGCCAGGGTGGTGGTGCGGTCCCGGAACAGCTTCAGCGGGATGATCGGGTCCGTCGCGCGGCTCTCCACGAACACCGCCACGGCCAGCAACACGACGCCGAGCGCGACCAGGCCGTAGGACATGCCCGATCCCCACGCAAAGTTCTTGCCGGCCAGGGTCACCCAGATCAGCAGGACGCTCACGCCGGCCGCGATGAGGGTGGCGCCGAGGTAGTCGATGCTCACCTGCTTGCGCACGACCGGCAGGTTCAGGGTGCGCTGCACGACGACGAAGGCGGCGACGGCGAGGGGCACACCGATGAAGAACGTCCAGCGCCAGCCGAGCCAGCTCGTGTCGACGATGACACCGCCGATCAGCGGCCCGGCCACCGTGGCGACGGCCATGACCGCCGCGATCGGGCCCTGGTAGCGACCGCGTTCGCGGGGGCTGAACATCGAGGCGATGACGATCACGACGAGGGCCTGCAGCCCGCCGAGGCCCAGCCCCTGGATCACGCGGCAGCCGATGAGCATGCCGACGGACTGGGACAGCCCGGCGAGGATCGAGCCGAGCGTGAACAGGATCAGCGACAACTGAACCAGCAGTTTCTTGCTGACCAGGTCGGCGAACTTGCCCCAGATCGGGGTGGTCGCGGTGGACGCGAGCAGGGTCGCGGTCACGACCCAGGTGTACTGGTCCTGGGTGCCGTGCAGATCCATGATGATCGTCGGCAGCGCGTTGGACACGATCGTCGAGGACAGGAACGCCACGAACATGCCGAGCAGCAGGCCGACGAGCGCGTTGATGCGCTGACGGTGGGTCATCCCCGTCTGCGTGTCGTCCGGCGGGGTGGCCTCGGTGTCGGGAGCCGGGGGCACGGATGCGGTCATGGTCGCTCCTCGTCGGAAGTGATGTCGATGTCGGGGACGGACGGGACCGTCAGAGGGGGGCGTCGCGGAAGCGATCGACGGCGGCACCGAGCCGGTTGAGCCGGTCGACCAGGTCGCGGCCCTCCTCGTCGGTCCAGTCGGGCACGACCTCCTGCAGCAACCGCACGAGCCGCGCGCGGTGGCTGCGCAGCGCCTCGGCGCCGCCCTCGGTGAGGGTCAGGCACGCGGCGCGGCGGTCGTCGGGATCGGCGCCCCGCCGCGCGTATCCGAGAGATTCGGCGTAGGCGACCTGCCGGCTGAGCGTCGAGGCGGTCACCCCCAACCGGTCCGCGAGGTCGCCGAGCCGGCATCCGCCGCCGTGCTCGAGGTGGGCGAGCAGGGCGACCAGCCAGTTGGGCATGGCCTCGGGGTCGGCCTGCTGGGCGCGGACGTTGAGGCTGCGGCTGCGTCGGACCAGCGCGCGCACTGCCGCGATCAGGTCTTCTGCGGTTTCCGGAGCCAGCATGTCCATCCCTTGTCGATCGATCCTGTGCCACCATAGAAAATTTGGTTGATCGATACAACTAACGACCGGTGACGAAGGCCCCGTATCCTTGCCTTCACCGCGCGGCTCGCAGGGACCGTCAGTCCAGAATGCCGCCCAGACGGTGCATCAGTGTCGCCAGCTGACGGACATCGTCCGGGTCCCACGCCGACAGGCGTTCACGCCACCGCCGGAACGTCTCCGCCCGCTGCTGCTCCAGGCGCCGCCGGCCCTCGGGGGTCAACGCGACGAGCCGGGCCCGCGCATCGTGCGGGTCCGGGATGCGCTCGACCAGGCCGAGCCGTGCGGCGCTGTCGATGCGCCGGGTCAGCGTCGACTTCTCGATGCCCAGCGCACCGATCAGTTCGGACATCGCGATCGCGTCGGCGTCGCGCAGCAGCACCAGCAGCGGGTAGCACACCGGATCCAGCTTGGGATCGACCGCGCGGGCGCTCGCGGCCATGTACGAGCGGCCGCGGCGCCACAGCGCGAACACCTCCTGTTCGAGCGCTGCGGCCGCCACTCCGGGCGCGGCCTCACCGAGCGGATCCGTCATGCGATCCCGGGAGGTGGTCACCGTGTCGTCAGACGGTGAAACCGAGCGCCCGCAACTGCTCGCGTCCGTCGTCGGTGATCTTGTCGGGACCCCACGGCGGCATCCACACCCAGTTGATGCGCAGTTCCTCGCACAGTCCGCTCTTCACCAGGGCGTTGCGGGACTGGTCCTCGATCACGTCGGTGAGCGGGCAGGCGGCCGAGGTGAGGGTCATGTCGATGGTGACCGCTTCGTCGTCCTCGGTGATGCCGTACACGAGGCCCAGGTCGACGACGTTGATGCCCAGTTCGGGGTCGACGACGTCGCGCATCGCCTCCTCGAGTTCGTCGAGGCGCTGCGGGTCCATCGGCGGTGCGTCGGTGGTCGTGGTCGCCGCCTCGGGGGCCGCTGCTTCGGGGGCCGATGCCTCGGCGGCAGGGGTGCCGGTCTCGGAAGCCTGTTGGGTCATCAGTTCTGTCCTCCGCTCGGAACGGGTGCGCCGTCCACGATCTGCACCACGGCGTCCTTGAACGCCATCCAGCCCAGCAGCGCGCACTTCACGCGCGCCGGGTACTTCGACACGCCGGCGAACGCGATGCCGTCGCCGATCACGTCCTCGTCGCCTTCGACGGTGCCGCGGCTGCCGACCATCTCGGCGAAGCTGTCGACCGTCGCGAGCGCCTGCTCGACCGGCAGCCCGATCACCTGATCGGTCAGCACCGAGGTCGCGGCCTGGCTGATCGAGCAGCCCTGACCGTCGTAGGAGACGTCGCCGACGATCCCGTCGTCGGTCACATGCACCCGCAGGGTCACCTCGTCGCCGCAGGTCGGGTTCACGTGGTGCACCTCGGCGCCGAACGGTTCCCGCAGACCGCGGTGATGCGGGTGCTTGTAGTGATCCAGGATCACTTCCTGGTACATCTGTTCCATCCGCATGTCAGGACGCCCCGTCGATCGTGGTCTCGTGAATGTCCAGCGGCGGGTGGGTTCCGAAGAACTCCTGGGCCCGCCGGATCGCCGCGGCCAGGGCACGCACCTCGTCGGTGGTGTTGTAGACCGCGAACGACGCCCGCGCGGTCGCGGCGACACCGAAACGCCGGTGCAGAGGCCACGCGCAGTGGTGCCCGACGCGGATCGCGACACCCTCGTCGTCGAGGATCTGCCCGAGATCGTGGGCGTGGATGCCGTCGACGACGAAGGACACCGCTCCCCCGCGACGCTCGGTGGTGGTGGGGCCGATGATGCGGACCCCGTCCATGGCGCCGAGCAGTTCGAGCGCGAGGGCGGTCAGTTCGTGTTCGTGCGCGGCGACCGCGTCCATCCCGATCTCGTTGAGGTAGCGCACGGCGGCGCCGAGCCCGACGACCTGCGAGGTCATCGGCACCCCGGCCTCGAACCGCTGCGGCGGCGCCGCGAAGGTGGTCGCCTCCATCGTCACGGTCTCGATCATCGAACCGCCGGTGATGAACGGCGGCATCGCGCTGAGCAGCGCCCGCTTGCCGTACAGCACGCCGACGCCGGACGGACCGAGCATCTTGTGACCGGAGAACGCCGCGAAGTCCACGTCCAGGGCGTGGAAGTCGACCGGCATGTGCGGCACCGACTGGCACGCGTCGAGCACGACCAGCGCACCGACCGCGCGGGCGCGGCGCACCAGTTCCTCGACCGGCGCGACCGCACCGGTCACGTTCGACTGGTGGGTGAACGAGACGACCTTGACGGCGTCGGACAGCTCCAGCGAATCGAGGTCGATGCGGCCGTCGTCGGTGACGCCGTACCAGCGCAGCGTGGCGCCGGTACGCCGGGCCAGTTCCTGCCACGGCACCAGATTCGCGTGGTGCTCGAGTTCGGTGATCACGATCTCGTCGCCGGGGCCGACCGCGCGGGTGAACCGCTCGTCGCCGAGCACGTGGGTGACCAGGTTCAGCGACTCGGTGGCGTTCTTCGTGAACACCAGCTCGTCGGTGTCGGCGCCGACGAACTCGGCGATCGCGGCACGGGCCCCCTCGTACGCGTCGGTGGCTTCCTCCGCGAGCTGGTGGGCGCCGCGGTGCACGGCCGCGTTGCACGTGGTGAGGAACTCGCGTTCGGCGTCGAGCACCTGGATCGGCCGCTGAGAGGTCGCACCCGAATCGAGGTACACCAACGGCTTTCCGTCGCGCACCGTACGGGCCAGGATCGGGAAGTCCTTCCGGATCCTGGTGACATCGAGTTCCCTCACCGGGATGGTCATGTGTCTAGGCTCCTGCCGCGGCCTGGGTGAAACGGACGTAACCGTTGGTCTCGAGCTCATCGGCGAGTTCCGGTCCACCGGACTCGACGATCCGGCCACCGACGAACACGTGCACGAACTGCGGCTTGATGTAGCGCAGGATGCGGGTGTAGTGGGTGATGAGGAGGACGCCGCCGTGCTCGCGCTCCTGGTAGCGGTTGACCCCCTCGGACACCACGCGCAGCGCGTCGACGTCGAGACCGGAGTCGGTCTCGTCGAGGATGGCGATCTGCGGCTTGAGCAGGCCGAGCTGGAGGATCTCGTGGCGCTTCTTCTCGCCGCCGGAGAATCCCTCGTTGACGCTGCGCTCACCGAACGCCGGATCGATGTCCAGCTCGGTCATCGCCTCCTTGACCTCCTTGACCCAGGTCCGGAGCTTGGGGGCCTCGCCGCGGACGGCGGTGGCGGCGGTGCGCAGGAAGTTCGACATCGACACGCCGGGCACCTCGACCGGGTACTGCATGGCCAGGAACAGGCCGGCGCGGGCACGCTCGTCGACGCTCATCTCGAGCACGTTCTCACCGTTGAGGGTGATGCTGCCGGAGGTCACCTCGTACTTGGGGTGGCCGGCGATCGCGTACGACAGGGTCGACTTGCCGGAGCCGTTGGGGCCCATGATGGCGTGCGTCTCGCCGGAGCGGACCGTCAGGTTGACGCCCTTGAGGATGTTGATGGGCTCGGCGTTCTCGTCGGTCTGGGCGACGCGAACGTGCAGGTCCTTGATCTCGAGGACGTTCTGGGGGGTGGACATCGGTGAATCGGTTCCTTACGAAAGTGTGTGGGCGGTTCGCGCTCAGGCGCCGACGGCGGCGAGTTCGGCTTCGACGGCGGCCTCGAGCCGTTCCCGGACCTCGGGGACGGTGATCTTCTCGATCAGTTCGTGGAAGAAGCCGCGCACCACGAGCCGGCGGGCCTGATCCTCGGGGATGCCGCGGGCGCGCAGGTAGAACAGCTGCTCGTCGTCGAAGCGGCCGGTCGCCGAGGCGTGGCCGGCGCCGACGATCTCGCCGGTCTCGATCTCGAGGTTCGGCACCGAGTCGGCGCGGGCGCCGTCGGTGAGCACCAGATTGCGGTTGAGCTCGAAGGTGTCGGTGCCCTCGGCCTCGGCGCGGATGAGCACGTCGCCGATCCACACGGTGTGGGCGTCGGGCTTGCCGGACTCGGGGTCGCCCTGCAGCGCGCCCTTGTACACCACGTTGGACTTGCAGTGCGGCTGCGAGTGGTCGACGAGCAGACGCTGCTCGAGGTGCTGACCGGCGTCGGCGAAGTACAGGCCGAGCAGCTCCGCGTCGCCGCCGGGCGCGTCGAACTTGACGGTCGGCGAGATGCGCACCAGGTCGCCGCCGAGACCGACGGTGAAGTGCCGCAGGGTCGCGTCGCGGTGCAGTCGCGCGTGGTGCGCGGCCACGTGCACGGCGTCGTCGGCCCAGTCCTGCACGGCGACGACGTTCAGGTGTGCGCTGTCGCCGACGACGAACTCGACGTTCTCCGCGTACGTGCCGCTCCCCCGCTGATCGAGGATCACGGTGGCCTTCGCGAACGGCTCGAGCCGCAGCTGCAGGTGCCCGAAGGCGACCTGTCCTTCACCCGGGCCGGTGATCGTGATGGTGACCGGATCGGCGACCTCGACCTCGCGGCCGACGGTGACGACCGTGGCGGATTCGAACGACGAGTACGCCTGGGCGGCGATGCGGTCGAACGGGACCCCGCCCTGTCCGAGGCGCTCGTCGTCGCGGCCGACGGTCTCGACCTGCACGCCCTCGACCTCGGAGACCTCGACGGTCGCGGTGCCGGAGGCGACGGCGCTGCCGTCGTGCAGCCCGCGCAGGCGGCGCAGCGGGGTGAACCGCCACGCCTCGTCGCGGCCACCGGGGATCTCGAAGGCATTCACGTCGAAGGACGTGAACAGCTCACCCTTGTTGGCGGCCGGCACACGGGTGTTCTCGCCGCGCACGGCGTCCTGCACCCCCGAGGGGGTGTTTGCGGTATTCGCAGCCATTTAGCCGACTGCCCCTTCCATCTGCAGTTCGATCAGTCGGTTCAACTCGAGGGCGTACTCCATGGGGAGTTCCTTGGCGATCGGCTCGACGAAGCCGCGCACGACCATCGCCATCGCCTCGTCCTCGGTCAGGCCGCGGCTCATCAGGTAGAACAGCTGGTCATCGCTGACCTTCGACACGGTCGCCTCGTGACCCATCGTCACGTCGTCCTCGCGGATGTCGACGTACGGGTAGGTGTCCGAGCGGCTGATCTGGTCGACCAGCAGCGCATCGCACTTGACCGTCGACTTCGAGCCGTGGGCACCCTTGTTGACCTGCACCAGCCCGCGGTAGGAGGCCCGACCGCCGCCGCGCGCGACCGACTTGGAGACGATCGTCGAGGAGGTGTGCGGCGCCAGGTGCAGCATCTTCGCGCCGGTGTCCTGGTGCTGGCCCTCGCCTGCGAAGGCGATGGACAGGACCTCGCCGCGAGCGTGCTCGCCCATCATCCACACGGCCGGGTACTTCATCGTCACCTTGGAACCGATGTTGCCGTCGATCCATTCCATGGAGCCGCCGGCCTCGACCTTGGTGCGCTTGGTGACCAGGTTGTAGACGTTGTTCGACCAGTTCTGGATGGTCGTGTAGCGGCAGTGGCCGCCCTTCTTGACGATGATCTCGACGACCGCCGAGTGCAGCGAATCCGACTTGTAGATCGGCGCGGTGCAGCCCTCGACGTAGTGCACGGACGCGCCCTCGTCGACGATGATCAGGGTCCGCTCGAACTGGCCCATGTTCTCGGTGTTGATCCGGAAGTAGGCCTGCAGCGGGATGTCGACGTGCACTCCCGGCGGCACGTAGATGAACGAGCCACCCGACCACACGGCGGTGTTCAGCGCGGAGAACTTGTTGTCGCCGGCGGGGATGACCGTGCCGAAGTACTCCTTGAAGATCTCCGGGTGCTCACGCAGGCCCGAGTCGGTGTCCAGGAAGATCACGCCCTGCGACTCGAGGTCCTCGCGGATCTGGTGGTAGACCACCTCGGACTCGTACTGGGCGGCGACACCGGCGACGAGGCGCTGCTTCTCCGCCTCCGGGATACCCAGCTTGTCGTAGGTGTTCTTGATGTCCTCGGGCAGTTCCTCCCAGGAGGTGGCCTGCTTCTCCGTGGAACGGACGAAGTACTTGATGTTGTCGAAGTCGATGCCCTCGAGATTCGAACCCCACACCGGCATCGGCTTCTTGTCGAACGTGCGCAGCGCCTTGAGGCGGATGTCGAGCATCCACTCCGGCTCGTTCTTCTTCGCCGAGATGTCGCGCACGACCGCCTCGGACAGGCCGCGCTGCGCGGCAGCGCCGGCCGCGTCCGGGTCCGACCAGCCGTAGCCGTAGTGACCGAGGGACGCGATGGTCTCCTCCTGCGTCAGCGGCGCACCTGCGCCGGACGCCTGGTCCGATGTGAGGGTCATGCGAGCTCCTTCCGGAGTCTTGTTCGTTGTCGGCACGGACTGGGATGCCGACGGGCTGGGCTGCTGGGGGTTACCGCTCGCGGCGGTCAGGGGTCGCTGTCGGTCCGGGCGTGGGTCGCCGGATCCGGGAGCAGCGGCACGTGGGTGGTGCAGAAACTGTCGCCGTTGGCGATGGTCGCGAGCCGCTGGACGTGGGTGCCGAGGATCTCGACGAATGCTTCCTGTTCCGCCTCGCACAGTTCCGGGAACTGTTCGGCGACGTGCGAGACCGGGCAGTGATGCTGGCAGACCTGCACGCCGGTGCCGACCCGCCGCGTGGACGCGGCGAATCCGGCGGCGCTGAACGCCTCGGCGATGTCCTCGAGGGTCGCTTCGATCTCGTCGTGTCCGGCGGCCGGTTCGACACCGGCGAGGATCGAGCGCACCCGTCGGCGCGCGAAGTCCTCGATGGCGGCGTCGCCGCCGAGTTCGCGCAGGTGCCGCATCGCGGCGCCGGCGAGGTCGTCGTAGGTGTGCCCGAGCCGGGCGCGGCCGACTGCGGTCAGCTGGAACCGGCGGGCCGGACGCCCGCGACCGCGGTCCTGCCGCCGCGGCGGGGCCGCTGCCTGGGCTTCACCGCTGTCGATGAGCGCGTCGAGGTGCCGGCGGACACCGGCGGCGCTGAGTCCGAGTCGCTTGCCGATCTCCGGGGCCGTGATCGGGCCCTCCTCGAGCAGCAGCTGCACGACCGCCGCGCGGGTCTGGCCCTCGTGCTGTGCGTGCTGCGGCGACGAATCGCGGCCCGAACGCGACGCGGCGAGGCCTGCGTCAGGCACGTGACCTGCGCATTTCTCGTCGACGGGGTGTTCGGTCGCTGATTTCACAACACCAGTGTGACGGAATTCGGAAACCCGGTCCACCAAGGGTGCCCTTCCCCACACCCCGGGCCGGACCGGGAATAGGCCCGTGACCGGCCCGATAGGCTGCTCGGGTGCCGCCGACCATCGACGAACCCAGCACGGCCGGCCCGGCCCCGAAAACGGGCCGCTCCGAGACCGCCCGTGCCTTCGAAACCGTCGGCATCCGGGCCGTGACGCTGGGCAAGCGCGCGCTCGGGCTCGACGGTCGCGGTCACCACACCGACGTGGTGACCGTGCTGCACGGCGACGAACGCGAAGGCCGCGGCCTCGACGCCACCGAGACCACCCAGTTGCACCGGATCCGGTTGTTCGGTGCGACCGGCGCGGTCCTGATGTGCGTCGGCGCCCTCGGCGCGGGCGCCCAGCCGGTGCTGCAGAACCCGGTTCAGGGCGTGCGGCTGCTGGGGTTGCCGGCGCGGATGCCGAGCGCGGCCCTGACCCTGGCGATGACCGGCACCGTCCTGGTCGTGCTGGCCTGGCTGCTGCTCGGCCGCTTCGCCGTCGGCCGGCGCGATCCCGACGGCCAGCCCCGCCGGCTGTCCCGATCGCAGCTCGACCGCACCCTCCTGCTGTGGATTCTGCCGCTGACCGTCGCGCCGCCGATGTTCAGCAAGGACGTCTACTCCTATCTGGCGCAGAGTGAGATCGCCGCGCGCGGGCTGGATCCGTATGCGATCGGGCCGGCCGGTGCGCTCGGCGTCGACCACGTGCTCACCCGGACCGTGCCGAACATCTGGCGCGAGACCTCCGCGCCCTACGGGCCGGCGTTCCTGTGGATCGGGGAACGCATCACGTTCCTGACCGGCGAGAACATCGTGTTCGGCATCTTCCTGCACCGGCTGCTCGCGCTCGGCGGTGTCGCCCTGATCGTGTGGGCGTTGCCGCGGCTGGCCCGGCGCTGCGGTGTCGCGTCGGTGACCGCGCTGTGGCTCGGCGCCGCCAATCCGTTGCTGCTGTTCCACCTGGTCGCCGGCATCCACAACGAGGCGCTCATGCTCGGGCTGATGCTCGCCGGGCTCGAACTGGCGTTGCGCGGTATCCACGCCGGCGGTCCGGGGACGCCGTTGCGGGGCCGCTACCTCGCGTGGCTCCTCGCCGGTGCCGCGCTGATCGCACTGTCGTCGATGATCAAGGTCCCGTCGCTGCTCGCGCTCGGATTCGTGGGCATGGCGCTGGCACGACGCTGGGGCGCCACCGCGCGGGCGGTGCTGGCGGCGGCGGCCCTGCTGGCGGCGGTGTCGCTGACGGTGATCACCGTGGTGAGCTGGGGCAGCGGACTCGGGCTCGGCTGGACGAACACGTTGGGCACCGCGACCGAGGTGCGCAGCTGGATGTCGATCCCCACGCTGCTCGGGGTCGGGACCGGCCTGGCGGGGGTGCTGCTCGGATTGGGCGATCACACCACCGCGATCCTGTCGATCACCCGGCCGATCGCCGCCATGATTGCGGCATTCGTCACAATCCGGATGCTACTGGCGGTGCTCGTCGGGCGGATCCACCCCGTCGGCGGGCTCGGGGTCTCGCTCGGCGCGATCGTTCTGCTGTTCCCCGTCGTGCAGCCCTGGTACCTGCTGTGGGCGGTGATCCCGCTCGCCGCGTGGGCCACCCGGCCGATCTTCCGGATCCCCACGGTGGCCTTCTCGTCGCTGGTCAGCGTGATTCTGATGCCCAACGGCGGCGAGTACCAGCCGTTCATCATCGTGCAGGCCGCGATCGCGACGGTCGTCGTCGTCGGGCTGCTCATCGTGTTCACCCGGAACCGGTTGCCGTGGCGCGAGGAGGACCGCACACCACCGCGCCCCGCCGAATCCCCCGACGCCTACGCTGGAAACCCGTGACCTCGAGATCCCCTGCCGGTACGGCGCCTGCGGTGCGCCTGAACGGCGTCGTCAAGAAATTCGGCGACACAACCGCCGTGAACGAGCTCGACCTCACCGTCGAGCGCGCCCAGGTGCTCGCCCTGCTCGGCCCCAACGGCGCCGGCAAGACCACCACCGTGGAGATGTGCGAGGGTTTCGTGACCCCCGACGCCGGCACCGTGCGCGTGCTCGGCCTGGATCCGATCGTCGATTCGGAGGCACTGCGACCCCGGATCGGGGTCATGCTGCAGGGCGGCGGCGCCTACCCCGGTTCCAAGGCCGGCGAGATGCTCGACCTGGTCGCCTCGTACTCGGCGAATCCGATCGACCCGGCGTGGCTGTTGAACTGCCTCGGGCTCGACGAGGCCCGCCGCACCCCCTACCGCCGGCTCTCCGGCGGTCAGCAGCAGCGGCTGGCGCTGGCGTGCGCGCTGGTCGGACGCCCGGAACTGGTGTTTCTCGACGAGCCGACCGCGGGTCTAGACGCCCAGGCCCGGCTGCTGGTGTGGGAACTGATCGACGCCTTGCGCCGCGACGGCGTCTCGGTGCTGCTGACGACGCATCTGATGGACGAGGCCGAGGAACTGGCCGACGAGGTCGTGATCATCGACCACGGGCGGGTCGTCGCCGCCGGAACGCCCGAGGAGGTGGCCCGGACCGGGTCCGAGCAGCAGCTGTGGCTGTCCGCCTCCGCGGGGCTCGATCTCGCGCCGCTGCGGACGGTGCTGCCCGACGGGTTCCGCGTGCGGGAGCCGCAACCGGGCCGCTACCTGGTCGAGGGCGCGATCGATCCCGCGGTGGTCACCGCGGCCGCGTCGTGGTGCGCCGACCAGGGGGCGCTGGTGAGCGAGATCCGCGTGTACCAGCGCAGCCTCGAGGACGTCTTCCTCGACCTGACCGGACGGGAGTTGAGAGGGTGAGCGTGACGCATCACGATCGACTGGCGGGCAACCGGTTCGAGGCCGGGACCTTCGCGCCCGCCCCGCGACCGAACACGCCGGCGGCGATGCTCGCTGCGCAGACGCGCATGGAGCTCAAGCTGCTGCTGCGCAACGGCGAGCAGTTGCTGCTGACGATGTTCATCCCGATCACCCTGCTCATCGGCCTGACCCTGCTGCCGATCGGTGATCTCGGCGATCCCCGCGTGGAACGGGTCCTGCCGGCGGTGATGATGGTCGCGGTGATGTCGACCGCGTTCACCGGTCAGGCAATCGCGGTCGGATTCGACCGCAGATACGGTGCACTGAAAAGGATCGGCGCGACCGCCCTGCCGAAGTGGGGCATCATCGCAGGTAAGAGCGCCGCGGTGGCGATCGTAGTGGCGATGCAATCTATTCTGCTCGGTGCTATCGGAGTGGCCCTCGGATGGCGTCCGAGCCCGCTGGGAATGCTGCTCGGCGCCGTCGTCATCGCGCTCGGCACGGTGATGTTCGCGACGCTCGGGCTGCTGCTCGGCGGCACCCTGCGCGCCGAGATCGTGCTCGCCCTGGCGAACATCATCTGGTTCGTGCTGCTCGGCATCGGCAGCGTCGTGCTCGCCGGGGGCGGCCTGCCCGACGCCCTCGTGCACCTGGCGCGGGTGACCCCGTCCGGAGCGCTGGCCCTCGGCCTCGAGGAGGCCGTGCTCGGCGGCATGGACTGGCTCGCGATGACGATCCTCGCCGTCTGGGCCGTCGTCGGCGCGGTGCTGGCCCGGCGCTTCTTCCGATTCACGTGACGGCCGGATCCCACCAGCCCAACTACAGCGCGTAGTGGACGGACCCGTACCATCGTGAACGTGCTGTATCGCGGCTACCTGAACCTCGTCGACCGACTTCCGCTTCCGTCGCTGCGGATCCAGCGGATCATCGCCTTCCTCACCATCGTCGTGCAGGGCGGCATCGCCGTCACCGGCTCGGTCGTGCGGGTCACCGCGTCGGGCCTCGGATGCCCCACCTGGCCGCAGTGCTTCCCCGGCTCCCTGGTGCCGGTCGGCGTGTCCAGCAACGTGCACACCATCCACCAGATCGTCGAGTTCGGAAACCGCCTGCTGACGTTCGTCGTCGTCGCCGTCTCCGCCGCGATCGTGCTCGCCGTGACCCGCGCCCGTCGCCGCCGCGAGGTCGTCGCCTGGGCGTGGCTGATGCCCGCCGGCACCGTGCTGCAGGCCGTGATCGGCGGCATCACGGTGCTCGCCGGGCTGGCGTGGTGGACCGTCGCGATCCACATGCTCGCCTCGATGCTGATGGTGTGGCTCGCGGTCGTGCTGTTCGTCAAGGTCGGCGAACCCGACGACGGGGTCGTCGAGCAGGTGCTCCCCCAGCCGCTGCGGTGGCTGACCGCGCTGTCCGCGGCCGTGCTGGCCGGCGTCCTGATCGCCGGAACGATGGTCACCGGCGCCGGCCCGCACGCCGGCGACAAGGGTGTCGAACGCCCGGTGCCGCGGCTCGACGTCGACATCACCACGCTCGTGCACCTGCACGCCGAACTGCTCGTCGGCTACCTGGCGCTCCTGGTGGGCCTGGCGTTCGCGCTGTACGCCGTCGCCGCCCCGGCCGCGGTGAAGCTGCGGCTGAAGGTGCTGATCGGCCTGGTCCTGGCCCAGTCGCTCATCGGCCTCGTCCAGTTCTGGACGGATGTGCCCGCGGTGCTCGTGGTGCTGCACGTGGCCGGTGCCGGTCTGTGCACGGCCGCGACCGCCGCGGTATGGTGCGCCGGCCGCGTCCGCGTCGCCGCCCCGCGCCCGGAGGCCGTCACCACCGCCTGACTACGATCCGACGCTGCGGGCCCACCTCCTGGAACGGAGGTGGGCCCGCGGCGTTTCGCGTGTCGGCGGCGTCAGCGCTCGTTGCGCGCCTTCGGGAAGCGGGTCTGGTTCGCGACCCAGCCGGCCATCTTCTTCCAGTGGCCCTGCTGCGGGGTGGCGATGCTGGTGACCTCGCGATCCCAGTCCGAGACCGTGACGTTCGGCAGCGCCTCGACGACCGCGTGCGCGGTCGCCAGGTCGGCGACGACACGATCGCCCAGGGTGCCGTCGGCGGCGACGACGGTCACGCGCACCCCGGCTTCCCCGATCGGCTGCAGGACCGCCTTGGCGGTATCACCGTGCGCGGCGACGAAGGAACGGAGAGAGGAGACGACGTCGGCGGGTGCGGGTGCGGCCGCGACCTGAGTTTCAGCGCTCATGCCTGCAGAATACTGTGGGCCCATGCGCGCAATCGAAGTGACACGGTTCGGTGGTCCCGACGTCCTCGTTCCCACCGAGCTCCCCGATCCCGTTCCGGGGCCGGGTGAGCTGCTGGTCCGCACGGACGCCATCGGCGTCAACTACATCGACACCTACTTCCGCACCGGCCTGTACGCGACGGATCTGCCCTACGTACCCGGGTCCGAGGGCACCGGCCGCGTCGAAGCCGTCGGGCCCGGAACCAGCGAGTTCGCGGTCGGCGACCGGGTGTGCTGGGCCGCGGCCCCCGGCTCCTACGCGGAACTGGTCGTCGTGCCGGAAGCGGTCGCGGTGCCGGTCCCGGACGAGGTACCCGCGGACCAGGCCGCTTCCGCGCTGCTGCAGGGCATGACCGCGCACTACCTGCTCGAGTCGACGTATCCGGCGCAGCCCGGGGAGACGGTGCTCATGCACGCGGGCGCCGGCGGGGTCGGCCTGATCCTGACCCAGCTCGCGACCGCGAAGGGGGTACGGGTCATCACCACCGTGTCCTCGGACGAGAAGGAGGCGCTGTCGCGGGAGGCCGGCGCCGCGGAGGTGCTCCGCTACGGCGACGACCTTCCCGAGCGGGTGCGGGAACTGACCGGCGGCGAGGGCGTCGCCGCCGTGTACGACGGGGTCGGCAAGGACACCTTCGAGGCGTCGCTGGCGTCGCTGCGGATCCGCGGCACGCTCGCGCTGTTCGGTGCCGCGAGCGGCCCGGTGCCCCCGTTCGATCCGCAGCGGCTCAACCCCGCCGGATCGCTGTTCCTGACCCGCCCCACCCTGGTGCACTACACGCGGGACCGCCAGGAGCTGCTGTGGCGCTCCGGTGACGTCTTCGCGGCCATCGCCGCCGGTGATCTGAAGATCCGCGTCGGGGCGCGCTATCCGCTCGCGGAGGCGGCGCAGGCCCACCGCGACCTCGAGGGCCGCAAAACCACCGGTTCGATCGTGCTGGCGCCGTAGGCGCCCGTGTGCCTTATTGGCGGCCCTGGCCGCCACAAAGGCACACCGCGCAACGAACGCCGCCCTTCCGTCGGGAAGAGCGGCGCCGTTGCTGTCGGTTCAGCAGATCAGAGGTACGAGGCGATGGTGGGCAGGTCCAGCACGGAGTCGACGGCCAGGCCCAGGCACACCACCGCGAGGTAGTTGTTCGACTGCAGGAACAGCTTGAGCGGCTTGACGGACGCGCCCCCGCGCACGCTGTTGTACAGCTGGTGGGCGATGAACACGAACCAGGCACCGGCGAGCACCGCGACCGCCGCGTACACGACGCCTGCCGCCGGGACGAGCACCAGCGTGGCCAGCACCGTCGCCCACGTGTAGATCAGGATCTGCTTGGTGACGTGCTGCTCGGTGGCGATCACGGGGAGCATCGGCACGCCGGCCGCCTTGTAGTCCTCCTTGTAGCGCATCGCCAGCGCCCAGGTGTGCGGCGGAGTCCAGAAGAAGATCACCAGGAACAGCACGATCGGCTCCCAGCTCAGCGACCCGGTCACCGCGGCCCAGCCCACCATCACCGGCATGCAGCCGGCAGCGCCGCCCCACACCACGTTCTGCCAGGTACGACGCTTGAGCACCATCGTGTAGACGAGCACATAGAACGCGATGGTCGCGACGACGAGCGCCCCGGCGAGCAGATTCGCGCGCCACCACAGCCACGCGAACGACGCGATGCCGAGCACCATGCCGAACACGAACGCGTTGCGCGTGGGCACGGCCTGCCGCGCCAGCGGACGCCGCGCGGTGCGCTTCATCACCTTGTCGATGTCGGCGTCGACGACGCAGTTGAGCGAGTTCGCGCTCGCCGCGCCCATCCAGCCGCCGAACAGGGTGCTGAGGATGAGAACGAGATCGACGTTGCCGCGGTCGGCGAGCAGCATCGCCGGGATGGTCGCGACCAGCAGCAACTCGATGACGCGCGGCTTGGTCAGCGCGATGTAGGCGAGCACGGTGCCCGAGATCCGGCCCCACGGGGTGTCCGGCCGCGGGGCGCTGGGGGCTTCCGGGGCACCGAAGCCGTGTCCTCCCGGCCGTCGCCCTGCCCGCACACTGTCTCCTTGCACCACGCGAATACACACCTTCGCTCGCCCGCCGACCGCCGCCCGATCACGGACGCGCACTACTACGGTCGATGGTAGACCGCGGACAGGCCTCGGCCGAATCGACCCGTAGGCCGCACGGGGCCGCCGCGGCCATTAGGCTGGGAGGGCGCGCGACGCATTCGCGGTCGCAGGCATCCCGTACACCCATGTCAGGAGACTTGAAGCTCGTGTCGATCACCGACGAGATCCGCACCCTCACCGCGGCGGTCCACCCCGCCGACTGGACCGATCTGGACACCAAGGCCGTCGACACCGCCCGTGTGCTTGCTGCGGACGCCGTGCAGAAGGTCGGCAACGGGCATCCCGGCACCGCGATGAGCCTGGCGCCGCTGGCGTACACGCTGTACCAGCGGGTGCTGCGCCACGACCCCACCGACCCGCAGTGGGTCGGCCGCGACCGGTTCGTCCTGTCCTGCGGCCACTCGAGCCTGACCCTCTACATCCAGCTCTACCTGTCCGGCTACGGCTTGGAGCTGGCCGACCTCGAGGCGCTGCGCACGTGGGGTTCGCTGACCCCCGGCCACCCCGAGTTCGGGCACACCGCGGGTGTCGAGATGACTACCGGCCCGCTCGGCCAGGGTCTGGCCTCCGCGGTGGGCATGGCGATGGCCGCTCGGCGGGAGCGCGGCCTGTTCGACCCGGAGGCGGCGGAGGGCACCAGCCCGTTCGACCACCACATCTACGTCGTCGCGTCCGACGGTGACATCGAGGAGGGCGTCACCTCCGAGGCGTCGTCGATCGCCGGGGTGCAGGAACTGGGCAACCTGATCGTCTTCTACGACGACAACAAGATCTCCATCGAGCACGACACCGCGATCGCGCTCAGCGAGGACACCGCCAAGCGCTACGAGGCGTACGGCTGGCACGTGCAGACCGTCGAGGGCGGCGAGAACGTCACCGCGATCCTCGAGGCGGTCGAGGCGGCGAAGGCCGTCACCGACAAGCCGTCGCTGATCCTACTGCGCACCGTCATCGGCTACCCGGCCCCGACGAAGATGAACACCGGCGACGTGCACGGCGCGGCGCTCGGCGCGGACGAGGTCGCCGCGGTCAAGAAGTTCCTCGGGTTCGATCCCGAGAAGAACTTCGACGTGGATCCCGCTGTGATCGAGCACACCCGCCGCGTCGTCGACCGCGGGGCGAAGGCCCGCGCCGACTGGCAGGCCGCGTTCGACGCGTGGGCCGAGCGGGAGCCGCAGCGCAAGGAACTGTTCGACCGCCTGCAGGCCGGCGAGTTCCCGGCAGGCTGGACCGACGCCCTGCCGACCTACGAGCCGGCCGAGAAGGGCCCGGCGACCCGGAAGGCGTCCGGCAACGCGCTCGCCGCGCTCGGCCCGATCCTGCCGGAGCTGTGGGGCGGGTCCGCGGACCTGGCGGGTTCGAACAACACCACCATCCCCGGTTCGGAGTCGTTCGGTCCCGAGTCGATCTCGACCAAGGACTGGACGGCCACCCCGTACGGCCGCACCCTGCACTTCGGTGTCCGCGAGCACGCCATGGGCTCGATCCTCAACGGCATCGCGCTGCACGGGCCGACCCGCCCGTACGGCGGCACGTTCCTCGTGTTCTCCGACTACATGCGTCCCGCGGTGCGCCTGGCCGCGCTCATGCAGACCCCGTCGATCTATGTGTGGACGCACGATTCGATCGGTCTCGGCGAGGACGGCCCGACCCACCAACCGGTCGAGCACCTCACCGCGCTGCGCGCGATCCCGAACCTCGCGGTGATCCGCCCCGCGGACGGCAACGAGACGTCGTTCGCGTGGAAGGCCGCGCTGGAGAACAAGACGGGCCCGACCGCGCTCGCCCTGACCCGTCAGGACGTGCCGGTGCTCGAGGGCACCCGCGAGAAGGCCGCCGAGGGTGTGGCCCGCGGCGCCTACGTGCTCGCCGAGGCGTCGACCGGCACCCCCGAGGTGCTTTTGCTCGCCACCGGTTCCGAGGTGCAGCTCGCCGTCGCCGCGCGTGAGGTCCTCGAGGCCGAGGGCGTCCCGACCCGCGTCGTGTCGGTGCCGGTTCTCGACTGGTTCCTCGAGCAGGACCAGGCGTACCGCGACGAGGTGCTGCCGCCGTCGGTGAAGGCCCGCGTGTCCGTCGAGGCGGGGCTGGCGCTGCCGTGGTACCGCCTGATCGGCGACGCCGGCGAGGCCGTGTCGCTCGAGCACTACGGCGCTTCCGCCGACTACAAGACCCTGTACCGCGAGTTCGGCATCACCGCCGAGGCCGTCGCCGACGCTGCACGCCGCTCGCTGACGCGACTGAAGGGATAGATCGTCATGACGCAGGAAACCACCACGCAGAACGCGAATCTGGCAGCACTGTCGGCCGCAGGCGTGTCCGTGTGGCTCGACGACCTGTCCCGCGAGCGCATCGAGTCCGGCAACCTGGCCGAGCTCGTCGCGACCCGTTCGGTCGTCGGGGTCACCACCAACCCGTCGATCTTCCAGGCGGCGCTGTCGAAGGGCCACGCCTACGACGCGCAGATCACCGAACTGGCTGCCGCCGGCTCGGACGTCGACACCACGATCCGCACCGTCACGACCGACGACGTGCGCGCCGCGTGCGACGTGCTGGCACCGGTGTACGAGGCGACCGACGGTGTCGACGGCCGGGTCTCGATCGAGGTCGATCCGCGACTCGCCCACGAGACGGACGCCACCGTCAAGCAGGCGATCGAGCTGTGGAAGATCGTCGACCGCCCGAACCTGTTCATCAAGATTCCTGCGACGGTCGCCGGCCTGCCCGCGATCGCCCGGGTGATCGGCGAGGGCATCAGCGTGAACGTGACGCTGATCTTCTCGGTGGACCGGTACGAGCGGGTCATCGAGTCCTACCTCGACGGTCTGACCGCGGCGAAGGCCGCCGGGCACGACCTGTCGAAGATCCACTCGGTGGCGTCGTTCTTCGTCTCCCGCGTGGACACCGAGATCGATGCGCGGCTCGAGGAGATCGGCACGGACGAGGCACTGGCCCTGCGCGGCAAGGCCGGGGTCGCCAACGCTCGCCTGGCGTACGCGGCCTACCGGAAGGCCTTCGAATCCGGTGCGCGTTTCGAGCAGCTCGCCGCCGCCGGGGCCCGGCCGCAGCGCGCGCTGTGGGCGTCGACCGGTGTGAAGAACCCCGCATACCCGGACACGCTGTACGTGACCGAGCTGGTGGCGCCGCACACCGTCAACACCATGCCGGAGAAGACCCTCGAGGCGGTCGCCGACCACGGTGAGATCACCGGCGACACCGTCACGGGCACCGACACCGCCGCCGAGCACGTGTTCTCCGCGCTGAAGAAGGCCGGGATCGATCTGAACGACGTGTTCCGCAAGCTCGAGGACGAGGGCGTCGAGAAGTTCGAGGTGTCCTGGAACGAACTGATCGCGGCCACGGCCGAGCAGCTTGCGGCGCACACCGCCGGCGCGGAGGGCTGACGGTGAGCGAACCCGCGGCGGCGGAGTGGGTCAATCCGCTTCGTGACGAGAGGGATCGGCGGCTTCCCCGCATCGCGGGCCCGTGTGCGCTGGTGATCTTCGGGGTCACCGGCGACCTGGCCCGCCGGAAGCTGATGCCGGCGGTCTACGACCTCGCCAATCGTGGCCTGCTGCCGCCCGGGTTCGCTTTGATCGGCTTCGCCCGAAGGGACTGGGTGGACGAGGATTTCGGCCGGATCGTGCACGACGCGGTCAGGGCGAACTCGCGCACCCCCTTCCGGGAGGAGGTGTGGCAGCGACTCGCCGAGGGGATCCGCTTCGTCCAGGGCAGCTTCGACGACGAGGACGCGTTCGCCCAGCTCGCGACGACCCTCGCCGAGCTCGACAAGATCCGGGGCACGGGCGGCAATCACGCGTTCTACCTGTCGATTCCGCCGGATTCGTTCCCGGTGGTGTGCTCGCAGCTGTCGCGTTCGGGTCTGGCCGGCTCGGAGGACGGGCGCTGGAGCCGCGTCGTGATCGAGAAGCCGTTCGGGCACGACCTGGCCAGCGCCCGCGCGCTCAATGCCGTTGTCGGCGAGGTGTTTCCCGAGGATTCGGTGTTCCGCATCGACCACTACCTCGGCAAGGAAACGGTGCAGAACATCCTGGCGATGCGATTCGCGAACCAGCTGTTCGATCCGCTGTGGAACGCCCACTACGTCGACCACGTGCAGATCACCATGGCCGAGGACATCGGGCTCGGGGGCCGCGCCGGATACTACGACGGCATCGGCGCCGCGCGCGACGTCATCCAGAACCATCTGCTGCAGCTGCTCGCGTTCATCGCGATGGAGGAACCGATCAGCTTCGATCCGGCCGAACTGCGGGCCGAGAAGATCAAGGTGCTCTCGGCGACGCGGCTCGCCGAACCGCTCGACGAGACCACCGCGCGCGGACAGTACGTCGCGGGCTGGCAGAACGGCGGCGAGGTCGTCGGGTTGCACGAGGAGCAGGGTTTCGCGCCGGACTCGACGACGGAGACGTTCGCGGCGATCACCTGTGAGATCAACACCCGCCGTTGGGCGGGCGTGCCGTTCTATCTGCGCACCGGCAAGCGGCTGGGGCGTCGCGTCACCGAGATCGCGATCGTGTTCAAGCGGGCGCCGCACCTGCCGTTCGACGACACCATGACCACCGAGCTGGGCCAGAACGCGCTGGTGATCCGGGTGCAGCCGGACGAGGGCGTCACGCTCCGGTTCGGGTCGAAGGTGCCCGGGTCCTCGATGGAGGTCCGGGACGTGAACATGGACTTCAGCTACGGCCAGGCGTTCACCGAGTCGTCGCCGGAGGCGTACGAGCGGCTGATCCTCGACGTGCTGCTCGGCGAACCGTCGCTGTTCCCGGTCGACGAAGAGGTCGAGTTGTCCTGGAAGATCCTCGATCCGGTGCTCGAGCACTGGGCCGCCCACGGTGTCCCGGAACCGTACGAGGCCGGGACCTGGGGCCCGCCGTCGGCGGACGAGATGCTGCGCCGCTCCGGCCGCGAATGGAGGCGACCGTGAGGGTTCAGCTGCGCAACGCGACCGCGATCGACATCGGCAAGAAGCTCGTGGAGCTGCGCCGCAACGGTGGGGTCGTCACGCAGGGCCGCGTGCTCACGCTCGTGGTGTGCACCGACGGCGGTCGCGGTCTCGAACCGGCGATCGCCGCCGCGACCGCCGCGGCCCGCGAACATCCGTGTCGCGTCATCGTCGTCGGCCGGGTCAACGACGGCGACGTCCCGCGCATGGACGCCGAGATCCGTCTCGGTGGCGATGCCGGCGCGTCCGAGGTGCTGATCCTCGCGTTGCACGGACCCCTCGCGGACCATCAGGAGTCGGTGATCGTGCCGTTCCTGCTGCCGGACACCCCGATCGTCGTGTGGTGGCCGACGTCGCCGCCGGAGGTTCCCGCGAAGGACCCGGTGGGTCGCCTGGCGGTGCGCCGGTTGACCGATGCCACCAACGACGCCGATCCGATGGCCTCGATCGCTTCCCGGCGCGCCGGATACACCCCCGGCGACACCGACCTGGCGTGGGGCCGCATCACCTACTGGCGGGCGCTGCTGGTGTCGGCGCTCGACCAGGCCCCGCACGAGCCGATCGAGTCGGCGCGTGTGTCGGGGCTGGCGAACGAGCCTGCGCTGGATCTGCTCGCGGGCTGGCTCGCCAGCCGGATCGACGGGCCGGTGCAGCGTGCGATCGGCAAGCTGCAGGTGGAGCTGCGCACCCGGTCGCAGACGATCGAGCTGGTGCGTCCGCAGGACGGGCGCGTCGCCACGCTCAAGCGCACCGGGAAACCGGATTCGCTGATCACCCTGGCGCGTCGGGACTCGTGGGAGTGCCTCGCCGAGGAACTGCGACGGCTCGACCCCGACGAGGTCTACCACTCTGCACTCAACGGCATCTCGAAGGTGGAATATGTCTGATGCACCGGTCCGCGTCGAACGTTTCGCCTCGAGCGAGGCACTGGTCGGCGCGGCGGCGTCCGCGTTCGTCGACGCGGTGGTCACCGCGCAGCGTGAGCGGGTGAGCGCGTCGGTGGTGCTGACCGGCGGCGGCACCGGCATCGCGGTGCTCGAGCAGGTGTGCCGGGAGCAGGGCGGCATCGACTGGTCCGCGATCGACGTGTACTTCGGCGACGAGCGGTTCCTGCCCCCGGGCGACCCGGACCGCAACGAGGTGCAGGCGCGGGCGGCGCTGCTCGATCGGGTGCCGATCGATCCCGCGCGCATCCACGTGATGCCGGCGCTCGGGGAACCGGGCGGCGCGTCCCCAGCGACTTCCGCCGAGGCGTACGCGCGGGTGCTGGCCGCGCACTCCCCCGACGGCACGGTGCCCACGTTCGATGTGCATCTGCTCGGGATGGGCGGGGAAGGCCACATCAATTCGCTGTTCCCGGACACCGCCGCGGTGCGCGAGTCCGAGAAGTTCGTCGTCGGCGTCGACGATTCCCCGAAGCCGCCGCCGGCGCGGGTCACGTTGACGTTGCCCGCGGTTCGCCGCTCGCGGCAGGTGTGGTTCCTGGTGACCGGCGCGGCGAAGGCCGACGCGGTCGCGGCTGCGGTGGCCGGCGCCGATCCGGTCGATATCCCGGCGGCCGGGGCGCGCGGTCTCGAGCAGACGGTGTGGTTCGTCGACACCGAGGCGGCGGCGGGTCTGCCGGACGCCTGAGCACGCGGGCGGTCATCGTTCCCGTCCGTCGCTGCGGGTGTCGTCCGGGCGGGTGTCCGAGCCCGGCGTTCCGTCCCCGGCCGGCGTGCCGCATCCCAGCCTGATCGCGCTTCGCGGCCGGGATGCCGTGCGCAGCAAGCCCATTCGCGATCGTGTGCGTACGCAGTGCGTCGAGCGTGGGTCCATGGTCGGTGTTCCTCCCCCGTCGGGGACGACAGTGCTCGTCCTTACCCGGTTCGACGCGTCGACCCACCCGCCGGTTCCACGCGGTTCCAGTGCGTCGCCGGCGACCGGAGTCGCGGCCCCCACCACGACTCCGGTCGTGCCCACCACGGGGTCCGGCGCCGCGCTACAGGGACGGCAGGACGCCGGGGCTTCCGCCGGGCGTCAGGTAGGGCACCTCCGCGGGGCCGAGAACGGTCACGCCGGGCTGTACCGGGATGCAGGCCTCGTCGATGAGCGGCCGGTTGTAGCCCGGCTCGACGGAGGGTTGGTCCGGCTTCCAGCCGTCGGGGGCGCCGCCCACGTGGACCGGCCCGGCCGCCGCCAAGGCCCCACCGGCGGTCGCCGTCGCCAGAATCGCGCCGCGAATCAGCTTCGTGCCCATGAGGTTTGTCCTATCCTTCTCGTTACGGCGGAACCCTGTTGCCCGCCACCTACTTGGAGGAGCGAGACCAGCAAAAGGTTCCGGCGAACGAACTCGGCTCCGACGCGGGCGTGCTGCATGCCGGCGCCCGAAGGTGAGGACCTTCTCCCCTACGGCAGAGCGCGCTGCCGCAACGACGATAGGCAGTGACGGATTCCAGCCGGCCGACCCCAGGAGGCCAACGTGACCGCACCTCAACCGATAGTCGTCGGAGTGGACGGCTCACCCTCGTCTCTGCAAGCGGTCGCGTGGGCCGCGAAGGAAGCAGCACGACGGGGGGCTCCCCTCACCCTTGTCACCACGGCGATCGTGTCCGGCGGCTACGTCGTCCCCATCGGAATGCCGGACACCTTCTACGAGGAGGAGCAGCTCGAGGCGGAGCGGCGGCTCGCCGAGGCCGAGAGCCTGGTCGCGCAGGTGACGGCGGGACACACCGTCGAGGTCGAGAAGGCCGTGTCACAGGATGCACCGGCCCGCGAGCTGATCGAGCGATCCAAGTCCGCCCGGATGGTGGTCCTCGGTGCGAATCGGCGCGGCCTGATCGAACGTGCGATTCTCGGCTCGGTCAGCTCCGCGGTGGTCACCCACGCCCGTTCACCGGTGGCCGTCGTACGGGGTCTCCCGCATGTCGACGTCAACGATATTTCCGGTCCGGTCGTCGTCGGGGCCGACGGGTCGAAGCACAGCGAGCCCGCGATCGCGATGGCGTTCGAGGAGGCGGCCATGCGCGGTGCCGAGCTCGTCGCGGTCCACGCGTGGTCCGACGTCGATGTGCACGCCCCGTTCCCCAGCGACTTCGACTGGGCCCAGGTGGAGGAACGCGAGCGGGCGACGCTGTCCGAGAGCCTGGCCGGATACTCCGGGGAGTTCCCCGACGTCCCGGTCCGGACGGTGGTGGTCCTGGATCGGCCCGTCCGGACCCTGCGTGACGAGTCCGAGCACGCCCAGCTGTTGGTGGTCGGAAGTCGCGGACGGGGCGGGTTCACGGGCCTGCTGCTGGGCTCGACGAGCCGCGCGCTGCTGCACCACGTGACCTGCCCGATGCTGGTGGTGCGCTAGACGCGGGTAATTTCCTCCAGCACCGCCGCGACCACCCAGTCGGCTGCTCGGGCGGCGGTGCGGGACAGGCCGCAGCCGAAGCCGACGTCGGCGGCGTCGACGGTGTACAGCACCCATCGGCGGGGCATGCGATCGAGCAGACGCCCCAGCTCGAGGGCGGTGATCAACCCGAAGCCGTGGGTACTGGTCGCCGCCCCCGGCGACAGCGTCAGGTCCTGCGAGTCGAAACGGTGCACGGTTCCCGGAGTCACCGTTCCCGAACGAGCGGAATCTCCTACCGCGGAATCGATCAGAATCGCCAGATCCGCGCCGTCCCACGCGTCGAGCATCCGCGTCGGTTCGCCGTCCACCGCGTACACCCCGACGTCCGGTGCCACCCGGGCGGCGACGTCGCGCGCGACCGCGGGTCCGACCCCGTCGTCCCTGCGGTAGTCGTTTCCCAACCCGAGCACCACGGTTCTCATCGGCACATCATCGGCGCTGCACCGTGAGGGTCAGGAAGTGCGTGGCGCACGAGATGCACGGATCGTAGTTGCGGATGATGTGCTCGCACATCATCGTCAGATCCTCGTCCGAGGCGGCGAGATTCGCCTCGACGGCGCGGCGCAGATCGTGCTCGATCGCCACCTGATTCTGGGAGGTCGGCGGGACGATCGCGGCCGCGGTGACGAGGCCGGCGGAGTCCAGTTCGTAGCGGTGATAGAGCAGGCCACGAGGCGCTTCGCTGACACCGTGCCCGACGCGACGCACCGGCGAGACAGCGGTGGTGGGTGGAGCGGGCCGTCGGTAGCGGTCGATGATCCGCAGCGCCTCCTCCAGCGCGTACACGACCTCGACGGCGCGGACGACGATGCTGCGGTAGGGATTGCGGCATCGGGGGCCGAGTCCCGCCGCGGCCGCGGACGCCGCGGCCTGCCCGGTCAGTTGCCCGGAGTTGAGCGAATACCGGGCGAGCGGGCCGGTGAGGTAGCGGCGCCCGTCGAGCGTAGCGTGCAGTGCGGTCGAGTGCGGCACCTGGTGTTCGGTCACGTGCTTCGGGAATTCGCTTGCTGTGCAATGCAACCCGGAAGTGGAGACGACGTCGCCGTCCTCGATGGCGTAGCGCGACGGGTGCTGCAACGCGAGGAACTCGTGGTCGACGTCGATGTCGGGACAGTCGAAGGAGGACACCCAGTCGACCGTTGCCACCGCGTCGTCGAGGGCGGCGTCGAGTTGCGTTGCGAGCGGGGCGAGTTCGGCCCGGGTCGGGGCGTGGTGGAATCCGCCGACCCGCACGTTGACGGGGTGAATCGGGCGCCCACCGACGACGTCGAGGACGGCGTTTCCCGCCTTCTTCAAGGCCAGTCCCCGTTCGACCGCGGCACGATCCCTGCGCGCGAGTTCGATCGAATCCGGGACGCCGAGGAAGTCTGGGGCGTGAAGGAAGTAGATGTGCAGCACGTGGCTCGCGATCCACTCCCCGCAGTACAGGAGCCGGCGAAGGTCGGTGATGTCGTCGTCGACGATCACTCCGCACGCGTCCTCCAGCGCGTTGCAGGCGCTCACCTGATACGCGACGGGGCAGATCCCGCAGATCCGGGAGGTGATGTCGGGCGGCTCCAGGAAGTGCCGGCCACGCAGGAACGATTCGAAGAATCTCGGCGGCTCGTAGATCGCGAGATCCACCCGCTCGGCGCGGCCGTCGCGGACGGTGACGTCGAGCCGGCCTTCGCCTTCGACGCGGGCGAGCGCCCGGACGGTCATTTCCCTACGGGAGTCGGTCATCGCGTGCTCCCGCCGTGCCGGTGTCGAACGCCGCGACGTTGAACGTCGCGAAGATCCGGGAGATGTCCGCCTCGCTCATGCCGCAGGTCCGCAGCCACCCCGTCATGGACTCGAGGTTGGGATCGGGCGCCGGACCGAAACAGCCGTAGCATCCCCGGGAGACGGCCGGACACAGTGCGCCGCAGCCGGAGTGCGTCACCGGTCCGAGGCAGGGTGTGCCCTCGGCGACCATCACGCAGGTCAGACCGCGTCGTTTGCACTCCGTGCACACGGTGGTGTTCGGGATGTTCGGCTTCCGTCCGGACAGGTAGGCGGTGATCACCTCGAGGAGCTGGCGGCGATCGATGGGACATCCGCGCAGTTCGAAGTCGACCGGCACGTGCGCCGAGACGGGGGTCGAGGTGGCCAGCGTGTCGATGTAGTGGGGGTCGGCGTAGACGACCGACAGGAACTCGTCGATGTCGGCGAAGTTGCGCAGCGCCTGGATCCCGCCCGCGGTGGCGCAGGCCCCGATGGTGACCAGGTACCGGGATTGTTCCCTGATCCTGCGGATGCGGTCGCGGTCGGCCGCGGTGGTGATCGATCCTTCGACCAGCGACAGGTCGTACGGTCCACCCGCGACGGCGTCGGACAGCTCGAGGAAATGGGCGATCGACACCTCCTCGGCCAGCGGCAGCAGCTCGTCCTCGCAGTCGAGAAGCGTGAGCTGGCAGCCGTCGCAGGAGGCGAACTTCCACACCGCGAGGGTCGGTGTCGGTTTCGAGGGTGTACTCATCTACAGCTCCGGTACGCGCAGAAGCGGTTCGGCGACGGTGTAGTCGACGACGGGCCCGTCCCGGCAGAGCAGGAGCTCCCCGAGTTGGCAGTGGCCGCACTGCCCGGTGCCACACTGCATGTTCCGTTCGAGGGACAACTGGATGGCCTCGGCGGGAACTCCCCGCGACATCAGGGCGCGGGCGCAGAACCGCATCATCGGTTCGGGCCCGCACAGCAGTGCGGTGGTGCGGGCGGGGTCGACGTCGATTCTCTGTAGGGCTTCGGTGACGAATCCGACCGCACCCGTCCACCCGGACACCGGTTGGTCGATCGTCAGCTCGACGGTGAGGTCGTCCCGGGTCGCCCAGGCGGACAGGTCGGATGGGAACAGGATGTTCGCCGGGGTCCGCGCCCCGACGACGAGGGTGAGCCGCCGGAACCGGTCGCGTGCGGCGAGCGCGGCGAGCACGGCGGGCCGCAGGGGCGCCAGCCCCACCCCTCCGGCGACGACGACCAGATCACCACCGGGGCGGGTGTGCATCCGCCATCCGTTCCCGAACGGGCCCCGGACACCGATCACCGTGCCGACCGGTGCGTCGTGCAGCGCCCGGCTCACGGCCCCCACGCTGCGGATGGTGTGGACGAGCGTGTCACTGTCGGGCGTCGGGTCACCGCTGACCGACACCGCCACCTCCCCGACGCCGTGGGCGTACAGCATCATGAACTGTCCTGGTGCAAAACGTCTTTCGGCGGGTTCCATGAGGGGCTGCAGCGTCAGCGTGACGGTGTCGTGTGTTTCCCGCGCGCGTGCGACAACCCGGTAGCCGAGGGGAATCGCGGAGTCCGGAGTCACGGTGTCACTCCGAGGAACGGCCGGCGTAGAGGTCGAGCAACCGGGCCCGCGTCGAATGCAGGCGGGCGACGATCATCTCCGACAGGGCGCGCGTCACCGCGTAGGTGAACGCCGGATCGTCGGCGGCCGTCGCCTGCAGGGCGACGACGTCCAGCTCGGTGGCCTCGGTGACGGCCGCGGCGTGCGCGGTGAACTGCCAGCGGGGACGGGCAGCGAGCCAGGAACAGCCGAGGATGTCGCCGCCGTGCACGGTTTCGAGGACCACGGTGCCTCGCCCCGGTACCACCGTGCTCAGCACGACGCTGCCGGTGTGCAGCAGCCAGCACCGGGTGGCGGGTTCGTCCTCCCGGAAGACGAGCTCGCCGGGGGCGAACCCGACGGCGACTGCGAAGTCCGCGAGCCGGGTGCGGTGTTCCTCGGAGAGCCCGGCGAGCGCGGCCGGGAGAACGGGCTCGGGAGCGTTCACCGGTCGTCCTCTCCCCACGCCGGGAGCAGCTGTGACAGTCGTGCCGCTTCCTCGGTGATGTCGATGCCGACCGGGCACCAGTCGATGCAGCGTCCGCATCCCACACATCCGGAACTGCCGAACTGGTCGAACCACGTGCCGAGTTTGTGCGACATCCACTGGCGGTACCGGCTCTCGCCGGAAGTGCGGACATCGCCGCCGTGCAGGTGGCTGAAGTCGAGTTCGAAGCAGGACGACCAGTGCTGCCAGCGCTGCGCGTGCTCACCGGTCAGGTCGGTCGTGTCCTCGGTGGTGGTGCAGAAGCAGGTGGGGCATACCATCGTGCAGTTCCCGCAGGTCAAGCATCGGTCGGCGACGTCTTCCCAGACGTCGGCGTCCCGGGCACGCCGGAGGAGCTCGCGCAGATCCGTGTCGGGCATGTGGCGGCCCATGTGCCGGGCCGCATCGGCGACCGCGCGGCGTGCACCCTCGACGTCGTCTGCTTCCGCGACACGGGACTCGACGTCGCCGAGGACTGCCGCACCGGATTCGGTTCCGACGTCGACGAGGAATCGGTGGCCGTGGTTGTCGAGGAGTTCGGTCAGCGCCAGGTCGTATCCCGCCCCGGCCGCCGGCCCGGTGCCCATGGAGGCGCAGAAGCACACACCGCCGGGTTCGGTGCAGTGCGCGGCGACGACGAACAGGCTGCGGAAACGGCGCGCGGTCGGTGTATCGGCGTCCGGGTCCGGACACAGGACACGGCGCAGCACCGCGATCGCCGCGAGATCGCAACCGCGCACACCGACGAACGCACAGGGCGTCTCGTCGACGACGGGCGGTTCCCACGGACCGTCACGGGTGGTGGACCACAGTTGCCGTCGCGGTGGATGCAGGTACTGCTTCCAGGATTGGGGACCCGACGAATGCGCGAACACGGCGGCGTCGTCGCATCGATGCAGCCGGTAGCGGCCGGGAGCGGTCTCGACGCCCCATCCGGCCGGCAGGTCGGCCCCCGATTTCAGCTCACCGAGGACGATCGCGGTGTCGCTCACGGTGGGGCCGACGACCCGATATCCCCGCTCTCGCAGTACGTCGATCAGCAGATCGAGACCCCGGCGGTCCAGGATGCGTTCGTCCACCCGCGGGATGCGTGCGCCGTCCATGCGCCTGCTCCTTCGTCGGCCGCGTCGGCCGTCGACAGTTTACCTTCCATTGAGCCAGGTCACATGCCCTCGGCGATAGGGGCCCTTCGTCCCTTCCTCGGCTCATCGGTGCCGACCGGCACCGCAAGAGGGGAAAATTGACGGTGCGACAGTTACACACACGGAAGGGGGAACACGATGTCTGTGCCCGCTCGCCAGCCCCGTTCGGTCTTCCCGGAGCTGTCCGAAATCTTCGACACGCTCCGATGGCCTTCCTTCGGTACCGTCTTCGGCAACAACCTCATTCGCGTCGAAGACCACATCGACAACGGTCGCTACATCGTCCGAGCCGAGATTCCCGGAGTGGACCCGGACAAGGACATCACCGTCACGGTCGACCGCGGCCGCCTCGACATCCACGCGGAACGCACCGAGGAGAAGACCGAGAAGGGCCGGTCCGAGTTCTCCTACGGTTCGTTCCATCGCTCGGTGACCCTGCCGCCCACCGCCGACGACGAGGACGTCGAGGCGTCCTACGACAAGGGAATTCTCACCGTCTCGATCGGGCTTGCCGAGGGAACCGAATCCGCCAAGAAGATCGACATCAAGACCACGAAGTGATGCCGTCGAGCGCTCCCGGGGCCCGTCCGAGAGCGCCGATTCGCTGAGTGGAACAACGCACTGCCCGGCTCGAGGATTGCCTCGAGCCGGTTCGGTGCGGTGCCTCACAGCGAGGGCGGGTCATCGCGATGCTCGCCCGTTTCGACGAGGGTGAAGTAGTTCTCCTCCTCCTGAAGGAAGTGCAGGCGCAGCAGCGCGTGCAGGCCGTACAGACATGCGAGGAGGTCGTCGCACCGGTCCGGGTCGACAGCGCCGCGCGAGTCGATCTGCCGGCGATGGGTGTGCAGTCGGCGAGCGAGCCGCTCGATCTCGGCGTGCATCCGGCTCATCGTCGCGGTGGCCTCACCGCTGCCGAGTGGCGCGGCCAGCGCCGGATAGAGTTCGGTCTCCTCGGCCTGCTCGTGCGGAAGCAGAGTTCCGGTGAGGAAGTCGTCGACGTCCCGCAGCGATTCCACCGCTCGTTGCCGGTCTCCGGCCGCCAGGAGCTGCGCGGTGTCGCGCAGTATCGAGAGCCGGTCCCTCATCTCCTCGTGCTCACACGAGAATCGCTGCAGCATCTTCTCGGTGTCCTCGGGCAGCACCGCGTCGCGGGTATGTTCGCCGCGCAGCGCCCGGAGCGCATTGAGGATGACGGCGACGTCGATGGCTTCCTGCAACAACGCGCCCACTGCCGGAGCCAACCAGCCGGCTGCCGCACATCCCATCGCCACCACAGACAACGTCATCCCGATGCCGGCGCTCTGGAGAGCGATGCGGCGGGATCGGCGCGCGATTTCCATCGCGTCGGCGATGCGGTCGAGCCGGTCCGTGGTCAGGACGATGTCGGCAGCCTCGGAGGTTGCCGTCGACCCGCGCGCACCCATCGCGACCCCGACCGTTGCGGCGGCCAGGGCAGGAGCGTCGTTGACGCCGTCGCCCACCATGACCGTCACCGCCGACTCGCACTCGGCTCGCACCCGGGACACCTTGTCCGCCGGCGTCTGTTCCGCATAGACGTGGTCGAGGCCGAGAATCGCGCCGATCTCCGCGGCGGGCGCACGCCGGTCGCCGGTCAGCATCACCAGCCTGTTCAGACCCGCCGACCGTAGGCGTCTGAGCGTGCGCGGCGCGTCCCGGCGCAGGGGGTCGGTCAGCAGGATCGCGCCGGCCAGTTCGCCGTCGACGGTCACCCACACGACGACCGCGCCGTCGAGAACGCTTCGAGCCACCACCGCGCGGGCCCACGACGGTGCGTGTGCCGGCAGGACCAGCGTGCCGACGGTCACGCGGCGACCGTCCACGGTGGCCGCGATCCCCGTGCCGGGTTCCTCCACGACCTCGGTGGGATAGGACAGCGTCAGACCCCGGATTCTCGCATCTTCGACGAGGGCGTCGGCGAGGACGTGTGCGGAAACTTGGTCGGCGGACGCGGCCAACCGCAGAACCTCGGGAGCGTCGTAACCGGGCGCCGTGACCATGTCGGACTCCGCGGGCCGGCCGGTGGTCAGAGTCCCGGTCTTGTCCATGACGAGTGTGGTTGCCTGGCCCAGGTTTTCGAGAGCGCCCCCACTACGGATCACCACTCCCCTGCGAGAAGCCCGAGAGAGCCCGGACACGATCGCGACCGGGGCTGCGAGCAGCAGTGGGCACGGGGTCGCCACCACGAGGACAGCGACCGCCCGCACCGCAGTACCACTCGCCACCCACGCGACGGCAGCGAGGATCAGTGCGACCGGGAGGAACCACGCTGCGATCCGATCGGCCAGCCGCACGACCGGGGCGGATTCCGCAGCAGCATCGCGGGCGAGCCGGACCACTCCGGCGTAGGTGCTCTCCTCGGCGGTCGCGCGTGCCTCCATTTCGAAGACGGCGCCAGCGTTGACGACACCGGACCGCACGGCCTCGCCGGCGCCGCGCCGGACGTTCATCGGTTCACCGGTGAGCGTCGATTCGTCGAGGACGGCGACAGGACCGATGATCCAGCCGTCGACCGGAACCGTTTCACCCGATCCGACGACGAGGACGTCGCCTGCCGCGATGGTGTCGATGGCCACGGTCTCGACGATCTCCCCGCGCCGGCGCCGGGACGAGCGCGGCGCACGGTCGAGCAGGCTTCGCAGGTCCTTGGACGCGCGGCGGTTCGCCGCGGCGTCGAGACTCTGGCCGGTGGCCAGCATGACGGCGATGAGGGCGCCGGCAAGGTACTCGTCGACCAGCAATGTGCCGAGCAGCGACAGCACGGCGATCAGATCGACCCCCACCCTCCCGCGGCGCAATGCCGTCAGCACCCACCACACCGCGGGCACGATCGCGATCACCGTGCCGGTGATCCAGAACCTGTTCGCGACCGCGGCTGCGCCCGCGAGCCAGGCGACAACGCCGCCCGTCAGAAACGTCAGGGTGAGAACCAGCAGAGCCGGTTCCACGAATCGCCGCCATCGTTCCCGCCCGGTCGGATGCGGTACCGGATCTCCCGCCACTGCTGTGCTCCTCGTCCGCCGATCGCGATCACCGTCCGCCGATCGGAATCACCATCCGCCGATGGAGATCACTGCGGATGACGGCCGGGTGGCGTCGGGAATCTCGGTGATCGGGCGGGCGCGACCGATACGACTCGATATCACCGTAGTGGTCCGACCCGTACCGTGCAGCCGGACCACGGCACGGCAGGTCCAGCTCGAAGCGAGCCCCGCATCCCCGGCCCGTCGCCGGTGAGAGTGCCACCGTGCACGGTCGCGAGCCCGCGCGCGATGATCGGTCCGAGACCCGTGCCGGCGGTGCTGCGTGCGGGATCGACCCGGTGGAATCGCTCGAAGATCGCCTCGAGCCGGTCCGGTGCGGCGCCCTCCCCCGTATCCGCGGCGGCCGGTCTCGCGTCGGTCACGGATCGCGCCGGAAACCGCACCGGTGGATGTCTCGCACGGAAGAATTGTCGGTGTCCGGCATCCGACGACCGGAGGGAGCATTCCGATGAGCACCCCGTCCACCGTGCTCGGCGAGGTCCGCCCCGAGCACGACTGTCCGCACGGTTCGATCCTCGTAACCTTGCACTATCAGCGCAGTTTCGCGCTGCCGATCGGCGAGGTGTGGGCGGCGCTGACCAAGCCGGACGTGCTCGCCCGCTGGTACGGACGGTGGACCGGGGATTCGTCGTCGGGCCGGGTGCGTTTGACGATGACCGACGAGCACGACTCGACGACAACGGATGTCACGATCGTCGAGTGCGCGGGTCCGCGGATGCTCGTCGTCGACGTGGACGGGTGGAGGCTCGAGCTGCGGTTGCGTCAGGTCGGCCGGGTCACGACCCTCGAGTTCACGCATCGGCACGTTCCCCGTTCGGAGGCGGCCGAGATCGGTCCGGGCTGGCAGTACTACCTCGATCGGCTCGACGCGCTGCTGGCCGGGCAGCGGGAGCCGCGCTGGGCGGACTATCCGGAACTCGGCGAGGCGTACCGCTGAACACAGGAGCCCTGTACGACGGTGGGTGCACCGATATTTCGGTACACCGACCGTCGTTTCGGGCGTCAGCCACTGTCGCCTCCGGCGTCAGCCGCTGTTACCTCCGGCGTCAGCCGCTGTTACGCAGTGCGGTGGCCAGGCCGTTCATGGTGAGCTGGATGCCGCGCCGTACCTCGTCGGTGTCCTCCCCCGCGCGCAGTCGCCGCAGTAACTCCACCTGCAGGTGGTTGAGCGGTTCGAGGTACGGGAACCGGTTGTGCACCGACCGCGCCAGCGCCGGGTTGTCCGCCATCAGGTCCGGTCGTCCGGTGATCGCCAGATAGGTGCGGACGGTGCGCGCGTGTTCGTCGACGATCTTGCCGAAGACGCGGTCGCGCAGGTCGGTGTCGGGGACGAGTTCGGCGTAGCGGGCGGCCAGCCCCATGTCGGATTTGGCGAGCACCATCGCCATGTTGGACAACACGGTGCGGAAGAACGGCCACCGCTCGTACAGGTCGGTGAGCGTGGCCCGGCGGGTGTCGTCGTCGCCGATCCACGATTCGAAGGCGGTGCCGGTGCCGTACCAGCCGGGGAGCATGACGCGGGACTGGGTCCAGGCCAGCACCCACGGGATAGCCCGCAGATCCGCGATCGACGACGTCGGTTTGCGTGAGGTGGGACGGCTGCCGATGTTGAGTTGCCCGATTTCGCCGACGGGCGTGGCGGTGCGGAAGTATTCGACGAATCCGGGGGTCTCGTGCACGAGTTCGCCGTAGGCCGCGCGGGCCCGGGCGGCCAGGTCGTCGAGGATCGCGTAGGCGGCGGGCGCGTCGGCGCCCAGGCCTTCGACGTCGAGCAGCGTGGATTCGAGGGTCGCGGCGACGAGGCTTTCGAGGTTGCGGCGCGCCGAGCGGGGTTCGGCGTACTTCGCGGCGATCACCTCGCCCTGCTCGGTCAGCCGCAGTGACCCGGTGACCGCGCCCGGGGGTTGCGCAAGAATCGCGTCGTAGCTGGGGCCGCCGCCGCGGCCCACGGTGCCGCCACGGCCGTGGAACAGCCGCAGCCGGATACCGTGCTCGCGGGCGCATTCGACGAGGTCGAGTTCGGCGCGGTACAGCGCCCAGTTCGCGGCGAGGTAGCCGCCGTCCTTGTTGGAATCCGAGTAGCCCAGCATGACCTCCTGCACCGACCCGGCCGAGTCGACGAGGCTGCGGAACTCCGGGATCGACAGGGCTGCACCGAGAATGGCGGCGCCGCGCTGGAGGTCTTCGATGGTTTCGAACAGCGGGATCACCGCGACCGGGCAGCGCGGGCCGGTGTCGGTGTGGTCGACGAGCCCGACCTCCTTGAGCAGCACCGCCGCTTCGAGGAGGTCGCTGACCGACGCGCACATGCTGATGATGTAGTGCGGCACGGCGTGGGCGCCGAGCAGCCGGATGGCCTCGGCAGCGGCGCGGAGCACCCCGAGTTCGGCGGTGGTGAGCTCCCCGAGCCGGGCGCCGGGGGCGCTGAGCGGGCGCCGGGTGGCGAGCTCGCGGGTGAGCAGTTCGACCTTGCGGTCTTCGGGCAGCGCCTCGTAGTCGTCGGTGACGCCGGCCCAGGCGAGCAGTTCGGCGACGACCCGGCCGTGGACCTCGGAGTTCTGCCGCAGATCGAGGGCGCTGAGGTGGAACCCGAACACCTCGACGGCGCTGCGCAGGTGGGCGAGGCGGTCGTCGGCGATGACGTCGTCGCCGGCGGCCCGCAGCGAGGCGTCGAGGACGTCCAGGTCGGCGAGCAGTTCGGCCGGGCCCGGGTAGGGCTCGAGGAGGGGGACACCGAAGTTCGGCGGGTCGTCGAGCAGACGCTGCGCGGTGGCGGCGAGGCGGCCGCGGATGCCGTGGATCGCGCGCCGGTAGGGTTCGTCGGCGCGTGCGGGCACGTCGTCGGCGGCGGCCTCGACGAGCGCCTTCAGTTCGGCGGTGATCGGGACGAGCCGCTCGGACATCGACAGTTCCTGCTCGAGTTCGGCGAGTTCGGTGCGGTAGTGGCCGAAGACCGTGGTCGCGGCGCGGTCGGTGGCGCGGTGGACGACCTCGGCGGTGACGTTCGGGTTGCCGTCGCGGTCGCCGCCGATCCACGAGCCGGTCCGCACGATCGGTTCGGTGAGCAGGGCGGTGCCGGGCCAGCGGGACCGGAGTTCGCGGCGGACCTCGGCGTCGAGGGCGGGCACCACCGCGAACAGCGAGGCCTCGTAGTAGCGCAGACCGGTTTCGATCTCGTCCTGGATCCGCAGGCGCGCCAGGCGAATCAGCGCGGTCTGCCACAGCGTCAGGATGTGCCGCCACAGTTGCCGGTCGATCTCGGCGATCTCGGTGGCGTCCTCGGCGCGACCGCGGCGGCGCATGAGATCGGTGATCCGTGACTGCACGACGAACACGGTGCGCCGGCGGGTTTCGGTGGGGTGCGCGGTGATGACCGGCGAGACCAGCGCGTGCTCGAGCGCCGCCGCGACCGCCTCCGGGTCGAGGTCGGCGGCGTCGAGTTTGGCGTAGGTGGCGGCCAGCGAGCTGTCCTGCGGCGGTTCGCCCGCGGCGACGTGCAGCGCGCGGCGCCGCTCGCGGTGCAGGTCCTCGGCGAGGTTCGCGAGCAGCGCGAAGTGACTGAAGGCGCGGATGACCGGAATCGTGTCGGCGGTGGCGACCTCGCGGAACATGGCGGCGAGGTCGGCGCGGTCCAGTTCGGAGCGGCGCACCCGGAAGCTCTCGATCCGGGCCTTCTCGACGAGTTCGTAGGCGGCTTCCCCGGCGTGCCTGCGCACGATCTGTCCGAGGATGCTGCCGAGCAGGCGGATGTCGTCGCGCAGCGGCTCGGTGGCGGCTGTTCCGGTCGGGACGCTCATCCGGTCAGTATCGACTGAAGGCGCTGGTCGCGCGACCGGAAGCCGGTCAGCTGAACTTGATCTGCAGCCCGATGCCGAGGATGGAGATCAGCCAGATGATGCCGGTGAAGACGGTGAGGCGGTCCAGGTTCTTCTCCGCGACCGTCGATCCGGAGAGGCTGGACTGGACGCCACCGCCGAACAGGCTGGACAGGCCGCCGCCCTTACCGCGGTGCAGCAGCACCAGCAGGATCAGCAGCAGGCTGGTGACAATCAGCAGGATGTCCAGGAACAGTTCCATGCGGCGCTCGGTGTCCTTCGATGGTCGGTGACGTCGGCCGTCAGCTTACCCGGTGATCCCCGCCGTCCGTGCCGGCGGTACCTTCCGGTCGGAAACGTGATTCTCGAAAACGAGAGCAAAATTCGGACGAATGTGATCTAAATGAGACGCAAGAAAAACCATACCCTGAAGGAAGGTTTGTGTTGTCTCGCACTGTCCTCCCCGCCGGGCGCCGCAGCGCCCGGCTCGCCGCAACGGTCACCCTCAGCGCCGCACTGCTGCTCACCGGCTCCGCCACGGTCGGCGCCGCCCCCTTCGATCTCCCGACCGGGTCGTCCGGCATCGGTGCACCGGCCGTCGTCGAGACTCCCCGGCTGTCGTCGGTCGACAACTTCCGCGATCTCGCCGGATCCGGCGGCGGCTACCCGGCGGCGTTCGGGCTGCGGGTACAGCCCGGCGTCTTCTACCGATCCAACGCCCTCACCAGCAACGACGAAGACGCCGCGGTGCTCGACTCCCTCGGCATCGCGGCGGTGTACGACCTGCGCACCGACGGCGAGATCGCCGATGCCCCGGACCGCATCCCGGCCGGTGCCCAGTACATCCGGCACCCGCTGCTGTCCGGGAACCTGAGTTCGACCTCGATCCTGGCGAGCCTGAGGACACCGGAGGACGCGCGCGCGGTCATGCAGGACATCAACCGCGCATTCGTCGCCGATCCCGAGATCCGCGCGGAACTCGGCGCGATGTTCACCGAGTTCGCCCGCACCGAAGGACCGCAGCTGTTCCACTGCACCGCCGGGAAGGACCGCACCGGCTGGACCGCGGCCGTACTGTTGTCCCTCGCCGGCGTGGACCGCGAGACCGTGTACACGGACTACCTGCTGTCGAACGAATACTCCGGTGACCACATCCGCGCGACACTTGCTGCGCTCGCCGAATCCCGGGGTCCCGAGGTGGCGGCGATCTACGCGCCGCTCCTCACCGTCGAACGTAGTTACCTCGAGGCCGGATTCACCCAACTCGAACACGACTTCGGCACCGTCCACAACTACCTGATCACCGGGCTGGGTTTGAGCCCGCAGACCGTCGCGGCGCTGTCCGCCAAGCTCGTCGGCTGACCGACGCGCAGGCCGGCCGGGCAGCGGCCCGGCCGGCCGAGCAGGGGTGATCGATGGTGCGGGTCGGCCACCGCAGGTGGCAGTGCCGCCGATCTCCACCGCACTGCCGTCGCCACCGGGCATCATCGGAGTCGATGAGTTCACCCCTGCACGGGAAGATCGCGGTGGTGGCCGGAGCGACCCGCGGCGCCGGCCGCGGCATCGCGGCCGGGCTCGGCGAGGCCGGCGCCACCGTGATCTGCACCGGCCGGAGCAGCAGGACGCACGGTCGCGAGACGTCCGACTACGACCGGCCGGAGACCATCGAGGAGACCGCCGAGGTCGTCACCGCACTCGGTGGAACCGGTGTCGCGATCCAGGTCGACCACCTCGATCCCGACCGGGTGGCCACGCTTGCGGGGCGTCTCCGTGCCGAGTTCGGGCACATCGATGTTCTCGTCAATGACATCTGGGGCGCGGAGATTCTCAAAGGCGCACCGGCGCAGTGGAACACCCCCATCTGGGAGCACGATCTCGACGCCGGGCTCCGGATCGTCCGGCTCGGCCTCGACACCCACCTGATCACGTCGCATCACCTGCTGCCGTTGCTCGTGTCCGAGCCCGGCGGTCTGCTCGTCGAGGTCACCGACGGGACGGCGAGCTACAACGCCACCCACTACCGCATCTCCGTCTTCTACGACCTGGTGAAGAACGCGGTCAGCCGGCTGGCATTCTCGCAGGGGCACGAACTCGCCGCACACGGCGGCACCGCCGTCTCGGTCACGCCCGGCTGGCTGCGCTCGGAGATGATGCTCGACAACTACGGTGTCACCGAGGACAACTGGCGCGACGCCCTCGACCCCGGCAGGCCGGACGGGTTGCCCACGGCACCACCGGGTTTCGCGAACTCGGAATCACCGCGGTATGTGGGCCGTGGCGTTGCGGCGCTGGCCGCCGACCCCGCGCGGGCCCGCTGGAATCAGCGGTCGGTGACGTCGGCCGATCTCGCGCGCGCCTATCGCGTCACCGACGTCGACGGGTCCCGGCCCGACGCCTGGGCCGACTCGTGACGGCCCGCGCTACCCGGCCGCCGCGTGGGTGTAGCGGTCGCGCCCGGCGAACCCACCCACCAGGCTCTGCCCGACCGCGCACACCGCGATCAGGATCAGCACGGGCGTCCAGGTCCCGGTGACGTCGAAGAGCACGCCCGCCGCGATCGGACCACACATCGCCAGCAGGTAGCCGACGCACTGCGCCATCCCGGACAGCTGCGCCGTCTGCGCGACCGTGCGGGTGCGCAGCCCGAACAACGCCATGGCGAGCACGAACGTCGTACCCGAACTGATCCCGGCGACGATCGCCCACAGCAGCACCAGATCCGGGACGAGCAGCAACCCGGCCACCGCGACCACGAGGATCGCCCCACCGACGATCGCGAGCATGCGCTGGTCGGCACGCCGGCCCATCAGCACGGTCGCACCGAGCCCGGCCACGATCCCGACGATCTGGTACGCGAACGAATGCCAGCCGGCGGTGGCCGCGTCGACACCGAGACTCGCCTCCACCGACGGCAGCCAGGTCACCAGCAGATAGAAGGTGGTCGACTGCAGGCCCATGAACGCGGTGACCTGCCACGCGACACCCGAGCGCCACATCGACCGGGCCGGCCCGGATTCCGGTGCCGGCGGCGCGGTCGCCGCGACCGCGCGCAGCGCGCGGCCGCGCAGGAACCACACCGCGGCGGCGACACACGGCAGGATCGCCCACACCGCCAACGCGGTCCGCCAGTCACCGGTCGCGTCCGCCAACGGCACCGCCAGACCCGCACCGAGCCCGGCTGCGCCGGTGGTGACCGACGAATACACACCGGTGACGGTCGCGAGCCGACCCGCGTGATCGCGTTTGACGACGGCGGGCAGCAGCACATTCGCGACCGCGATCCCGGCGCCGATCGCCACGGTGCCCGACCACAGCCAGAGGGCACCCGGCAGCGACCGCACGAGGATCCCCGCGGCAAGAACCCCCATGGCGAGCAGGATCAGCAGTTGCGAACCGAAGCGGGCCGCGGGCCGGTGGATCCACGGGGACACCACCGCGAAGCACAGCAGCGGGACCGCTCCGAGGATGCCGAGCCCGGTGCTGCCCAGGCCGGTGTCGGCCCCGATCGAGCCCAGCAGCGGGCCGACCGCGGTGATCGGCGGACGCAGGCACGCCGCGACGATCAGCACGGCGAGCAGGCCGAACAGTACGGTTCGGCGGGTGGGGCCGCGTCGGACGGAACCTGCGGTGGTCATCGGTGTCGAGTCACGATACCCGCCGCGGGTTTGCACGACCGTCGGCAGGACTGGGGCGGCTCGACGACCGAGGACTCCCCGTTGATGTACCCGCGCGTAGTGTTACAACCACGGTTGCATCGGCTCAGGAGGTGGAGATGCGGCCGCACCAAGACGTCGCGACACTACTGGGCCTGATAGCCGTCCTGGCACTCGGATGCTCGTCGACGGTGCCGTCCGAGTCCCCGCAGACGGGCGATCTACCGCTGCGGCAGGTCGCGCAGACGGAGTTGACCGGTGGCCCGGCACGGTTCGACTACACCAGTCTCGATCCCGCACTCGGACTGATGTTCATCGCCCATATGGGTGCTGGAGAGATCATCGACGTCGACGTGCACGGCCGTCGGGTCGTCCGCACCATCACTGACGTTCCGGACGTACACGGAGTGCTCGTTGTCCCGGACATCCGACGCGTGTACGCCACCGTCACCGGACGCGACCAGCTGGTCGCCTTCGACGAGGACACCGGCGAGGTCCTGTTTGCCGCGCCGACCGGCGACTACCCCGACGGGTTGGCCTACGATCCGGTCCGCCACGCGGTGTGGACCACCGACGAGCCCGCCGGAACGGAAACCGTGGTGGACGCGGATTCGGGGGCGGTGCGAGCGACCGTGGACCTCGGTGGCGAGGTCGGCAACGTCGTCTACGACCCGGCCATCGACCGCATGGTGGTGGCGGTGCAGGGCCGCGGCCATCTCGCGGTGATCGATCCGGCCGGGTTCACCGTCACCGACCGCATACCTACGCCCGGATGCGACGGTCCGCACGGTGAAGCCCTCGACGCCGCCGATCAGGTGATGTTCGTCGGTTGCGAGACCGGCGCCGCCATGGCGACCGTCGACGTGGCCGCCCGAACCGTCACCAGCCAGGACCCCGTCGGAGACACCCCTGACGTTCTGGTCTACGACCCCGGCGCGCACCGGGTCTACGTTGCAGCCGAAAGCGGAGTGGTCAGCGTGTTCGACCGCCGCGACAACAACACCGTGACGGTCGGCGCCGCACATCTGGCCGACGGGGCCCATACGTTGGCACTCGATCCCGCAACACATCACACCTATTTCCCGATCCCGAAGGGCGCCGGCGACGGGCCGGTGCTGTACGAGTTCGAGCCCACGACCTGAAGCCACGTATTCGGGACGGCTTCCGCAGACGGCCGGTCGAGCGGTCGTGGCCGGGACGTCGGCGATTCCGCGTAGGAGGTGTTCGATGTGGTCCACAGCCTCGTCGAGCAGCAGCGCGACCTGTTGTCGTGGCAGCTGCAGATCACGCTGTGCCCCGTGCGGGTGCCGGTGACGAGCCCCGACGCCCACCGGTCGGATGAATGCCGTGGGGCGCAGGATCGGTGCCGATCCTGCGCCCCACGAAATGGAACAGTCGTCCGCTACAGCAGCGGACCGCCCGCGGCGATCGCCGAGAGCTGCGCGAACTCGTCGGCCTTGAGCGACGCACCGCCGACCAGGCCGCCGTCGACGTCGGTCTGCGCGATGAGTTCGCCGACGTTCTTGGCGTTCACCGAGCCGCCGTAGAGGACGCGGACGGTCGCGGCCACCTCGGGCGAGGCCAGCTCGCCGAGCGTGGCGCGCACCGCGGCGCACACCTCCTGCGCGTCGGCGGCCGAGGCCACCTTGCCGGTGCCGATGGCCCACACCGGCTCGTACGCGATCACGGTCTTCGCGATTTCGTCTGCGGTCAGGCCCTTGAGCGAGCCCTTCAGCTGCTCGACGTTGTACTCGACGTGGTTGCCGGCCTCGCGGATGTCGAGACCCTCGCCGATGCACACGATCGGCGTCAGGCCGTGCCGCAGCGCGGCCTTGGCCTTGTCCCGCACGATCTCGTCGGTCTCCCCGTGCAGCGTGCGCCGCTCCGAGTGGCCGACGACGACGAACGTGCAGCCGAGTTTGGCGAGCATCGCGCCGGAGATCTCCCCGGTGTAGGCGCCGGAGTCGTGGACGGACAGGTCCTGCGCACCGTAGGTGAACTTGATCTTGTCGCCCTCGATCAGGGTCTGCACCGAACGGATGTCGGTGAACGGCGGGAGCACCGTCACGTCGACCTTGTCGAGGTACTTCTCCGGGAGGGTGAAGGCGATCTTCTGCACCAGGGCGATGGCCTCGAGATGGTTGAGGTTCATCTTCCAGTTGCCGGCGATGAGCGGCTTGCGTGCCATCCGATCAGCCCTCCAGAACCGCGATGCCGGGGAGTTCCTTGCCCTCGAGGTACTCGAGGGAGGCCCCGCCGCCCGTGGAGATGTGCGAGAAGCCGTCCTCGGGCAGACCCAGCAGACGCACGGCCGCGGCCGAGTCGCCGCCGCCGACGACGCTGAACGCGCCCTTGCCGGTGGCCTCGATGATGGCCTCGGCGACACCCTTGGTGCCGTCGGCGAACTTCGCGAACTCGAACACACCCATCGGGCCGTTCCAGAACACGGTCTTCGCGCCCGCCAGGTGGTGCGCGAACCGGGCCACCGACTCGGGGCCGATGTCCAGGCCCATCCACCCGTCCTCGATTTCGGTGACGGGCACCGTCTTCGCCTCGGCGTCGGCGGAGAAGCTGTCGGCGATCACCACGTCCTGCGGGATGTGGATGACGTCGCCGAACCGCTCGAGCAGGTCCTTGCAGGTCTCGATCATCGATTCCTCGAGGAGCGAGTTGCCCACCGAGATGCCCTGCGCGGCAAGGAAGGTGAAGCACATGCCGCCACCGATGACGAGGGTGTCGACCTTCGGTGCGAGCGCCTCGATCACGGCCAGCTTGTCGGAGACCTTCGAACCGCCGAGCACGACCGCGTAGGGACGTTCCGGATCGGCCGTCAGACGGGCCAGCACCTCGACCTCCGCGGCGACGAGCGTGCCCGCGTAATGCGGCAGCAGCGTCGCCACGTCGTACACCGACGCCTGCTTGCGGTGCACGACACCGAAGCCGTCGGACACGAACGCACCGTCGTCGCCGACCAGCTCGACCAGGTCGCGGGCCAGCGCCAGGCGGTCCGCGTCGTCCTTGCTGGTTTCGCGCGGATCGAAGCGGATGTTCTCCAGCAGGAGGATGTCGCCGTCGGTCAGGCCCTCGGACCGGGCCAGGGCGTCCTGCCCCACGACATCACCGGCGAGCTGGACGTTGCGGCCCAGCACCTCCCCGAGCTTCGCCGCGACGGGCGCGAGCGAGAACTTCGGGTCGGCCTCGCCCTTGGGGCGGCCGAGGTGCGCGGTGACGACCACCTTGGCGCCGGCATCGGCGAGCGCCTTGATCGTCGGGGCCGACGCGAGGATCCGACCGGGGTCGGTGATCGTCGCGCCGTCCAGCGGGACGTTGAGGTCCGAGCGCACGAGCACACCGCGCCCTTCGACCCCCGCGTCCAGCAGATCCTTCAGGGTCTGAACTGCCACTGTTCGAGTGTCCTATTCAATCGTTGTCAGAGGGACTTGCCGATGGTGTCAGAGGGACTTGCCGACGTCGTCAGAGGGACTTCCCGATGAGGCCGACGAGGTCGGCCAAGCGGTTGGAGTAACCCCACTCGTTGTCGTACCAGGCCACGACCTTGACCTGGTCGTCGATGACCTTGGTCAGTGGCGCGTCGAAGATCGACGAGTGCGGATCGGTGACGATGTCCGAGGAGACGATCGGATCGGTGTTGTACTTCAGGATGCCCTCGAGCGGGCCCTCCGCGGCGGCCTTGACCGCGGCGTTGACCTCGTCGACGGTGGCCTTCCTGGTCAGGGTCGCGGTCAGGTCGGTCACCGAGCCGGTCGGGACCGGAACGCGCAGCGCGTAGCCGTCGAGCTTGCCCTGCAGCTCGGGCAGCACGAGGCCGATGGCCTTGGCGGCACCGGTGCCGGTCGGGACGATGTTCAGGGCCGCGGCGCGGGCGCGACGCAGGTCCCGGTGCGGCCCGTCCTGCAGGTTCTGGTCCTGGGTGTACGCGTGGATGGTGGTCATCAGCCCCTTCTCGATGCCGAACGCGTCGTTCAGCACCTTGGCGAGCGGGCCGAGGCAGTTCGTGGTGCACGAGGCGTTCGAGATGATGTTCTGCGTGCCGTCGTACTTGTCGTGGTTGACGCCCATGACGATGGTGATGTCCTCGTCGGTGGCGGGCGCCGAGATGACGACCTTCTTGGCGCCGGCGTCCAGGTGACCCCTGGCCTTGGCCGCGTTGGTGAAGATGCCGGTGGACTCGACGACGACGTCGACCCCCAGCTCGCCCCAGGGCAGGGCCGCCGGGCCTTCCTTGATCTCGAGGGCGGTGATCTTCCGGTCGCCCACGTAGATGTAGTCACCCTCGGCGCGGACGTCCTCGTCGAGACGCCCCAGGATCGAGTCGTACTTCAGGAGCGTCGCGAGGGTGTCGTTGTCGGTGAGGTCGTTGACAGCGACGATCTCGATATCGGTGCTGCCGAGTGCCTTCTGCGCCTCCACCGCACGGAAGAGGTTCCGCCCGATGCGACCGAAGCCGTTGATGCCTACGCGCACAGTCACGATGAAGCTCCTTTACCTCGATGGTGGTGCAGCTTGTGTCTCGATGGTGGTGCAGCTTGTGCCCTCACCCTAATCCGCCGAGTCGAGGAAGGTGGGATTTGAACCCGGCGTCGAAGAACCCCGCGCCGGGTCCTAAGCCTCGTCGAGCAGCTCCATCGTCACCGCGGACTCGGTGTCGGGGATGCCGAGTTCCTTGGCGCGGCGGTCCGCCATCGACAGCAGCCGCCGGATGCGGCCGGCGACGGCGTCCTTCGTCATCGGCGGATCCGCGAGCTGCCCGAGTTCCTCGAGGGACGCCTGCCGGTGCTGCACGCGCAGCGACCCGGCGGCGGCGAGGTGGTCGGGCACGTCGGAGCCGAGGATCGTCAGGGCCCGCTCGACCCGCGCGGCGGCCGCGACCGCGGCCCGCGCCGACCGCCGCAGGTTGGCGTCGTCGAAGTTCGCGAGCCGGTTGGCGGTGGCCCGCACCTCGCGGCGCATGCGCCGTTCCTCCCACGTCAGCCTCGTGTCCTGGGCGCCCATGTGGGTGAGCAGGGCGCCGATGGCCTCCCCGTCGCGGACCACGACGCGGTCGGCGCCACGCACCTCGCGGGCCTTCGCAGTGATGCCGAGGCGCCGCGCCGCGCCGACGAGCGCGAGGGCCGCCTCCGGACCCGGGCAGCTGATCTCGAGCGCCGACGACCGCCCCGGTTCGGTGAGGGAGCCGTGCGCCAGGAAGGCGCCGCGCCAGGCGGCTTCGGCGTCGGAGATGCTGCCGCCGACGACCTGGGCGGGCAGCCCGCGCACCGGACGTCCGCGCAGGTCGAGCAGACCGGTCTGGCGGGCGAGCGCTTCCCCGTCCTTGGCGACCCGGACGACGTACCGCGAACTCTTGCGCAGACCACCGGCGCCGAGCACGTGCACTTCCGCGGAGTAGCCGAACAGCTCGAAGATCTCGCGACGCAGTCGACGGGCGATCGAACCGAGGTCCACCTCGGCCTCGACCACCACCCGGCCGCCCACGATGTGCAGGCCACCGGCGAAACGCAGGAGAGCGGACACCTCGGCCTTGCGGCTGCTGGTGCGGGTCACCACGAGCCTGCTCAGCTCGTCCTTGACCTCCGCTGTCATTGCCACGAGACGTTCTCCCTTCGGCTGCTGTCGCGTGCGCCGGCGGTGCCGGACGCGGCAGGCAGATGTGTTGCCAGAACCTCCGCCAGTTTGGCGGGGTCGTGTCGATGGGTACCGGGTTCCGCGACGTCCGCGTAGACGACCTCGGCGCCGAAGCCGGCGGCGGCCCGGCACAGGTGTTCGCGTTCCCGTCCGGGCGGCACCGTCGTCGCGTCGACCACGATGTGGTCGACGCGGAAGCCCGGGGCGTGTTGCGCCAGCACGTGCAGGTGACGCTCGGTGGAGAACCCGGCGGTCTCCCCCGGTTCCGCCGCCAGGTTCAGCACCAGCACCTTGTGGGCCGGGGTGCGGATGAGCGCGTCGAGCAGATCGGGCACGAGGACGTGCGGGATGACGCTCGAGAACCACGAGCCCGGACCGAGCACCACGAGGTCGGCGGCGTCGACGGCGTCGAGCGCGTCCGGGCACGCCGGCGGATCGGCCGGGATGAGCCGGACCCGGCGCACCTTGCCGGGGGTGGTCGCGACCGCGACCTGGCCGCGGATGCCGCGGCTGACCCGGGGATCGGATTCGAGACCGGAGACGTCCGCCTCGATGTCCAGCGGGATCGGCGACATCGGCAGCACGCGGCCGTGGACGTGGAGGACGGCGGCGAGCCGGTCCAGCGCGGCGACCGGGTCGCCGAGGACCTCGGTGAGCCCGGCAAGGATCAGATTGCCGACCGAGTGCCCGGCGAGCGCGCCGGTGCCCCCGAACCGGTGTTGCACGGTTTCGGTCCACACCCGGATCTCCGGGGTCTCGGCGGCCAGCGCCGCCAGCGCCATGCGCAGGTCGCCGGGTGGGATGACGCCGAGTTCGGCGCGCAGGCGTCCCGACGATCCGCCGTCGTCGGCGACGGTGACGACGGCGGTGACCCGGTCGGTGAGGCGTCGGACCGCGCTGAGGGTCGCGTACAGTCCGTGACCGCCGCCGAGTGCAACGATCGCGGGCCCGGTCATTCGCGGCCCAGATCCCGGTGCACGACGTGCACCGTCAACGCCGGGTCCTGCTCGAGACGCGCGGCGAGCGCTTCCGCCATCGCCACGCTCCGGTGTTTGCCGCCGGTGCAGCCCACCGCGATCGTCATGTAGCGCTTTCCCTCCCGACGGTAGCCGGCCGTGGTCAATCGGAGCACTCGATGATAGGTCTGCAGGTATTCGTCCGCGCCGTCTCGGGACAGCACGTAGTCGCGCACGTCGGCGTCCTGCCCGGTGTGGTCGCGCAACTGCGGCACCCAGTGTGGGTTCGGCAGGAAGCGCACGTCGCACACCAGGTCCGAGTCCATCGGCAGACCGTACTTGAATCCGAAGGACTCGACGGTGACCTGGATGGTGTCGGCGGCCGCGTCACCGAACGCCGATTCGATCTTGCGGCGCAGTTCCGGTCCGGACAGCGCGGACGTGTCGACCACCAGGTCCGCGGCGGCCTTGACGGGGGCGAGCTGGGCGCGTTCGGCGGCGATGCCGTCGGCGAGGGTGCGGTCGGCGGTGTCGGCCTGCAGCGGATGACTGCGGCGCACCTGCTCGAACCGCCGGATCAGCACGGCATCGGTGGCTTCGAGGAACAGCACCCGGGTGCGCACCGGTCGGGCGGCGAGTTCGGTCACGACCCATCCGAGGTCGCCGGTGAACAACCGGCTGCGCACGTCCATCACGACGGCGAGCCGCTCGAGCGGCGGTTCCGCCTGCACCGCCAGATCGACCATGGCGATGACCAGCTGCGGCGGCACGTTGTCGGACACGTACCAGCCGAGGTCCTCGAGGGCGGTGGCCGCGGTGCTCATGCCGGCCCCGGACAGCCCGGTGACCAGCGTCACCTCGGCACGTCGATCCCCCGGGACGGCCTCGGCGCCGCCCGGCTCCGTCTCGATCGCAGATTGTTGGTTCACAGTTGCGGCTCCGCTCCCGTTCCCGACACGCCGACGATGTCATCATCACGTACCGGCGTGTCCTGCGCAGCCTCATCGGCGACGGGCAGGACGGACGGCGTGTCGGCGGCGCCCGGATCGTCCGCGCGCAACGCGTCGAGCACCGCGCGGGCGGTGGCCGCTCCGATGCCCGGGACGGCGGTGATCTCCTCGACGCTCGCTTCCCGCAGCCGCGCCACCGACCCGAAGTGCTTGACCAGCGCGGTGCGCCGGGTCTGCCCGAGTCCGCGGACCCCGTCCAGGGCGGACGCGGTCATCCGCCGGGACCGCTTGCTGCGGTGGAAGGTGATCGCGAAACGGTGCGCCTCGTCGCGGACCCGCTGCAGCAGGTACAGCGACTCGCTCGTGCGCGGCAGGATCACCGGGTCGGATTCGCCCGGGACCCACACCTCCTCGAGTCGTTTGGCCAGGCCGATGACCGACACGTCGGTGATCCCGAGTTCGTCGAGGACCTCCGCGGCCGCGGCGACCTGCGGGGCGCCGCCGTCCACGACGAACAGGTTCGGTGGGTACGCGAAGCGCCGCGGCTTGCCGGTCGCCGGGTCGAGCGCGGCCTCGGTGGAGAAATCGCCCCCGTCCCCACCTTCGGCACCCTCCGTCCCCGCGACGTCGCGACGGTGCCGCAGGAAGCGGCGGCGGGTGACCTCCGCGATGGACGCGACGTCGTCGGAGCGGCCGTCGCCGGCGGCTTCCTTGATCGCGTAGTGCCGATAGTCCGACTTGCGGGGCAGGCCGTCCTCGAACACCACCAGCGAGGCGACGACGTCGGTGCCCTGGACGTGGCTGATGTCGACGCACTCGATGCGCAGCGGCGCCGAGTCCAGGTCGAGCGCGTCCTGGATGCCCTGCAATGCCGCGGACCGCGCGGTGAAGTCTCCGGCGCGGCGCAGTTTGTGCTGGGCGAGGGCCTCCTGCGCGTTGCGCTGCACCGTCTCCGCCAGGGCCTTCTTGTCGCCGCGCTGCGGCACCCGCAACCGGACCGGTCCACCGCGCAGCCCGGCGAGCCAGCGGCTCATCTCCTCCGGGTCCGGGGGCAGTGCCGGCACCAGGACCTCGCGCGGCACGGCACTGCCGGTCGGTTCGGTGTCCCCGCTGTCGGTGGGTGCTGTCGCGGTGAGCGCGGCTTCCTCGCCGTAGAACTGGGTGAGGAACTGCTCGACGAGCAGCGACTCCTCCGTGTGTTCGCCGGTGTGCTCGGTGTCGATCCGGTCGGCGGAGTCGGGACGGTCGACGACGTCCCCGGACTTCTCCACGACCCACCCACGCTGCCCGCGGACCCGGCCCCCGCGGACGTGGAAGACCTGCACCGAGACCTCGAGGTCGTCACCGGCGAACGCCACCAGGTCGGCGTCCGTGCCGTCACCGAGCACGACCGCCTGCTTCTCGAGTGCCCGGCGCAGCGCCCCCAGATCGTCGCGGAGCCGAGCGGCGGTCTCGAAGTCCAGTTCCGACGCCGCGGCCTGCATGCGTGCCTCGACGTCGCGGACCAGCTTGTCGGTGCGGCCGGCGAGGAAGTCGCAGAAGTCCTCGACGATGCGGCGGTGTTCGGCGGCGTCGACCCGTCCGACGCACGGCGCCGAACACTTGTCGATGTACCCGAGCAGGCAGGGCCGGCCGATCTGCGTGTGCCGTTTGAACACCCCGGCCGAGCATGTCCGGGCGGGAAACACCCGCAGCAGCAGATCCAGTGTTTCCCGGATCGCCCACGCGTGCGAGTACGGACCGAAGTAGCGCACCCCCTTGCGCCGCGGACCGCGGTAGACGAACAGCCGCGGATACTCCTCGTTCAGGGTGACCGCGAGCATCGGATAGGTCTTGTCGTCGCGGTAGCGGACGTTGAATCGCGGATCGAATTCCTTGATCCAGTTGTATTCGAGCTGCAGCGCCTCGACCTCGGTGCTGACCACCGTCCATTCGACGCTGCCCGCCGTGGTGACCATCTGCCGGGTCCGCGGATGCAGCGACGCGACGTCGGCGAAGTACGAGTTCAGGCGCGAGCGGAGGCTCTTCGCCTTGCCCACGTAGATGACGCGGCCGTGCGGATCACGGAACCGGTAGACACCCGGCTCTGTGGGGATGGATCCGGGAGCGGGGCGGTAGGTGGAGGGGTCGGGCACGGGTCCAGGCTAGTCGCCGGTACCGACGCGTCCGCCGTACCGCGCGCGCAGCTCACGGAACGAATCGACGGCGTCGACCGCGTGCTGCCCGTCCCGCACCTGCAGCGCCGCGACGGGCACGTACTCGTCGTGGGGCAGTTCGAGGCGGGCCCACGGGCCACCGTGATCGAAGCTGAGGTCACCGACCTCGTCCCAGCTCAGGCGACGTTCTCCGAACACCTTGCGGACCTCGACCCCGGCCGCCCCGGCCCGTAACCGGGGCCGGGCGTACAGCAGGGTGAACCCCGACACCACCAGCCCGATCGCGATCATCGCGATCTGATCGGCCAGGCGCAGATTCGCACCGGTGTACTCGCCACCGCGCAGGACCAGCGCGGCACCGATGTGACCGAGCATCAGAACCGAAGCACCGATGATGATCCAGCGCCGCATCTTGACGCTCTGGACGTCGAGCTCCCATTCCGTCGTGCTGGTGGTGTGCGCGGTCATCGATCCGTCTCCCGGAGGCGCCGGAGGGTCACCGCGGTGTCGAGCGCGGCGGCGCACGCCTGGCCGCCCTTGTCCTCGGCGGAGCCGGGCAGCCCGGACCGGTCCAGGGCCTGCTGCTCGGTGTCGGTGGTGAGCACACCGTTGCCGACCGGGGTGCCCTCGTCCAGGGCGACCCGGGTCAGCCCGTAGGTGACCGCATCGCACACGTACTCGAAGTGCGGGGTGCCGCCGCGGATGACGACGCCGAGCGCCACGACGGCGTCGTGGGTGCGGGCCAGCTGCTGCGCCACGACCGGCAGCTCGATGGCACCGGCGACCCGCTCGAGGGTGACGTCGGTGATGCCGGCCTCGTCGGCGACGCGCTGCGCCCCGGCGATCAGGGCGTCGGAGATCTTCTGGTGCCAGCTACCCGCGACGATCGCCAGGCGCAGTCCGCGCGCGTCGGCGAGCTGCAGGTCGGGCAGACCTTCCCCGCTCATCAGGCGTCACCGGCCTCGAACTCGTCGAGCCCGATCAGGTCGTGGCCCATGCGGTCGCGCTTGGTGCGCAGGTAGGTGATGTTCTCGCGGTTCGCGCGCAACGGCATCGGCACACGCTCGGTGATCTGCAGGCCGTAGCCGTCCAGGCCCACGCGCTTGGCGGGGTTGTTGGTCAGCAGCCGCATGGAGGTGATGCCGAGGTCGACGAGGATCTGCGCGCCGATGCCGTAGTCGCGGGCGTCGGCGGGCAGGCCGAGCTGCAGGTTCGCGTCGACGGTGTCCGACCCGGAGTCCTGGAGCTGGTAGGCCTGCAGCTTGTGCATGAGGCCGATTCCGCGGCCCTCGTGCCCGCGCATGTACAGCACGACACCGCGCCCTTCGGCCGCGATCATCTCGAGTGCGGCGTCGAGCTGGGGGCCGCAGTCGCAGCGCAGCGAGCCGAACACGTCGCCGGTCAGGCACTCGGAGTGGACCCGCACGAGCACGTCCGCGCCGTCGCCGTCGGGACCGGCGATGTCGCCGCGGACCAGCGCGACGTGCTCGACCTCGTCGTAGATGCTCTGGTAGCCGACGGCGGTGAAGTCGCCGTGCCGGGTCGGGATGCGGGCCTCGGCGACGCGCACGACGTGCTTCTCGTGCTTGCGGCGCCACGCGATGAGGTCGGCGATGGAGATCAGGGCGAGTTCGTGCTCGTCGGCGAAGACGCGCAGTTCGTCGGTGCGGGCCATCTCCCCCTCGTCCTTCTGCGAGACGATCTCGCAGATGACGCCGGCGGGACGCAGATCGGCCATGCGGGCCAGGTCGACGGCGGCCTCGGTGTGGCCGGGGCGGCGCAGCACGCCGCCTTCCTTCGCGCGCAGCGGCACCACGTGACCGGGGCGGGTGAAGTCGTCGGCGCGGGTGTTCGGATCGGCCAGCAGGCGCATCGTCGCGGCCCGGTCGGCCGCGGAGATGCCGGTGCCGATGCCTTCCTTCGCGTCCACGGTGACCGTGTACGCGGTGCCGTGCTTGTCCTGGTTGGTGGAGTACATCGGCGGCAGCCCGAGCCGGTCGCAGTCGGCGCCGTCGAGCGGCACACACAGGTAACCCGACGTGTACCGCACCATGAACGCCACCAGTTCGGGGGTGGCCTTCTCTGCCGCGAAGATGAGGTCGCCCTCGTTCTCCCGATCCTCGTCGTCGACCACGACGACGGCCTTACCGGCGGCGATGTCTGCAACCGCGCGCTCGATCGTGTCGAACCTCGTCACTTGCCTGGGCTCCAAATCTCGATTTCCAACAACTGCTTGCACTACCGCGGCACGCGGAAACTGCCGCATTCAACAGTACGACTCAGCGGCCCGCGTTCTGCAGGCGCTCCACGTACTTGGCGATCACATCCACCTCGAGATTGACGACGGTGCCCGGTTCGGCGGTGCCGAGGGTCGTCAGCGACAGGGTGGTGGGGATCAACGAGATCTCGAACCATTCCGCGCCCGGCTCGGCGCCGAGACCGGAGACGGTCAGCGACACACCGTCGACGGTGATCGACCCCTTCTCCACGACGTAACGGGACACGGTGTCCGGCAAGGAGATCCGCACGACGGTCCAGTTCTCGGAGGGGGAACGGGAGATCACCGTGCCGGTGCCGTCGACGTGACCCTGCACCAGATGACCCCCGAGACGGCTGCCGAGCGCGGCGGCCCGTTCGAGGTTGACGCGGCTGCCGGCGGCGAGCTGCGCGAGGCTCGAACGGTTCAGTGTCTCCTGCATCACATCCGCGGTGAACTTGTCTCCGTCGACGACGTCGACGACGGTCAGGCACACGCCGTTGACGGCGATCGACTCGCCGTGCTTCGCGTCCGAGGTCACCAGCGGTCCGCGGACGGTGAAGCGTGCCGCATCCGCCAGGTCCTCGCGCGTGACGATCTCACCCAGTTCCTCGACGATCCCGGTGAACACCTACCCGCTCCTTTGCTCCCGGTCGGGGACCAGGGTCATCAACACGTCGGCGCCGACCGTTTCGACGCGCTCCCGACGAAACCGTATCGCCTCGGAGATCGTGTGCACTCCGGCGTCCCTCACAGCGGACCAGCCGTCGCCGAGAAGTACCGGTGCGATGTACGCCTGGATGCGGTCGACACGCCGGGCGGCGAGGAATGCCCCGGCCAGCCGCGGACCGCCTTCGAGCAGGACGTCGGGGTGGTCGGTGAGTGCGTCGAGGACCTCGTCGACGTCGTGGGTGCGCAGCACCAGCGTCGGCGCGGCGTCGTCGAGCACCCGGGCCCGGGTCGGCAGTTCGCTGGTACCGACCACCACCCGCAGCGGCTGGTGCGGGGCGAGGGAACCGTCGGGCAGCCGGGCGGTGAGCCAGGGGTCGTCCGCGAGGACGGTGCCGGTGCCGACGACGATCGCGTCGAGGCGGGCCCGTTCGGCGTGCACGACCGCGCGGGATTCCGGGCCGGAGATCCACTGGCTGGTGCCGTCGGCGGCGGCGATGCGCCCGTCCAAGGTGGCCGCGTACTTCCATGTCACGTGCGGGCGCCCGGTGCGGGTGCGGTGCAGCCACGCCCGGAGCGGGCCGGCCGCGACGACATCCGCGCCGAGACCCTCGTGCACGACGATTCCGGCGGCGCGCAGCGCGGCGGCTCCCCCGGCGGCGGACGGGTTCGGGTCGGGCACCGAGTAGTAGACGGTCGCGATGCCCGCGTCGATCAGCGCCCGGGTGCACGGGCCGGTACGACCGGTGTGGTTGCACGGTTCGAGGGTGACGACGGCGGTGCCGCCGCGGGCCCGCTCCCCCGCCGCGCGCAACGCCATCACCTCGGCGTGCGGCCCGCCGGGGGGCTGGGTCGCGCCGACCCCGGCGATCCGGCCGTCGGCGTCGAGCACGACGGCGCCCACCGGCGGGTTCGGGCTGGTTCGTCCCCGCACGTCCTCCGACGCGTCGACGGCACGCCGCAGGGCCTCGACCAGCGCCGGATCGGTCACGGGGCCAGGGTCAGGTGGGCGGAGGCGGCACCGGCCTGGGCGCGCAGCTTGCGGACGGCCTCGCCGGGATCCGCCGCCCCGTACACCGCGGAGCCGGCGACGAAGCAGTCGACACCGGCCTCGGCGGCCGCCTCGATGGTGTCGGTGTTGATGCCGCCGTCGATCTCCACGAGCAGGGTCAGTTCCCCGGAGTCGACGAGGCGACGAACGGCACGGGCCTTCCCGAGCACGTCCGGGATGAACGACTGACCGCCGAAGCCCGGCTCGACGCTCATCACCAGCAGCGTGTCGAATTCCTTCAGGATTTCCAGGTACGGCTCGATCAGGGTGCCCGGCTTGATCGACAGCCCGGCCTTGGCGCCCGCCGCGCGGATGTCGCGGGCGACGGCCACCGGATTGTCGGTGGCCTCGGCATGAAAGGTCACGTTGTGGGCGCCGGCCTCCGCGTACGGGGGTGCCCACCGGCCCGGATTCTCGATCATCAGATGGCAGTCCAGCGGGATCTCGGTCGCGGCGAGCAGCGACTGCACGACCGGCAGGCCCAGCGTCAGGTTCGGAACGAAGTGCGCGTCCATGACGTCGACGTGGAGCCAATCGGCACCGGCGACGGCGGCGGCCTCGTCGGCGAGGCGCGCGAAATCCGCGGACAGGATGGAAGGAGCGATCATCGGGTGGGCCACGTCGGCCTAGTCTAGTCGGGTCCGATCTTCCCGCCGTGCAGCCGGTGCGCTCGCGCGCAGTGCGTCCGGCGCGGCGAGATGCCACGCGTCGAACAGCAGGTCACGCAGTTCCTCGGGGTCGACGCGGTCGAGGTCGACGAGGATGGCGCCGTAGCCGTCGTAGCTTTCGGTGGTGAAGTAGGCCGGACCGCCGGACGCGAGCAGCGCCTTCTTCTTCGCCATCTCGCACAGCACCATCAGTGCGCCCTCCGATTCGGAACACAGCCGCGCGAACCCGCGCCCGCGCACCGTCAACGCCGGGGTCCGGTACCACGTCGATTCGGTGACCTCCGGCAGGTCCGCGACTGCTTCCACCACCTCGGCCCAGTTCGTCATGTGACCAGTGTGCCCGCGGGAAGCCGCGCGCGTGCGTCCTCGCGGAACTGCGCAGCGAACATCTCGAATCCCGGCCGAATTCTGTAAATCAATGCATTCCGTCAGGGACGTTATCCGACACACCTGCCTGGGCATCGGATCGGACCGAAGCGGGTACTCCTCGGGCATCTCCCGCACGTCGAAGAAGTCGAAGAAGGAGCCCCGTCCGATGGCCGAGTCCACCCCGCCCGCCCCGCCGAAGCCGTCCGTGTTCGTGTTCGCCCCGTCCCCGCTGTTGACCGTCACGGTCGAGTGCGCCCCGGACGGCAGCGACGAACTGCACGTGCACGCCGGCGGGCAGGGTTTCTGGATCGCCCGGATGGCGGCGACGCTGGGTGCCGACGTCACGCTCTGCGGAGTGTTCGGCGGCGAGACCGGCCGGATCGTGCGCCATCTGCTCGAATACGAGGGCATCTCGGTCCGCGGGATCGACACGTCCGGCGCCAACGGCGGTTACGTGCACGATCGGCGTGGTGGGGAACGCGAGGAGATCGCCCACGTCGCGCCCACGGTGCTCACGCGTCACGAGGTCGACGACCTGTTCGCGTTGTCCCTCGAGGCCGGCCTGCGCTCCGACGTGGCGGTTCTCGGCGGTGCCCACAGCGACACCACGGTCCCGTCGGAGATGTACGGCCGATTGGCGGGTGATCTGCACGCGATGGGCGTCCCGGTCGTCGCGGATCTGTCCGGGCCGCAGCTGACCAGTGCGCTCACCGGAAAACCGACGGTGCTGAAGGTCGCGCACGACGATCTGATCGAGGACGGCAGGGCGACGTCCGACGATGCGCCGACGCTCGTGAAGTCCATGCGCAAGCTGGCCGAGGAGGGCGCGCAGAACGTCGTCGTCTCGCGTGCCGGCGACCCGGCGCTGGCGCTGGTGGAGGACGGACTGTGGGAAGTGACATCGCCGCCGCTGACCAGCGTCGATCACCGCGGCGCGGGGGATTCGATGACCGCGGGCATCGCCACGGCTCTGGCGCGAGGCGAATCGCTGGTCGACGCGCTCCGGTTGGGGGCCGCTGCGGGGGCGATGAACATCACCCGACGGGGATTGGCGACGGGACGCCGCGACCTGGCCACCCGTCTCGTCGAATCGGTCGGCGTTCGGCGCACCGACGGTGAGGAGTCCTGATGCGGGCGTTGGTGACCAACGACGACGGTATCGACAGTCGAGGGCTCGGTGTCCTCGCACGCCTCGCGGTCGAGGCCGGACTGGACGTGGTGGTGGCGGCCCCGCACACCGAGCGCAGCGGTGCGAGCGCATCGCTGACCGCGCTCGCCGAGGACGGCCGGCTGGCGGTCACCGAACGACAGTGGCCGGATCTGCCCGAGGTGCCGATCCGAGCGGTGGAGGCCTCGCCGGCGCTGATCGGTTTCGTCGCGGCACACGGGGCGTTCGGTCCCGCACCCGACGTGGTGCTGTCCGGAATCAACCACGGCCCCAACACCGGCCACGCGATTCTGCACTCGGGAACCGTCGGGGCCGCGCTGACTGCGGCGACACACGGCGCGCTCGCGCTCGCGGTGTCCGTGGCCTCGGCGGATCCGCAGCACTGGGACACCGCCGAACAGGTTGCCCGCCGCGCGTTGGAATGGGTGCTCGAGTCCGGGCAGCGCGGTTCGGTGCTGAACATCAACGTTCCGGATGTGCCTCCGGAGGAGTTCCGCGGGCTCCGGTTGGCTCCGCTGGCCGCGTTCGGCGCGGTCCAGGCCGACATCGGGGAGATCGGCGAGGAGTTCGTGACGGTGACCTTCCGGGAGATCCGTGCCGACGAGCGCGACGAGACCGACGCGGGTCTCGTCGCGCAGGGGTGGGCGACGGCGACGGCGTTGCGGGCGCCCGTCGAAGCGGCCGAAGTCGACCTGGAGGCACTCCCGTGGACGGGTCCCGGGCTCCCCTAGATCAGTGGGATCGGGCGAGTTCGTAGAACCGGTCGATGTCCTCGCGCCGGCACACGTGACTGCCGGCGGTCAGCAGCGCGGCCGATCCGCAGGCGATGCCGAGCGCGAGCGCATCGCGCAGCGACCGTTCCTGCAGCAGACCCACGACCAGGCCCGCGACCATGCTGTCGCCCGCGCCCACGGCGCTGCGCACCGGCACGTCCAGCGCCGGTACTTCGACGGCGTTGTCGGCGGACACCATGATCGCGCCCTGCGCGCCGAGGGACACCACGACGATCTCGGCGACCCCGGCGTCGACGAGTTCCCGGGCCGCGGCGGACCGGGTCTCGGTGTCCGGCAGGTCCCGGCCGACCCACTCGCACAGCTCGTCGAGGCTCGGCTTGACGAGGAAGACCCCCGATTCGATGCTGGTCAGCGCGTCGCCGGAGGAGTCGAGCACGAAGCGGGCGCCGACCTTGTGCGCGACGTCCGCGATGCGCCGCACGAACGTGCCGGGCACGCCCGGCGGGAAGCTGCCGCTGGCGACGACGTAGCGGGCGCCGGAGGCGGCGGCCACCAGCGCCTCGAGGCAGCGTTCCTGTTCGTCGGCGGTCAGCTCGGGACCGGGGGTGACGAACCGGTATTCCTTCCCGGTGCTGCGGTCGATGGCGGTGAAGCACTCGCGGGTGTCGTCGGCGATCTCCACGATGTGCTCTTCGACGTCGTCGTCGTCGAGCAGCCCGCTCATCTGCTTACCGCGTGCCCCACCCGCCGGGTACACCGCCGCAGCGGACGCGCCCAGCACCCGGGCGACCTTCGCGACGTTCACCCCTCCCCCGCCCGCGTCGTAGAACGGTTCGTCGCACCGGAGTTTCCGGGTCGGTACGACCTCGTCGGCGAACGTGGTGACGTCGAGCGCCGGATTGAGGGTCAGGGTGACGATGTCGGGCACGAACTGTCCTTCCGTCCGAGGTGGTGGGCTCGGGTGTCAGCCCGTTGGTGTCAGCCCAGTGGTTTGCGGAGCGCGGCCATGAACATGGCGTCCGTGCCGTGCCGGTGCGGCCACAGCTGGACGCCGGGGCCGGATCCGAGCCGCGGCACCCCCGGGACGAGTTCGCGGGTATCGAGTTGTTCGACGTCGTGCCGGCGCACCGCGTCGGCGACGATCGCGACGGTCTCGGACACGTGCGGCGAACACGTCGCGTACAACACGACGCCGCCGGGTCGCAGCAGCCCGATCGCCGAGGCCAGCAGTTCCTTCTGCAGCCGCACGAGTTCGGCGACATCGCCGGGCTGCCGCCGCCAGCGGGCCTCGGGACGGCGACGCAGCGCGCCGAGACCGGTGCACGGGGCGTCGACGAGGATCCGGTCGTAGCCGGCGTCGAGACCGGGATCGCGGCCGTCGGCGACGTGCACCGTGACGGGCAGGCCCCGGGTGGTCTTGCGCACCAGGTCGGCGCGGTGTTCCACCGGTTCGACCGCGTCTACGGTGAAGCCGTCGAGGTCGGCGAGGGCACCGAGCAGCGCCGCCTTGCCACCGGGTCCGGCGCACAGGTCGAGCCAGCGGCCGTTGTCGTTCCCCTCGAGCGGCGCGAGCGTGAGGGCACGGGCCACGAGCTGGCTGCCCTCGTCCTGCACCGCGGCCATGCCTTCGCGGACGGCGTCGAGCCGGCCGGGATCGCCGTGCTCGAGGTGCACCGCGTAGGGCGACCAGGGACCGACCTCGCCGCCGGTCGCGAGCGCGAGTTCCTCGGCGGTGATGACGCCGGGCCGCGCCACCAGGTGCACGATCGGCCGGGCGTCGTCGGCGGCGAGGACCTCCGCCAGTTCTCCGGCGTCGGCGCCGAGCGAGTTCGCGAACGCCTGGGCGATCCACACCGGGTGCGGGTACCGGAACGCGAGGTGTCCGACGGGATCGCGTTCCTGGTCCGGGGCGAGCTCGGCGACCCATTCGTCCTCGGTGCGCTCTCCAACCCTCCGGAGCACCGCGTTGACGAAACCTGCTCTGCCGGAACCGAATTCGGAGCGGACGAGGTCGACGCTGGTCGTGACGGCGGCGTGCGGGGCGATGCGGGTCCGCAGCAACTGGTAGGCACCGAGGCGCAGCGCGTCGAGCAGCGGGCCGTCGATCTCGTCGACGGGACGGTCGGCGGCGGAGGCGATGACGGCGTCGAGCAGACCCTGCGCGCGGGCCGCGCCGTAGGTCAGTTCCGTGGCCAGCGCCGCGTCGCGGGTGTCCAGGTGGCGCTCGCGCAGCAGTCCCGGCAGCACGAGGTTGGCGTAGGCGTCCCGTTCGCGCACCGCGCGCAGCACGTCGCGGGCCGCCAGGCGCGCCGGGTCCACCGCGGACTGCGACGGCCGCCTTGCCTGCCGCGGCTTGCTGTTGCGGTCGCCGGGACCGCGCTGCGATCGGCGGGCCGGTCTGCGGGATTCGGTCACTGTGCACGCACCTTCGGGTCGAGTCGGGCACCGCGGGCCCAGTCGGCGGCGATCATCGCCTTCTTGCCGGGCGGTTGCACCTGCCCGAGTTTCACCGCGGTCGTGGCGGTGCCGACGAGCACCCCGTTCTTGCGGATCGCGATCTCGCCGGGTTCGAGGGTCTCGTCGGTGACCGTCACCGGCCCGACCTTCACCCGCAGCTCACCGATCATCGTCCAGGCTCCCGGCGCGGGCGTGACCGCGCGGATGCGCCGGTCGACGACGTGTGCGGGATGCGTCCACGTGATCCGGGCGGATTCGACGGTCACCTTCGATGCGTACGACACGCCGTCGGCGGATTGCGGGACGGCGGTGAGCAGTCCGTCCTCGAGGCCGTCCAGCGTCGATACCAGCAGCCCCGCTCCGGAGTCGGCGAGGCGGCCGAGCAGGTCCCCGGCGGTGTCGGTGGGCCGGATCGTCTCGGTGACCACCCCGTACACGGGGCCGGTGTCGAGGCCCGCCTCGAGGCGGAAGGTGGTGGCGCCGGTGATCTCGTCGCCGGCGGCGATCGCGGCCTGCACCGGGGCCGCGCCGCGCCACGCCGGCAGCAACGAGAAGTGCAGGTTCACCCAGCCGTGTTCGGGAATGTCGAGCACGGGCTGCGGCAGCAGCGCCCCGTAGGCGACGACCGGGCAGCAGGCCGGGGCCAGTTCGGTCAGCCGGGCCACGAACTCCGAGTCCCGCGGCGAGGCCGGGGTGAGCACCTCGATGCCGTGTTCGTCGGCGAGTTGCCCGACCGCCGATCGCACCACCTTGCGGCCGCGCCCGGCGACCGTGTCGGGGCGGGTGACGACGGCGACGACCTCGTGCCGGGGCGATTCGATCAGCCGGCGCAGCGACGGGACAGCGGGATCGGGAGTGCCCGCGAAGACGACGCGCATGTCAGCGCACCGCCGGGATGCGCCGAATCGGGCGGCCGCGCCGCGGTGAGGTGAGGAACGGGACGACCGAACTTGTCACGAATGCTGCTCCCGGGATTCGACGATGGTGCACCACAGTCTAAGGACCGACCCGGTCCGGAACGGACACCCCGGCCGACACGCGGCCCGTCGGTCAGAAGTTGCTCTCCAGGATGACCTCGGGGATGCCGGTGCCCAGCGCGACCGGCACACAGGGGGCGAGACCGTAGTGGTCCGGGTCGAGGGTCTGCCGGATCAGGCTGAGCGTGAAGTTGTCGTAGGGCATGTTGAAGTGTCCGGTCAGGTTCTGCGGGCACAGATCCTGGACCACCAGATTCACCGCGCCGGGCCCGTGCAGGGCGACATTGCTCGACGGCTGGATCACTTCGTCGACGCTGGTGCCGATAGTGGTGTAGTCGACGCCGGGCACGGTGTCGGTGGGGTTGTTCAACTCGGTGAGCAGTTCCGATCCCTGTGCCTGCTGCACGAGCGCGATCGAGAACTGTTCGGCGACGATGTCGGACGCGCCGGGGATCTGCTCGGCGATGGGTCCGAGACCGTAGAAGGTGCCGCCGTAGCTCGGGGAGGCCACCCCGACCCACCGCTCGGCCGCGGAATCTCCCCCCAGCCGGTTGATGTAGTAGCGGGAGACGGTCGCGCCCTGCGAGAACCCGACGACGTCGACCTTCTCGGCGCCGGTCTCGGCCCGCACGAGGTCCACGAAGTCCCCGAATTGCCGTGCACTGACCCGGATGTCGCCGGTGCCGTAGTTGTCGGCGTCGGCTGCCTTCCCGTAGTTCAGCGCGTACACGCACCACCCGGAGTCGGCGAGCAGCGGCGCGAGCGCCGCGAAGTCGGTGTAGCTGTTGGAGTCGGTGCCGTGCGCGAGCACCACGGGTCGCGGGTGCTGCGCCGACGGGACGCAGTCGAAGTCGTTGCTGCCCGGTGGGGCCGCGTCGGGGTGATCGTCGGCATAGGCCGCTGCCTGGGCGGAACTCCCGGCCGGGGGTGCGGGGGCGCGGGGCACGCTCGCGGTGGATCCGTCCGGCTGGGCGGTGGCCGAACCACCGGCGATGATCAGGGCGGCGCACGCGGCCGCGAGTACTGCGCTGGTTCGTCGCCCGCCGCCCATGTTCGCGCCTTCCGACCGCTCGACGTGTCGGGATTCGCCATCGCGGCGACGGCGCAATCCTGTGAAGAGTGTAAAGGGATCCGGCTCGGCGCGGAGGTTGTGCGGACCACCGCTGCCGACCGCGTTCCCGCGGGTCACGGCCCACGTTTCGAACTCCCGCGTTCGGGTACCGCCGCAGGCATGACCGACATCGACCGCATCCGCGAACCCTGGGGCACCCGCACCCCCTACGGACCGGGCGAGCCCTGGCCGATCCGGGTGGACTGCTATCTGGCCGACGGACTGGGCGAGGACGACGTCGACAACTGGGTGCAGTCGGCGACGATTCTGCACTCGAACGGCGACGGTCTCGACATCGCCGTCAAGGACGGCCGGATCGTCGGGGTCCGCGGGCGCGCGGTGGATCGGGTCAACCACGGCCGGCTCGGGCCGAAGGATCTGTTCGGGTGGCAGGCCAATCACTCGCCCGACCGGCTGACGACTCCGTTGATCCGCCGCGACGGCGCGCTCGTGGAGACCGATTGGGACACGGCGATGGATGCCGTCGCCGAGCGCACCCGCGAGTTGCTGGCCGAGCGCGGCCCCAGTTCGATCGGCTTCTACACGACCGGGCAACTGTTCCTCGAGGAGTACTACACGCTGGCGCTGATCGGGCACGGGGGTATCGGCACCAACCACATGGACGGCAACACCCGGCTGTGCACCGCGACCGCGGCCGCCGCGTTGAAGGAGTCCTTCGCGTGCGACGGGCAGCCCGGCTCCTACACCGACATCGACCACGCCGACGTGATCGCCCTGTACGGGCACAACATGGCCGAGACGCAGAGCGTGCTGTGGAGCCGGGTGCTCGACCGGCTGGCGGGCCCGACTCCCCCGGCGGTGGTGTGCGTCGACCCGCGCGCAACACCCGTGGCGCGGGCCGCCGCCGTGCACCTCGCGCCCAGGCCGGGCACGAACGTGATGCTGATGAACGGGCTGCTGCACGAGATCGTGCGCAACGGATGGATCGACCGCGACTACATCGAGGCGCACACCGTCGGCTTCCCGGAGCTGCAGAAACAACTCGAGGACTATCCGCCCGAACGGGCTGCCGAGGTGTGCGACGTGCCGCTCGACGACCTGCTGGAGGCGGCCCGCATCCTCGGCGGCGCCGAACGTCTGGTGTCCACCGTGCTGCAGGGCTTCTACCAGTCGCACCAGGCCACCGCGGCGGCAGTGCAGGTGAACAACGTCCACCTGATCCGGGGCATGCTCGGCAAACCCGGGTGCGGGGTGCTGCAGATGAACGGCCAGCCGACGGCGCAGAACACCCGCGAATGCGGCGCCGACGGGGACCTGCCCGGCTTCCGGAACTGGGCCAACGACGAGCACGTCCAGGAACTGGGGCGGCTGTGGAACATCGACCCGATGCGGATCCCGCACTACACCGCGCCGACGCACCTGATGCAGATGCTGCGCTACGTCGAGGACGGCTCGATCCGGTTCCTCTACGTCAGCGGCACCAACCCGGCGGTGTCGCTGCCGGAACTGGGCCGCATCCGGGAGATCCTCGCCCAGGAACGGCTGTTCCTGGTGGTGCAGGACATCTTCCTGTCCGAGACCGCCCAGCTCGCCGACGTGGTGCTCCCGGCCGCGACGTGGGGCGAGAAGACCGGCACGTTCACCAACGTGGACCGCACCGTGCACCTGTCGGAGAAGGCCGTCGATCCGCCCGGCCTGGCCCGCGCCGACCTGGACATCTTCGTCGACTACGCCCGTCGAATCGGGTTGCAGGACAAGGACGGGCAACCCCTGGTGAAGTGGTCCACTCCCGAGGAGGCGTTCGAGGCGTGGAAGCGCTGCTCGGCGGGGCGGCCGTGTGACTACACCGGTATCACCTACGACCGGCTGCGCGGCGGCAGCGGCATCCAGTGGCCGTGCACCGAGGACAGTCCCGACGGCACCGAACGCCTCTACGAGGACGGGAAGTTCTGGAGTACACCGGACTATTGCGAGAGCTACGGCCGCGACATGGTCACCGGTGCGCCGCTCGAACCGACCGAGTACAAGGCCATGAACCCGCTGGGAAAGGCGATCATCAAGGCGGGCGAATACCTGCCGGCGCACGAGCTCGTGTCCGAGGAGTTTCCCTACCACCTCACCACCGGCCGCACGCTGTATCACTTCCACACCCGGACGAAGACGGGCCGCGCGCCGCAACTGCAGCAGGCCGCCCCCGAGGTGTGGGTGGAGATGTCGGCCTCCGACGCCCGGCGACACGGCTGGTCGGAGGGAGATCTGTTGCGCATCACCACCCCTCGGGGCCGGGTGGACGCGAAGCTGCGGATCTGCGGGATCCGTCCGGGGGTGTTGTTCGTGCCGTTCCACTACGGCTACTGGGACACCCCGGGCGGTCACGAACCCGGCGACGCCGAGGGCCGGGCCGCGAACGAGCTGACCCTCACCGACTGGGACCCGGCGTCCAAGCAGCCGTTGTTCAAGGGCGGCGCGGCCCGCGTGGAACGTGTCGAAGCCGGCGACGGCACACCGTCCGCCGCGCCCACGACCACCGCCTCGGAGCCGGTGGGCGCAGCCGTCCCGCAGACCGGCGGCGGCCCCGACGCGACCGCGACCGAGACGTTCGTCGAATCCCCCACAGGCGCAACGAACACCGGAGGTGCGCAATGAACAACAAGGTGGGACTTGCGATCCGGGAGTTGCACGAGTCGGAGAACGACCTGGCCGGCCGGCTGCTGCAGATCTCCGACCGGAACAAGGCCGATCACGAGATATTCCATCTGGGACAAGATCTCGCGCGATGGTCGCAGCAGCACGTCCGGGAACTCGCCCGCCTCGGGCAGGATTACGACCTCGACCTCGATGCCGAGCCGGCGGAGGACCACAGCATCCTCGCCGCCCTCCGCCGGAAGGGTAGCGAGCTGGTCGGCCGGCATCACGATCCCTCGCTGCTGTTGCTGCGGGACCTGCGGGAGATCCACCGCACGGCAGCCGGGGTCTCGCTGGACTGGGAGATCCTCGCCCAGACCGCGCAGGCGCTGCAGGACCGCGAACTGCTCGCCACCGCCGAACGCTGCCATCCACAGACCCTGCGTCAGATGCGCTGGGCGAACGCGAAGCTCAAGGAGAGCTCCGCGCAGATCATGGTGACCGGGTGAGGTGAGCGCCCCACCCCGCAGCGCAACCGAGGTCGCGTTGCGTGACCTTCGTTACGTCCCCGCGGGAACCATTCGCCGGGCGCGGTTCGTCCTATTCTGTGACGACCCTTTGTCACCGATCACAGAGAGAGCCATGCGACGCGCCAAGCGCAAACCTCGAAGACCCCGACCGCCCCACGGTGACGGATATCCCGCCACCCCAGGATCGGCATCGACGTGCTGACCGCCCTCGGAATCCTTCTCGGAATCCTCGTAGTCCTCGCGATCACCGCCCTCACCGGCTACTTCGTGGCCCAGGAATTCGCGTTCATGGCGGTGGATCGTTCCCGCCTCAAGGCACGCGCGGAATCGGGTGACGCGACCGCTGCCCGCGCCCTGGGCGTCACCCGCCGCACCTCGTTCATGCTGTCCGGCGCACAGCTCGGTATCACCGTCACAGGCCTGCTCGTCGGCTATGTCGCCGAACCGCTCATCGGCAGCGGCCTCGGCGAGTTGTTCGGCGGCGTCGGTGTTCCCACCGCCGTCGGGGTGGCCGTCGGCACCGTGCTCGCGGTGCTGTTCTCCACCGTCGTGCAGATGGTGTTCGGCGAACTGTTCCCGAAGAACCTGGCCATCGCCCGTCCCGAACCGGTCGCGCGGAAGCTCGCGCTGTCGACGACCGTCTACCTGAAGTTGTTCGGCTGGCTCATCACGCTGTTCGACGCGGCGTCGAATCTGCTGCTGCGGCTGTTGCGGATCGAACCCGTTCACGACGTGGAACATTCGGCAACCGTCCGCGATCTCGAGCACATCGTCGCCGAATCCCGCGACACCGGAGAGCTGCCGCCGGAGCTGTCGACACTGCTCGACCGCATCCTCGACTTCCCCACCCGCACCGCCGAGCACGCCATGATTCCGCGCGCCCGGGTGGATGTCGTCCACGTCGACGAACCCGTCGACCGGGTGCTCGCGACGATGAGCACCGGCCACACCCGTTACCCGGTCGTGGGTGCCTCCACCGACGACCTGCACGGTGTGGTGCACCTGCACGACCTGCTCGAACTCGACCGGACCGACGGCCCCGCCGGCTCCGTGCACCGGCCCGCGGTGATCGTGCCGACCACACTGCCGCTGCCGGACGTCCTCGCGCGCCTCGGCGAGGCCCACGAGGAGATGGCGCTGGTCATCGACGAGTACGGCGGTTTCGCGGGGGTCGTCACCGTCGAGGACATCGCTGAGGAACTGGTCGGCGAGATCGCCGACGAGCACGATCCCGAGGCCGACACCGCGGTGATCGTGCGTGCCGGCGACGGCTGGACGGTACGCGGCACCGCGCATCTCGACGAGGTCGGCCGAACGCTCGGCCGGACGCTGCCCGACGGCGACTACGAGACCGTCGCCGGGCTGGTCATCGCCGAATTCGGTGGCCTGCCCGCCGTCGGCGATCGCGTCGAGATCGCCCTGGACGCGGATCCCGCCGACCTGGTGAGTGACGATCGCCTCCCCCGCCGCACCCTGGTCGCCGAGGTGCGGGCCATCGACAAGCACGTGCCGTCCTCGCTGCACGTCACCGTCCGCACCGAGCCCGAGGTGAACATCGATGAGTAACCCCTGGATCGTGGCGGCCGCGACGGTCGCGTTGATCGCGGCCAGTGCGTTCTTCGTCGCCGTCGAGTTCGCGCTGATCGCCGCGCGACGGCACCGCCTCGAGGACGCCGCCCCGCACAGCCGTGCCGCGCGGGCCGCGTTGCGCAGCGCGACGGAACTGTCGGTGCTGCTCGCCGGCTCCCAGCTCGGCATCACGGTGTGCACCCTGGCACTGGGTGCGGTGACCAAACCGGCCGTGCATCACTGGCTGACCCCGCTCATAGCGGGTTGGGGTGCCCCCACGTGGCTGGCCGATGTCGCCGGGTTCGTGCTCGCGCTGATCACCGTGACGTTCCTGCACCTGGTGGTCGGTGAGATGGCACCGAAGTCGTGGGCGATCGCGCATCCGGAGAAGTCGGCGACGATGCTGGCGATCCCGATGCGGGTGTTCATGTGGTTCACCCGACCGGTCATCGTGCAGCTGAACCGGATGGCGAACCGGTGCCTGCGCAGGGCCGGGGTGGAACCGGTCGATCAGGTGGCCACCGGTCAGGATCCGGATGCGTTGCGGCACCTCGTCGAGCATTCGGCCACGGTGGGCACTCTCGACGAGCGCTACCACGGCCATCTGACGAGCGCCCTGGAGCTGGAAGCGCTGACGGTCGGCGACATCGTCGCCCCGAACGACCGGCCGAGCAGCGTGCCGCCGGATGCGTCGGGCGCCGAGATCCGGGAGACCGCCCGCCGAACCGGGCACCTGCGGTTGCTGGTGCGCGGCAACGGTCACGTCGACGGGGTCGTGCACGTGCGCGACAGCCTCCACGCACCCGAGGTGAGCGCGGGTGAGCTGATGCGGCCCGCGCTGACCGTCGAGGCCGCGGTCCCGGTGTACGAGGCGTTGCGGACCATGCGGGAAACCCGCAACCATCTCGCCACCGTCACCGACGATGGGCAGGTCGTCGGACTGATCACGATCTCGGACGTGCTCCAGCGTCTCCTCGTGCGCTGACGCGCCCGTGTGCCTTTGTGGCGGCCCCAACCGCCACAAAGGCACACCGTTACCCTTCCGGATGCTCCGGGTCGATGCCGCACAGTCGCAGGGCCCGGAGCTCGCCGTTCGACAGTGCGGACGGATCGACGCCCCTCATCAGCTCCCTCCACGCCGCGAACGCGACATCCGTGACGATGTCCATGTCGGCATCGCGGAAGCGTCGACGCTCACCGTTCTCGAGCAACCGGTACACCCGCGCAGCCCGGAGCAGCAGCGTGTGTTCGAACTCGATCCGGTCGTTCCGTTTTCGCGCGGCACGCTGCCCCGACCGGGCGGCCGCCTCGGCCAGGAGTTCGGCGCACCAGTCCGGAATGGGTTCGAGGCCTCGCAACCATCGCCGCGCGGTCGCCACGTCCAGCGGTCCCTCGATCCCGTGCCACCGCATGGCAGCGGCAACCACTGCAACCCGCAGCCCGAGTGCCTCGGCCACCGGGACCGGGCACAGTGCACGGTCGGCGCGCCTCGCCGCCTTCCGGTTCCGCACGCGTTCGTCACGACTGTCCATCGAGTTCCCCTGCAGGTCGGTCGATGCCCCAGGCATATGCCGTTCGCTCGGGCCGACGGTATCTCCCGGCTACGACACCCTGTCGCCCCGAACAGCCCGGGAACCGTAGAGGGCGTGACCCCCGCCGCGCATCAAGCGTTTCGGTGCGCGCACGGCTGGTCCGACGCGGGCCGGAACCACGCGCTCACCCGGCCGATCAGCGCGGGATCTCCTGCCGCCGTGACCGAGCCGTCCCCGAACGCGTCCGCCCACTCGCGCCTGCCCCGGGCGAGCGCGAGCAGCGCCGGCATCGAGGACTCCAGGTACACATAGCGACTCGCGTCGAGGAGCGGGTCCGTCAGGCACCCGTACGGTGCGGCACCTCGCTGCAGCACGAGCCAGTATCGGCGGTCGTGCCGGTGGTGCAACCGCAGTTCCAGGACGGCGGGCCGCTCCGGCGCACGATCGGGATCCGCCCGCTGCGCCAGCCAGCCGAGCACGATGTCCGGGTCGCGGTCGAGCATGTCGGGATCGTCCGGGAGCCAGGTCTCCGCCCACGCCCGCAGCGAGGCGAGTGTCGCCGTCAAGCCTTCCCCGACCTCCGTGAGGCGGTACGCGGGGTGTGGATCCAGGCCGGTACAGCGTGACACCAGCCCGAGTGTCTCGAGGCGGCGCAACCGGTCGGCGAGCACCGAGCGCGAGATGCGACCGGGCAGTCCGGTGGCCAGTTCGTTGAATCCCTGCGGCCCGAACGTCCCCAGCTGCCGCACGATGAGCAGACTCCATCGGTCGCCCAGGTGCTCGATGGCCTTGGTGAACGAGCAATATCCGACGAACTCGCTCGAGCCCACGACACGAGTGTCCCACCGTCGGACGCCGTCGGACGGTTCGAACTTCGAACTGGCCCTCCCCCGTCGAGGGCGCGGATTCTGACAGCAGCACGAAGTTCGTCCCAGGAGTCACGATGGCCACCCAGCTGAGCAAACCGCAGGTGCCGCGGCACCCGGACACGCTACGAGCCAGGTACAACCGGATGGTCCGGGCGGCCGGCGCCGAGGGTCGCTTCGTCCGGACGCGCACCGGTCGGGTTCACGTGATCGAGTCCGGTTGCGGGCCGCCGGTCGTTCACCTGCACGGCAACAACACCTCGTCGCTGTCCCACCTGATGCTGCTCGACCCCATGACGGCAACGCACTCCTACCTCGTCGACCGGCCGGGATTCGGACTCAGCGATCCACATACGTTCCCGCGCAATGACTTTCGACAGTTCGCGGTCCGGTTCGTCGACGACGTCCTCGACGAACTCCGTCTCGGGTCGGTGGTGCTGGCCGGAGCCTCGGGAGGCGGATGCTGGTCGGTCTGGTACGCCCTGGACCGCCCCGAGCGCGTGCGCGGTCTGGTCCTGCTCGGATCCGTCCCGCTGTTTCCCGGCGCCCGGATCCCGCCGGGGATCCGGCTCATGGCGACACCGGTAGTGGGCCCCTTGCTCACTCGCACGGTCACACCGGGCCGTCGGATGCTGCTCCACCTGATGTCCTCGGTGGGCGAGGGCGACACCATCCTGCGGTACCCGGACCTACTCGACTCACTCGTGGACGCAGCGCACGACCCGGTCGCCACCGCCGCCAACATCGCCGAGTTCCGGGCGCTCCTGTCGCCGTTCGGTGTCCGATCCGGGACCCGGATACGCCCCGACGAGCTGCGTCGTCTGTCCGTTCCCACCCTGATGATCTGGGGTGACCACGATCCCGTCGTGCCGGTGGCCGACGCGCGGGCGGCCGCCGATCTGATTCCGAACGCCCGCCTCGAGGTGCTGCCCGCGGGACACGTCCCACAGCTCGGCCACCCCGCACGGGTGGCGGAGCTGATCGACGAGTTCACCCTGGGTGGTGTGCCTTTCTGACGGCCGCGACCGCCACAACGGCACACCGCTCAAATCCGCAGCGGATCCATCTGGACGCGCAGCGGCCCGTCGGCGCGGCGGGCAGTACGCGCGGCCTGCGCGTCCCGCAGTGCCCGACCGAGCTCCCGACCGCGGCCGCGGCCCACGCGGACGAGCATGCGGTGCACCTCGTCGGGTTCCGGATCGTCGGCCCCGAACGGCAGCCGCTGGCCGGGTGGCAGAGGCACCGGGCCGAGCACCTCGGCGCCCTCCGGCAGGATCGTCGCCTCGAGCAGCCCCGTGACCGCGGCGGCGCTGCCGTCGATCGCGGCCATGTGCACGGTCGGCGGGAATCCGACCTCGGCGCGTTCGTCGAGCTGCGACCGCGCGTGCCCGACCGGATCCCAGCGCACCAACGCCTGCACGGTCGGGATCCCCGAGTCGGCGACGACCACGACCTGACCGCCGTCGCGGAACGGTCGGACCAGCGACGACGCGGTCAGCCAGCGTCGCATTGTTTCCTCGGCGGCACGCAGGTCGGCGCGGCCGAGCAGCGCCCAGCCGTCGAGCAGCAGCGCCGCCCCGTATCCGCCGGGTGCGATCGGCTCGGCGCCGACCGTCGAGACCACCAGCACCGGCCCCTCGGGCGCAGAGACCTTGACGTCGGTGCCACCGGAGGTCACCACCGGCACGCCGGGAAAGGCCCGGCCCAGTTCCTCGGCGGTCCGTCCGGCACCGACGACGACCGCACGCAGCGACCGGGCGCCGCACACGTGACAGCGGTGGGTGGCGTCGGCGACGCCGCACCAGCGGCACGCCGGGATCGCGGCGCCGTCCGGGCCACCCGCCGTGGGCAGCGCCAGCGGGCCGTTGCAGTGGCGGCACCGCGCCGGGGCCCGGCACTTGCCGCAGGCCAGCGCGGGGACGTAGCCGCGGCGCGGGACCTGCACGAGCACACCGCGGCCCGCGCCGAGCGCCGCGCGGGCCGCGGCGAACGCGATGGCGGGGATCCGGGCCGCCCGCGCCGCCGGGTCGCGGGCGAGCGCGTGGTCGCTGTCGGCCAGGGCCGTCACCTTCGGCGCCCACTCGCGGACGATCTCGCGGGGGGCGGTCAGGTCGTGTGCCCACCCGGAGTCGACGAGCGCCTGGGTTTCGGCGGTGCGAGCGTGCCCGCCGAGCACGACCGCGGCACCTGCGGCGTGCGCACGCAGGACCGCGACCTCCCGAGAGTGCGGGTACGGCGACCGAGGCTCGGCGTGCAGGTCGTCTCCGTCGTCCCAGACGACGAGCAGACCGAGCTCCGGGGTGGGCGCGAACACGGAGGCCCGGGTTCCGACGACGATTCGTGCCGTGCCGCGCAGCGTGGACAGCCAGCGCCGGTAGCGGACGGCGGGTCCGAGTCCCGCGCTGAGCCCGACGACGTGCTCGGCGCCGGCGACCGCTTCGCAGGCGGTGAGGACCCGGTCCAGGTCGCGTTGATCGGGGACGACGATCACCGCGGCACGGCCCCCGGCCGCGGTGAGCGCCGCGAGTTCGGCGAGCCGACACGGCCAGTCCTCCCCCGGGAGCGCCTGCCAGGCGGCGCGCGGCGAGCGGCCGGCAGCCAGCGCGTCCAGGAAGTGCTCCCCGAACCGGTAGCGCGCCCATGCCTGCCGGTCGACGTCCGGCGCAGCCGGCGGGGACGTTTCGACGGGCGCTTCGGCTTCGACGCGGGCGTGCCGCGGCGGCACCGCCAGGCGCAGCACGTCGGCGCGGGTGCCGGCGTAGCGGGTGGCGACCTCCTCCGCGAGGGCGGCGATCTCACCGGTCAGCACCTGTTCGGATGACACGACCCGGTCCAGCCAGCCGAGGCGTCCCGGGTGGTCGCTGACGGCGGTGCGGGAGAGCAGGAAGCCGTCGACGAGCCGGCCGGAGAACCGGACACGAACGCGGACGCCCGGTCGGGCGTCCGCGTCGAGTTCACGGGGAATCAGGTAGTCGAACTCGCGGTCGAGGTGCGGAAGCGGCAGCAGCGGGAGCACCCGTGCGATCGGATCCGTCTCGGCGGCGAGCCTGTCGGCACCCACCCGTCGGTGACCTGTCGGTCAGAGACCGGCGGCGGCGCGCAGCTTCTCGGCCCGGTCCGTGTTCTCCCACGGCAGGTCGATGTCGGTGCGGCCGAAGTGCCCGTACGCGGCGGTCTGCGCGTAGATCGGGCGCAGCAGGTCCAGGTCGCGGATGATCGCGCCCGGCCGCAGGTCGAAGACCTCGTTGATGGCCGCCTGGATGCGGGCCGGGTCGGTCTTCTCGGTGCCGAAGGTCTCGACGAACAGGCCGACCGGTGCGGCCTTGCCGATGGCGTAGGCGACCTGCACCTCGATGCGGTCCGCCAGGCCCGCGGCGACCGCGGTCTTCGCGACCCAGCGCATCGCGTACGCGGCGGAACGGTCGACCTTCGACGGGTCCTTGCCGGAGAACGCGCCACCGCCGTGGCGGGCCATGCCACCGTAGGTGTCGACGATGATCTTCCGGCCGGTCAGGCCCGCGTCGCCCATCGGCCCGCCGAGCACGAACGACCCGGACGGGTTCACGAGCAGCCGGATGTCCGAGGTGTCGAGGCCGGCGAGGTTCGGATCCGCCAGCACCGCGTCGACGACGTGCGTGCGCAGGTCCGGGGTCAGCAGGTTGTTCAGGTCGATGTCCGCGGCGTGCTGCGTGGAGATGACGATCGTGTCGAGGCGCACCGGGGTGTCACCGTCGTACTCGATGGTGACCTGGGTCTTGCCATCCGGGCGCAGATAGGGCAGCACACCGGTCTTGCGGACCTCGGTGAGACGCCGCGCCAGCCGGTGGGCCAGCGAGATCGGCAGCGGCATCAGTTCCGGGGTGTCCGAGCACGCGTAGCCGAACATCAGGCCCTGGTCGCCGGCGCCCTGCTTGGCGACCTCGTCGTCGGTGAGCGTTCCGGAGCGGTGCTCGTGGGAGACGTCGACGCCGCCGGCGATCTCCGGGGACTGCGCACCGATCGCGATGTTCACGCCGCACGAGTTGCCGTCGAAGCCCTTCGACGACGAGTCGTAGCCGATCTCGAGGACGCGGTCGCGGACGATCTTCGGGATGTCGGCGTAGGCGGAGGTGGTGACCTCGCCGACGACGTGCACCTGCCCGGTGGTGACGAGCGTCTCCACCGCGACACGGGCACGCGGGTCCTCCGCGAGCAGGGCATCGAGGACGGAGTCGCTGATCGCGTCACAGATCTTGTCCGGGTGCCCCTCCGTCACGGACTCACTGGTGAAAAGCCGACCGCCGGTCTTGCTCACAGAACTCCCTCTCGACTGAAAGTGTCTAGCTCGAATGGACAGCATCTAATCACTGAACGCGGCGGCCGGGCCGGTGCCCCGCCGCAACCTCGACGCTACTGTTCCGCGCACGCGGACGCGACAGTTAAATTCATCCGCTCTTGGGCCGGTCCGCCGGGGCCAGCAGCGGCCGCAGCGCATCGAGGACCCGGCTGGCCATCAGCGACTTGGACCCGTGCGCGAGCGCCGTCTCGGATCCGTCGGCCGCGAGCAGCCACCCGTCGTTGTTGTCGACCTCGAACGCCTTGCCGTCGCCGACCGCGTTGACGACGAGCAGATCGCATCCCTTGCGTGCCAGTTTCGCACGGGCGTAGCTGAGCACGTCGCCGTTTTCGTCGCCCGTCTCGGCGGCGAACCCGACGATGACGGTGCTCGGGGCGAGGCCGCCCTCGGTGCGGGATTCGACCAGCCCGGCGAGGATGTCGTCGTTCTTGGTCAGCGCGATCGAATCGGGTTCGCCCGCGCCCTTCTTGATCTTCGTGGTCGCGAGCGTGCTGGGCCGGAAATCGGCGACGGCCGCGGACATGACAACCGCGTCGGCGCCGGCGGCGTACTTGACGACCGCCTCCTGCATCTGCGCGGCGGTCTGCACGTGCACCACGTCGACCGCGGCCGGATCGGCGAGCCCGGCGACCGCACCGGCCACCAGGGTGACGTCGGCGCCGCGCTGCGCGGCGAGCCGCGCCAGGGCGTAACCCTGCTTGCCGGAGCTGCGGTTGCCCAGGAAACGGACCGGGTCGAGGGGTTCGCGTGTGCCGCCGGCGGAGATGACCAGCTTGCGGCCGACCAGGTCGCGCGGAATCGCGTCGGCGCGTTCGAGCAGCAGCGTCGCGAGGGTGAAGATCTCCTCGGGCTCCGGGAGCCTGCCCGCGCCGGTGTCCTGGCCGGTGAGCCGGCCGGAGGCGGGTTCGACGACGACGACACCGCGGCGACGCAACGTCTCGACGTTCTCGACGGTGGCGGGGTGCTCCCACATCTCGGTGTGCATCGCCGGGGCGAAGATCACCGGGCACCGTGCGGTGAGCAGCGTGGCGGTGAGCAGGTCGTCGGTGCGGCCGTGCGCCGCGCGGGCCATGAGGTCGGCGGTGGCCGGGGCGACGACGACGAGGTCGGCTTCCTGGCCGAGCCGCACGTGCGGGACCTGCGGGACGTCGGCGAAGACCCCGGTCTGGACGGGATTGCCGGACAGCGCCTCGAAGGTGGCACGGCCGACGAACTCGAGGGCGGATTCGGTCGGGATGACCCGGACCTGGTGGCCGCTCTCGGTGAAGGCGCGGATCAGCGCGCATGCCTTGTAGGCGGCGATGCCGCCGCCGACGCCGATGACGACGCGGCGGCGGCGCTGCCCGAACTCTGAGGTGTCGAGGCTCTCCACGGTGAGCGGACTCACTCGCCTTCGGTGTGCTCGAGCAGGTCCGCGTGGATCTCGCGCATGGCGATCGACAGCGGCTTCTCCTGGAGACCCGGCTCGACCAGCGGTCCGACGTACTCGAGGATGCCGTCGCCGAGCTGGTTGTAGTAGTCGTTGATCTGGCGGGCCCGCTTGGCCGCGTAGATCACCAGCGCGTACTTCGAGGAGGCGCGCTCGAGCAGCTCGTCGATGGGCGGGTTGGTGATACCCAGCGGGGGGTCGTAGACCGGAAGCTCGTTACCCGCAATGTCGGTCGCGGCTGCCTGGATGCTGCTCACTCGGTGATCTCCTGAGTATTCGCGGGAAAGAAATAGCGGTGGCCGACCGCCGGGGGCACGGCTTCTAGGAGCGCGGCCCGGGCCCGGCGTCGGGTCCAACCAACAAGGATACCAATTCGTCGCAAGCACGGTCGACGTCGTCGTTGACGACGACGGTGTCGAACTCGTCCTGCGCGGCCAATTCGGTGCGGGCCGTCTCGAGCCTGCGGGCGACCACCTCGTCGGACTCGGTTCCGCGGCCGGTGAGCCGCTCGACCAGAACCTCCCAGCTCGGTGGGGCCAGGAAGGTCAGGACCGCCTCGGGCATCGCTGCCCGGACGGCACGGGCCCCGGCCAGGTCCACCTCGACCAGCACCGGACGTCCAGCGGCGAGCGCCTCGCGGACGGGTGCGGCCGGGGTACCCGAGCGTTGCAATCCGCCGTGGATCTCCGCCCATTCGAGCAGTTCCCCGGCGTCGATCATCCGGTCGAACTCGTCGCGTCCCACGAAGTGGTAGTCCTCGCCGTCGACCTCCCCCGGTCGCGGATCCCGGGTCGTCGCCGAGACGCTGAAGTACAGGTCCGGGACGCGGGAGCGCAGGAGGCGGACGACGGTCGACTTACCGACCGCGGAGGGGCCGGCCAGAACAACCAGCCGGCCCCTCCGCGTCACGGGCGCGCTGTCCGACACGGTTTGTGCGTCAGCAACCACGGTCTTACTCAGCGTCGAAATCGAACCTGGCGAGAAGCGCCTTGCGCTGACGGTCGCCCAGGCCGCGCAGACGGCGCGTCGGGGCGATCTCCAGCTCGGTCATGATCTCCTGAGCCTTGACCTTGCCGACCTTCGGCAGGGCCTCGAGCAGGGCGGAAACCTTCATCTTGCCGAGGATCTCGTCGTTCTCGGCGTCCTTGAGCACCTGCTTGAGGTCGGTGCCGCCGCGCTTCAGGCGCTCCTTGAGCTCTGCCCGGGCACGACGGGCAGCAGCCGCCTTCTCCAGAGCAGCGGCGCGCTGCTCGTCGGTCAGCTGGGGAAGGGCCACGGTTCCTCCGTCTCATCGTTGGCAAACAGTCTTCGACCGCTGATAACCAGCGGCGATAGCGACCGTACTCACGCGCGCCGACGATTGCGAACCCACCCCCCGGCGTTCCACTCGAAAATCCGTGCGGTAGTGGAGACGGATCCCGCAGCGCGAAACCGCCGCTCCCGCCGGTCGACGCACCGCTTCCCACCTGCGGTGACGCCGAAAAACCGCAGGTGAGGAGGCCAATGTCCGATTCGGCGACGAAGCGCGTCCCGACTCGTCGGCGAAGGGCCGCACGCCGGCTTCGAAGCCGGTCGGCCGGTTCGGAAAAATTTCTGGGGAATGCGCGTGTCGCGCCTCTCACCGACCGCGCGTGTCGCCGCTCCCACCAGCACCGGGAGAGGCGAAACCGCCCCCCAACGGGTCCTCGGACCCGACAACGGGGCCGGACCCCAGCTGGGTCCGGCCCCGCGGCGCGAGTTCCGTCAGGCCCTCAGGAAGGCGAATCCCTCGACCGCGCGGGCGACGGCGTCGCGCAGCATCGCGACGGTCGGCCCGGCCCGGAGCACCTCCCGGGAGACGTTGGGCACCACCGCGTCGAGATGGTCACCCGCCAGCCGGCGCACGTCGTCGGCGGTGCCGCCCTGCGCACCGACGCCGGGCATCAGGATCGGCCCGCGCAGCGCGCTCAGATCGGGTGCGCTCGTCAGCGTCGCACCCACCACGACGCCGACCGAGCCCAGCACCGCGGCCCCGGCGTTGCGTGCGGCGGCCTCGTCGACCATCACCTGGGCGAGCGTGCGCCCGTCCGCGACCGTCGCCTGCTGCACCTGCGCGCCCTCCGGGTTGGAGGTGGCCGCGAGCACGAACACCCCGCGCCCGGTGTCCTGCGCGAGCTGCAGGGCCGGTTCCAGCGCCCCGAAGCCCAGATACGGCGAGACGGTCACCGAGTCCGAGCACAGCGGCGAGTCGTCGGACAGCCAGGTGCGCGCGTACGCGGCCATCGTGGAACCGATGTCGCCACGCTTGGCATCCGCCAGCACCAGCGTTCCGCTCTCGCGCAGCGCCGCGACGGCCCGTTCGAGCACGGCGATACCCGCCGACCCGAACGCCTCGAAGAACGCCACCTGCGGCTTGACCAGCGCGACCTCACCGGCGAACGCCTCGACGCAGCGCTCGGTGAAGGTCGCCAGGCCGGCCGCGTCGACGGTCAGCCCCCATGCCCCGAGCAGTTCGGGGTGCGGGTCGATGCCGACGCACAGCGGTCCGCGTTCGGCGAGCGCCGCGTGCAGCCGCTCCCCGAACCCGGTCACGACAGCTGCTCGCCGTCGCGCAGGCCCGCCTGCATCCGCTGGATGGACCGGACACCGATCTCCCCGCGGATCGCGGCCTCGATGCCCTGGATCGCGGCCGCGGCACCCTGCACGGTCGTCACGCACGGGATGTTCGCGGCGACCGCGGCACTGCGGATCTCGTAGCCGTCGATGCGCGGCCCGGCGTTGCCCCACGGCGTGTTGATGACCATCGCGACGTCCCCGGCGCGGATGCGGTCGACGACGGTCGGTGCGCCCTCGGGGCGATCCTCCTCGGAGACCTTGTACACGTGCTCGCACGGAACTCCGTTGCGCTGCAAGGTTTCCGCGGTACCGATGGTCGCCATGATCCGGAACCCGAGGTCGGCGAGGTGCTTGACCGGGAAGATCATCGACCGCTTGTCCTTGTTCGCGATCGAGACGAACACCGCACCCGAGGTGGGGAGCGAACCGTAGGCGGCGGTCTGCGACTTGGCGAAGGCCCGGCCGAAGTCGCTGTCGAGGCCCATGACCTCACCGGTGGACTTCATCTCGGGGCTGAGCAGGGTGTCGACCCCGGTGCCGTCGGCGCGGCGGAACCGGTTGAACGGCAGCACCGCCTCCTTGACCGCGATGGGCGCGTCGAGCGGGGCGTGGCTGCCGTCGCCCTCGGCGGGCAGCAGACCCTGGCTGCGCAGCTCGGCGATGGTCTCGCCGAGCATGATCCGCGCGCACGCCTTCGCGAGCTGCACACCGGTCGCCTTGGACACGAACGGCACGGTGCGGCTGGCCCGCGGGTTGGCTTCGAGGACGTAGAGGATGTCGTCCTTGAGCGCGTACTGGACGTTGAGCAGGCCCTTGACGCCGATGCCCTTCGCGAGCGCGGCGGTGGACCGGCGCACGTTCTCGATGTCGGAGCGGCCGAGCGTGATCGGGGGCAGCGCGCACGCCGAGTCGCCGGAGTGGATACCGGCTTCCTCGATGTGCTCCATGATGCCGCCGATGTAGACGTCGGTGCCGTCGCACAGGGCGTCGACGTCGATCTCCACGGCGTCGTCGAGGAAGCGGTCGACCAGCACCGGGCGGTCGTCGGAGATCTCGGTGGCGTTCGAGATGTAGGTCTCGAGTGCCTTCTCGTCGTAGACGATCTCCATGCCGCGGCCACCGAGCACGTAGGACGGGCGCACCAGCACCGGGTAGCCGATGCCGGACGCGATCTCCCGCGCCCCTTCGAAGGTGGTGGCGGTGCCGTACTTCGCGGCGGGCAGGTCGGCCTGCTCGAGCACCCGGCCGAACTCGCCGCGGTCCTCGGCCAGGTCGATCGCCTCGGGGCTGGTGCCGACGATCGGCACGCCCGCGGCCTTCAGGCGCCGCGCCAGGCCCAGCGGGGTCTGGCCACCGAGCTGCACGATGACACCGGCGACGGTGCCGGACTCGCACTCGGCGCGGTACACCTCGAGCACGTCCTCGAAGGTGAGCGGCTCGAAGTACAGGCGGTCGGCGGTGTCGTAGTCGGTCGAGACGGTCTCCGGGTTGCAGTTGACCATGACGGTCTCGTACCCGGCCTCCGACAGCGTCAGCGCGGCGTGCACGCACGAGTAGTCGAACTCGATGCCCTGGCCGATGCGGTTCGGGCCGGAGCCCAGGATCAGCACCTTCGGGCGTTCGGTCTGCGGCGCGACCTCGGTCTCGGCCTCCGGATCGAGCTCGTAGGTCGAGTAGTGGTACGGGGTCTTGGCCTCGAACTCGGCGGCGCAGGTGTCGACGGTCTTGTACACCGGGTGCACGCCCAGTTCGATGCGCAGGGCGCGGACGGCGTCCTCGTCGGCGAACTGCTCCGGGCGCAGCTCGGCGATCTGGCGGTCGGAGAAGCCGTGGTGCTTGGCGTAGCGCAGTTCCTGCTCGCCGAAGGTCTCGACGCCGCGGACCTCGTCGCCCAGCTCGACGATCTGCTGGATCTGATCGAGGAACCACGGGTCGATCTTGGTGGCGTCGAAGACCTGCTCGACGGTGGCGCCCAGCTCGAACGCCTTCGCCACCCCGTAGATGCGTCCGTCCGTGGGGGTCGCGATCTCGGCGAGGATCGAGTCGAGGGTGCCCTCGACCTCGGGGCCGGTCCAGAAGCCGGCGCGCTTGGTCTCGAGCGAACGCAGCACCTTGCCGAACGCCTCGGTGAAGTTGCGGCCGATCGACATGGCCTCACCGACCGACTTCATGGTGGTGGTGAGGGTGCCGTCGGCGCCGGGGAACTTCTCGAACGCGAAGCGGGGGGCCTTGACCACGACGTAGTCGAGGGTCGGCTCGAAGCAGGCCGGCGTTTCCTTGGTGATGTCGTTGACGATCTCGTCGAGGGTGTAGCCGATCGCGAGCTTGGCGGCCATCTTCGCGATCGGGTAACCGGTGGCCTTCGACGCGAGCGCCGAGGAGCGCGACACGCGCGGGTTCATCTCGATGACGACGAGGCGGCCGTCGCGCGGGTCCATCGCGAACTGGATGTTGCAGCCGCCGGTGTCCACGCCGACCTCGCGCAGGATGGCGATCGAGAGGTCGCGCATCTTCTGGTACTCGCGGTCGGTCAGGGTCATCGCCGGCGCGACCGTGATCGAGTCGCCGGTGTGCACGCCGACCGGGTCGACGTTCTCGATGGAACAGACGATCACGACGTTGTCGCGGCCGTCGCGCATGAGCTCGAGCTCGTATTCCTTCCAGCCGAGGATGGACTCCTCGATCAGGACGTTCGCGGTCGGCGACGCGGCCAGGCCGCCCCCGGCGATGCGCTCGAGGTCCTCGTCGTTGTAGGCCATGCCGGAGCCGAGGCCACCCATCGTGAACGACGGCCGCACCACGACGGGGAAGCCGAGTTCGGCGACGGTCGCGCGGACCTCGTCCATGGTGAAGCAGACCCGCGAGCGGGCGGACTCGCCGCCGCACTTGGTGACGATGTCCTTGAACATCTGCCGGTCCTCGCCGCGCTGGATGGCGTCGAAGTCGGCGCCGATCAGCTCGACGTTGTACTTGTCGAGGATGCCCTGCTCGGACAGCGCGACCGCGGTGTTCAGCGCGGTCTGGCCGCCGAGGGTCGCGAGCACGGCGTCGATCGGGGTGCCGTTGGCGGCCTCGGTGGCGATGACCTTCTCGACGAACTCGGCGGTGATCGGCTCGATGTAGGTGGAGTCGGCGAACTCGGGGTCGGTCATGATCGTGGCCGGGTTGGAGTTGACGAGGCTGACCCGCAGGCCCTCCTCGCGCAGCACCCGGCACGCCTGGGTGCCGGAGTAGTCGAACTCGCAGGCCTGGCCGATGACGATCGGCCCGGAGCCGATGACCAGGATGTGGGAGAGATCTGTACGGCGTGGCATTAGGACTTGTCTCCCTCGAGCATGCTGGCGAATCGGTCGAACAGGTAGGCGGCGTCGTGCGGGCCGGCCGCCGCCTCCGGGTGGTACTGCACCGAGAAGGCGCTGCCGTCGAGCAGGCGGACCCCTTCGACGGCACCGTCGTTGGCGCAGGTGTGGCTGATCACGGCGCGGCCGAACGGTGTGTCGAACTCCTGGCCCGCCTCACCCTCGAGCGCGAAACCGTGGTTCTGCGCGGTGATGGCGATACGGCCGGTCTCGTGTTCGACGACCGGGATGTTGATGCCGCGGTGCCCGAACTTCATCTTGTAGGTGTTCAGGCCCAGGGCGCGTCCGAGGATCTGGTTGCCGAAGCAGATGCCGAACAGCGGCAGGCCCTGTCCGAGCACCTCCTTGGTCAGGTGCACCGCCCCGTCCGCGGTCGCCGGGTCGCCGGGGCCGTTGGACAGGAACACACCGTCGGCCTTCAGGTCGAGGATGTCGTGCAGCGTCGCGGTGGACGGCAGCACGTGCACCCGCATCCCGCGTTCGGCGAACATGCGCGGGGTGTTGGTCTTGATGCCGAGGTCGATGGCCGCGACCGTGAACCGGGCCTCGCCCCCGACGGGCTCGACGACGTATCCGCTGGTGGTGGTGACCTCGCCGGCGAGGTCGGCGCCGAGCATCGACGGCTGGGACTTGACCCGCTCGAGCAGTTCCGCGTCCGAGGCGAGGGCGTCACCGGAGAAGACGCCGGCGCGCATGGAGCCGCGGGTGCGCAGGTGCCGCACGAGTGCGCGGGTGTCGATGCCGGCGATGCCGACCACACCCTGGCGGACCAGTTCGTCCTGCAGAGAGCCGGTGGCCCGCCAGCTGGAGGTGCGGCGGGAGGGGTCGCGCACGACGTAGCCGGCGACCCAGATCTTCGCTTCCGCGGAGTCACCGGTCGGGCCGACGGACTCGTTGTCTTCCTGGTTCCAGCCGGTGTTGCCGATCTGCGGTGCCGTCGACACCACGATCTGCCGGTGGTAGCTGGGGTCGGTGAGCGTCTCCTGGTAGCCGGTCATGCCGGTGCTGAACACGGCCTCGCCGAGGGTCTGGCCGACTGCACCGAAGGTGGTGCCGCGGAAGATCCGCCCGTCCTCGAGCACCAGTACCGCGGTGCCGCCGCCGAAATTACCGCCGCTCATGCGTTCTCTCCGTTCTGCTCGACCTCACCAGAGCTGTCCGCATCAGCTGAAATCTCACGTGCTGTGATCGTCACTGTCCTGAATCTTCGTTCGTCGCGTCCACCCACGAGGGGTAAACAGTCTTGTCGTCGCCGCGGAATCCGGTGTCGATCTCGGTTCCGGAGGGCAGTTGCCATCGGATGACCAGGACGCCGTCCTTGGTCATGACCTTCCCGGCCAGGCCGCGTTCGGTGCGGATCGCGCGGATCGAGTCCTGCGGAATCCAGATCGGCGAGGCACCGTCGCGGTCGAGGAGTACTCCACTGCGGTAGCGGCTGATCTCGGCCGCGGCCCGGTATCCCAGGTCGCCGACCGCGATCCGGTCCTGCCAGCTCGGTGCCAGGGTGCTGCCCACGTACAGGCCGGTGCTGGGGGCCAGCACCTGCTCCCCCAGGTCCGCGGGCACGGCGGGAAGTTCCCCGACGGCGTCGGCCTGGCGGCGGGCGCGTCCGCGCCAGCCCTTCCACATGAGCAGGACCAGCACGACCCACAGGAGCAGGAAGCCGAGGGTGATCAGAACCCGGTCCATCGCGCTACCTCCCGCCGGTCCGCGGGCGGACCGCACCGTCGCGGGCGGTGATCCTGCCGCGCAGCACGGTCGCGGTGACCTTGGCGGGCAGCGTCATCTCCTCGTACGGGGTGTTGTTCGAGATACTCGCCAGTTCCGGTCCGCGCACCGTCCATTCGGTGTCCGGGTCGACGAGCACGACGTTGGCCGGTTCCCCGACCGCGAGCGGGCGGCCCTGGTCGTCGAGTCCGACGATCTCGGCGGGTCGCTCGCTCATCACCTTCGCGACCCCGCGCCAGTCGAGCAGACCGGGCCGGACCATCGTCTCGACGACGATGGACAGGGCCGTCTCGAGACCGAGCATGCCGGGCCGGGCCTGCGAGAACTCGCAGCACTTGTCCTGTTCGGCATGCGGGGCGTGGTCGGTGGCCACACAATCCAGCACACCCTCGGCGAGGCCGCGGCGCAATGCCTCGACGTCGGAACGTTCCCGCAGCGGCGGGTTGACCCGGTTGACACCGTCGTAGGTCTCGAGCCGCGAATCGTCGAGAAGCAGGTGATGGGGAGTCACCTCGGCGGTGATCGAAATCCCCTGTCCCCGAGCCCATTTGACGAGTTCGACGGTGCCCGCGGTGGACGCGTGGCAGATGTGGACACGGGCTCCGGCATCCCGCGCGAGCAGCGCGTCGCGCGCCACGATCGACTCCTCGGCCGCGCGCGGCCATCCGGTCAGACCCAGCCGTGCGGCGGTCGGACCCTCGTGGGCGACGGCGCCGACGGTCAGCCGCGGCTCCTCGGCATGCTGGGCGATGAGAACTCCGAGGGTGCCCGCGTATTCGAGGGCGCGCCGCATGATCAGCGGGTCGTACACGCAGTGCCCGTCGTCGGAGAACATCCGGACCCGGCCGGCGCCGGCCGCCATGGTGCCCATCTCGGCGAGCTGCTTGCCGGCGAGACCGACGGTGACCGCGCCGACCGGGTGCACGTCGACCAGTCCGACCTCCTGGCCGCGGCGCCACACGTGATCGGTGACGACGACCGAGTCCGCGACCGGGTTGGTGTTGGCCATCGCGAACACCGCGGTGTAGCCGCCGAGCGCGGCGGCGGCCGAGCCGCTGTCGATGGTCTCGGTGTCCTCGCGGCCCGGTTCGCGCAGGTGCGTGTGCAGGTCGACGAAGCCGGGCAGCAGGACCTGGCCGCTACCGTCGATCACCTCGGCATCGGCGTCGGCCTCGAGGCCGGAACCGATCGCGAGGATCTGCTCGTCGCCGAGCAGGACGTCGACCGGATCGCCCTCGCCGTAGACCAGCACGTTGCGGATGAGGACCTGCGGGGTCACCGAATTGTCTCCTGTTCCAATAGTTTCCGTCATGCCGACGCCCCTTCGGTGCCGACCAGCAGACGGAACAGCACCGCCATGCGCACGTGCACACCGTTGGTCACCTGCTGCAGCACCGCGGTCTGCGGGGAGTCGGCGACCGCGGAGGCGATCTCCATGCCGCGCAGCATCGGGCCGGGGTGCAGCACCACCGCGTCGTCGGAGAGCAGCCGCAGCCGGCGCTCGGACAGTCCGTAACCGATCGAGTACTCGCGCGCCGACGGGAAGAACCCGCCGTTCATGCGTTCGGCCTGCACCCGCAGCATGAGCACCGCGTCCAGGCCGGGCAGTTCCGCATCGAGCGAGTGCGCCACGGTCACCGGCCAGGTCTCCACCCCGACCGGCAGCAGCGTGCGGGGCGCGACGAGCACCACCTCGGCGCCGAGCATCGACAGCAGCAGCGCGTTCGAGCGCGCCACCCGGCTGTGCAGGATGTCGCCGACGATGCCGATGCGCCGCCCTTCCAGCGATCCGAGCCGCTGCCGCAGGGTCAGCGCGTCGAGCAGCGCCTGCGTGGGGTGTTCGTGGGTGCCGTCACCGGCGTTGATCACCGACGGGCCGTTGCCGTCGGCGTCGGTCGTCCAGTCCGCGATCCGGTGTGCCGCACCGGAGGCCGGGTGCCGCACGATCAGCGCATCGGCGCCCGCCGCGTGCAGGGTCAGCGCGGTGTCGCGCAGCGATTCGCCTTTGGACACCGACGAACTCGACGCGCTGACGTTGATGACGTCCGCGCTCATCCACTTGCCGGCGACCTCGAAGGACACCCGGGTCCGGGTCGAGTTCTCGTAGAACACGGTCATCACGGTGCGGCCGCGCAGTGTCGGCAACTTGCGCACCTCACGGCCGAGCAACGCCTGCTCGAACCGTTCCGCCTCGTCCAGAAGCTCGGTCGCGGAATCCCTGGTCAGATCCGCGATGGTGAGCAGGTGTTTCACAGGTTCTTGCCTCCGGAGATCTCCACCGCGTCACGTCCGTCCTGTTCGGTGAGCAGCACGCGCACGTCCTCCGTGCGGGCGGTGGGAACGTTCTTGCCGACGTAGTCGGCGCGTAGCGGCAGCTCGCGGTGCCCGCGATCGACCAGCACCGCGAGCTGGACGGCTCGCGGCCGGCCCAGGTCCCGCAGGGCGTCGAGGGCGGCGCGGACGGAGCGGCCGGAGAAGAGCACGTCGTCGACGAGGACGACCAGGGCGTTGTCCACACCGCCTTCCGGCACCGAGGTGCGCTCGAGGGGACGGTGCGGCTTGGTCCGCAGGTCGTCGCGGTAGAGCGTGATGTCGAGAGATCCGACCGGCACGCGGACCCCGGAGAACTCCTCGATGCGCTCGGCGATGCGGTTCGCGAGGGTGGTGCCGCGGGTGGGGATTCCGACCAGCACGACGCGAGGCGCTTCGCCTTCCGGGGCGTCGAGTGCGGTCTTCTCGATGATCTGGTGGGAGATGCGGGCCACGGTGCGTCCGACGTCCGCGGCGGACAACAACTCGCGGGCGGGCGCTCCGGTTCCGGATGCCGATGGATCGGTGGATGCTGACGAGCCGTCCTCGGACATGGCCATACAGCGACCTCCTTCTCCGCCTCGCTGGACGGATCGTTAAAGGATGCCTGACGTTCAAACAGCCTATCAGCGGCCGAGAGGCGTCACGGCAAGGTTGACGGTGAAGCGCGACACACGGGCACCGACGACGAAGGCGGGTCCGGACGAAATCGTCGATCTCGTCCGGACCCGCCTGCGCTGCATCGGTGTCCTACTGTTCCGAACCGGGTTGTTCGGGAGTGCCGGGTTGTTCGGGAGCGCCGGCCTGCTTCGCGTGCACCGACGTCGCTGCGGCCGCGGCACGCACCTGGTCGGCGACGGCGACGAGCTGACCGAGCACGCCGTTGACGAACGCCGGCGAATCGTCGGTCGACAACGACTTCGCGAGTTCGACGGCCTCGTCGACGGCCACGACCGGCGGCACGTCGGTGGCGTGGAACAGCTCCCAGGCGGCGATCCGCAGGATTGCGCGGTCCACCGCGGGCAGCCGCTCGAGCGTCCACTCGTGCAGGTGGTCGGCGATGAGCTGATCGAGCTCGTCGAGGTGCTCGGCGACACCGCGCACCAGGGTCCGGGTGTACGGCGCGACCGGGGCCACCTGGTCGTCGGTGAGCGCCAGCGCCACGCGGTCCGCGGCGAGGTCGATCGGGTCGGTGTCGCGGGCTTCGGCCTCGAACAGCAGGTCGACGGCGCGCTTACGCGCCTTGTGCCGGGCTCCGAGTTTCTTCTGCGTTCCGGACACTCAGGAGTTCACTCGCCCGAGGTAGCTGCCGTCACGGGAATCGACCTTGAGCTTGTCGCCGGTGTTGATGAACAGCGGGACCTGGATCTCGGCGCCGGTCTCGAGGGTCGCGGGCTTGGTGCCGCCGGTGGAGCGGTCGCCCTGCAGGCCCGGATCGGTGTGCTGGACGACCAGCTCGATCGTGACGGGAAGCTCGACGAACAGCGGGGTGCCCTCGTGGGTCGCGACCTGCACGGCCATGTTCTCGAGCAGGAACTTCGCCCCGTCACCGAGCGTCTCGGGCGAGATCGAGATCTGGTCGTAGGTCTCGCCGTCCATGAAGACGTAGTCGGTGCCGTCGTTGTACAGGTAGGTCATGTCGCGGCGGTCGACGGTGGCGGTCTCGACCTTGACACCGGCGTTCCAGGTCTTGTCGACGGTCTTACCGGAGAGCACGTTCTTCAGCTTCGAGCGCACGAACGCCGGACCCTTGCCGGGCTTGACGTGCTGGAACTCGATGATCTGCCAGAGCTGACCCTCGATCTTCAGCACGAGCCCGTTCTTGAAATCACTGGTATCGGCCACTTACTTCGCGTCTCCTAGAGTCGAGGAACCGCCCTTATACGACGGTCAATGTCTTGTCGGTCAGCGTGAGCAGTTCCGGTGCCTGCTCGCGCACCACGAGCGTGTCCTCGATCCGCACGCCTCCGCGCCCGGAGAAGTACACGCCCGGCTCGACGGTTACCGTCGCACCGGCGACAAGTGTACCGGTCGCCGCGGCGCCGATTCCCGGCGCTTCGTGGATCTCGAGCCCCACCCCGTGACCGAGGCCGTGCAGGAAGAGTTCTCCGTACCCGGCGTCGGTGATCACCGAGCGGGCCGCCGCGTCGACCGCGGCGCATTCGACTCCGGGCGCGAGCGCCTCCCGGCCGGCCTGCTGGGCACGCAACACCAGGTCGTACAGCTCGCGCTGCCAGTCCGCGGCCTTGTCGAGCACGTAGGTGCGGGTCATGTCGGAGTGGTAGCCGCCGACCTGCGCCCCGAAGTCGAGTTTGACGAAGTCGCCGGACGCCAGGACCGCGTTCGTCGGCCGGTGATGCGGGATCGCCGAGTTGGCGCCCGCGGCGACGATCGTCTCGAAGGAGATCCCGTCGGCGCCGTGGTCGAGCATGCGGGACTCGAGGTCGCGGCCCACCTCCTTCTCGGTGCGTCCGGGGCGCAGGCCCCCGGCGGCGATCAGGTCCGCCAGCGCCCGGTCCGCCGCGGTGCACGCCGCGCGCAGCAGCCCGATCTCGTGTTCGTCCTTGACCGCCCGCAGCTGCTCGACGAGTCCCGGCGTCGCGGTCAACGTCACCTTGCTGCCGAGCCCGGACCAGCGTGCGTGTTCGTCGACGGTGACCGTGTGGCTTTCGAAACCCCAGCCCGCCGCGTGTGTCCCGGCGGAGGCGATGAGGTGGTCGGCACTGGCGCGTGCGATGACCGCGCGCAGGTCCGGGACCTGTTCGGCGATCTGCGTGACGTACCGGCCGTCGGTGCAGACGACGGTCCGCGATTCGTCGGCGTCGTCGTCGGTGGTGACCAGCAGCGCGGCGTTGGACCCGGTGAATCCGGTGAGGTAGCGGATGTTGAGCAGGTTCGTCACCAGCAGCGCGTCGAGTCCGCGGTCGGCGAGGACGGCGCGCAGCGCGGCGCGGCGGGAGGCATGATCGGCGGCCATCGAACCAACCTACCCCGACGATTCGTGGCCGGTCACAGGACGACGGGCCGGTTTCGGGTGTGGGCCGAGACACACTTTTGCCGTGACAGACGTTACTCTCGGATACATGAAACCCTGGTTGACTCGCGGGCTCGGCCTGACCCTCGTGCATGTGCTCGTCCGCGTCCTGCTGGGCGCGGCGCTCGTCCAGTGGCCCCTGCAGGGATCGGTCCTGAGGTGGGGTGGTCTGCTCGTCGTGCTGTTCGCGGCCCTGATCTGGGGCGGCATCGACGGGATCCGGGATCGGCGCGCGAATCCCGATCCGGATCGCGGCGCGGATCTGACGATGCTGTGGCTGAAGGCGGGCGCGGTCACAGGTCTGCTCGGCGGGTTCCTCACGTGGCTCGTCGATGCGGTCACCGCGATCCCGGTCGGCGTCAAGTCGCTGTTCTTCGAGCTCACCTCCGGCGCGGCGTTCACCGTGCTGCTGGTGTTCCTGCCCGCGATGTTCGCCGTGACCGTCGGTCGCTTCCTGGTGCGACGCGAGCAGGCGAAGCCGGTCGAGCAGCCCGCCGCGGAACCGGCGCCCGTGGGGGCTGCGGTCGGGGCCGACAGGGCGTGGAGCAGCGACGACGCCCCCACCGAGGTGTTCCCGGCCGTCGACCCGAAACGGGACGGCCCGGCCTGACCGGCATACATCGGCTCTCCCACTTTCCGCGGGCCGCCGCGACCACGATGGTCGCGGCGGCCCGCGGCCGTCCGCACCGGTCACGCCGCTGAGTTTCCGGCGCGGGACGGGTCTGTCCTCATGCGACCCCACCGCTCCGAGAACCGAGGTGCCCCGATGACCGAAATGCTCGATCTCGATCCCGCCGCCCGCACGATGACCCGGGTGATCGCCGGGATCCGCGACGACCAGCTCACCGCCCGCACACCGTGCCGGGACGCCACGCTCGGCGACCTCCTCGACCACGTCGGCGGCCTGTCCGTGGCGTTCACGGCTGCGGCGACCAAGGAGTTCGGGGAGATCACGGCGCGTCCGCCGGCGCCGAGCGCAGCGAACCTGGGCGACGACTGGCGCACGCGCATCCCCGCGCAGGTCGCGGCGCTCGCGCAGGCGTGGCACGATCCCGTTGCGTGGACCGGAACGACGCAGGCCGCCGGGCTGGACCTGCCCGGCCGGATCGCGGGACTCGTCGCGCTCGACGAGCTCGTGATCCACGGTTGGGACCTCGCGGCCGCGGCGGGCCTGCCCTACACCTGCGACGATGCGGCGGTGGCGGCCTGCACGGCGTTCGCGTCGACCGTCACCCCGGAGCAGCGGGCCGAAGGTGGCCTGTTCGGTCCGGTGGTGGAGGTTGCGGAGGATGCGTCCGCGCTCGATCGGCTGCTCGGGCTCACCGGCCGTGACCCGTCCTGGACGCCACCGCGCAACGGCTGACCCGGGCCGACCTGCATCACCCGCTGTGAGCTGTCACAATTGATGGCCATGAGCGCTAAGACCAAGAACTCTGCCGCGCTCGCGTTGGGCGCGCGGGTGACGATTCGATCCGGCTCCGGCCACGCAGCACCGGAACACGGTGCGATCGTCGCCGACTACGGCGAGGCCGCGGCGCTGGTCGCCGACGACCTCGGCCGCGACTGGGCCCCGGTGCGCCGGTGGGCGGTCGCGCTCGACGACGGTCGGCTCGTCTTCGCCGACGACGCAGACCTCGAGCTCGAGACCTCCCCGAAGGGCGCCGGCACCGCGTCGTAGGCCCCGGCGCGCCCGCCCTCGTGGGTTCGGATCGGCGGTGCTCTACAAGGTGTGCATACGGCGTAGGGGTGGCACGATCGATTGTGGAGATCGTGACGTCGACGTGACGTTCGGCTCCCGAACAGGAAGTTGGGCAAGATGGCGCAGGGCACCGTGAAGTGGTTCAACAGCGAGAAGGGTTTCGGATTCATCGCTCCCGATGACGGGGGCGCCGATCTTTTCGTCCACTTCTCCGAGATCCAGGGCAGCGGCTACCGCTCGCTGGAAGAGAACCAGCGGGTGGAATTCGAGGTCGGGCAGGGACAGAAGGGGCCGCAGGCCCAGCAGGTCCGCGCCCTCTGACAAGTCCGCGAACGCCGAAATTCGGGGTGCATCCCACGTGGGTGCGCCCCGATGGCGTTGCGCCCCGGCGATCTAGGGGGCCAGCGGCACGAACGGCAGAATTTCGTCCCCGTAGGGTCCGACCGTTCCCGCACTGGCCTCGGGCACCTCGTTCCACGCCCCGGGCAGGTCACGCAGCGGTTCCGACACCACGAGGCGCGCCCTCGGTCCGAGTTTCGCGAGCACCTCCACCTCCGGGTGCAGGGCACGCAGCGTCGTCATGTCGGTGGAGTAGTACAGCGACCGCGACTGCACCTGGCTCGAATAGCGGAAGAACCACATCGAGGTTCCATCCGATGTCGCGACCGTCATCTGCACCGGGTTCTCGATGCCGTGCGCGCGGGCGGTCTTCTCGACGAAGCCGACCGCCCGGCCGACGGCGCCGAGCGGGTCGTCGGTCAGTCCGAACGTCAACGCGAGGTAGAACAGCGCCTCCGAATCGGTCGATCCCATGATCTCCGTGTACAGCTCCGCCTCCACCGCGAGCAGCAGTTCCCGCTTGATCTTCCGGTAGTCCACGATCTCGCCGTTGTGCATCCACAACCAGTTGCCGTACCGGAACGGATGGCAATTGCTGCGCTGGACCGGTGATCCCGTCGACGCACGCACGTGCGCGAAGAACATGCCGCTGCGGATCTGGCTGGCGAGTTCCCTCAGATTGCGGTCGTTCCAAGCAGGTTCGATGCTCTTGAACAGCGCCGGCCGGGGCCCTTCTCCGTACCAGCCGATGCCGAACCCGTCCCCGTTCGTGGTCGTCGCGCCGAGCTGCGAGTGCAGACTCTGATCGATGAGCGAGTGCACCGGACGGAACAGCAGGTCCTCGGCGAGGATCGGCTCACCGGAATATGCCATCCATCTGCACACATCTCCATTGAAACAGAGTGCTCCGCGCCGACCCCGCGTTTTCCGCGCGCGACCCCCACTTTTCCGAGCGAACGATACATCCGGTCAATCTGCGGGCTGTTGCAGAATCGCGGGTCGGTCTCGCCGTGACGCGGCGGGGCCGACCTGCGGCTTTGTGTAGAATCCGTTGGTGGCCAAAGGATATCGACCCGTCGACCGCGATCAACAGTTCCTGATCCCACCGGACATGCGCGACTGGCTCGGCGCCGATCATCCCGTGTGGACGGTCATCGACATCATCGACCGGATCGACACCACCGCATTCCACCGCAACGCCAAGACCGGCGGCGCCGGCCGGGCCGGCTACCACCCGGACATGCTGCTGACCCTGCTGGTGTGGGCGTGGTCCCGCGGGGAACGGTCCTCCCGCCGCATCGAACGCTTGTGCGCCGAGGACGTGGCCTATCGGGTGATCTGCGCCCAGGACATCCCTGACCACGTCACGATCGCCCGGTTCCGCAAGACCCACGCCGCCGCCTGCGAAGACCTGTTCACCCAGGTCCTGTTGCTGGCCGCCGCCCTGGGCTTGGGCCGGCTGGAAACGATCGCGTTGGACTCGGTCAAGATCGCTTCGAACGCCTCGGCCGGCGCCAATCGCACCGAATCGGCGGTGCGGGCCGAAGCCGCCGAGCATGCCCGAGCGATCGCGGCAGCGGCGGTGGCCGCGCACGAGGCCACCGACACCAGCGA